>BBEG01000663.1 GCA_001312645.1 Rhodococcus sp. JCM 9791
CGCAACACTTCGTGGCACGCGAGCTCGATCTCGGCGCGATCCACACCCGCAGCGTCACGTGATTCCGGAGCGTCGATCTCCTCGGTGCCGGACGGGCTCGCGCCGGCCAGCGACGCCACGAACGCCTCGACCGCGTCGACGAGACGGCTCAGTTGCGCCTCGGTGAGCGGCTCGTCGAGGACGTCACCGCCGTACATTCGGTGCGGATCGTATGCATCGAGCCACGCGAGGATGGTCGCCGGGTCGTCCCACGACAACGACCCGACGACCGCGGCACCAGGATCAGCGGACAGTTCGCCGACCGTCGTCGAACCTGCCCGCTCGACGTCGACCGTGTAGGTCACGCCCCGCCGGCCCGAGTCCGCACCGGTGTCGACAGACAGCTCGGCATCGGACGACGTCATCGACACATCGTCGTCGTCCTTGTGCGGATTGAAGCCCTTCTCGGCCTCTGGAGTATCGAAGTGGTCGCCGACTTCTGCAGCACGCTCGTTGTATTCGGCGTAACGGGCGATACTCGGATCGTCGTCGATCTCGAGGGCCGTGGGAAGGGAGTCGGCGAACTGGGCACGCAACGGGTCGTGGGCGTCGGCCTTTGCCGCGTCCACCGCACCGAACAGCTCGTCGAAAGCACGCTCGAAGCCGGCACGTTCGTGCGGGTACTTCGCGCACGCCGCGCGCAGGCAGGACCGCAGCGCCACGCGATCACGGGCGCCCACAATGCCGAGCACCCTCCGCACTTCGATGGTTTCGGCGGGTGAAGCCGCGACACCGTGCTTACGCAACAGCAGACCGAACACCGCAGACACCACGTCCAGCGGATATCCCGCACGCCGCCGCTCAGGGGCACTCACATGCATGACGCGGTCACCGCCGCGCACCACTGGCGGCCGCGGCGCGACCGCCACCACCACGACCCCGGAACACCGCAGTGGTGGTGTTCGCAGGATTCGACGCCACGGTCACACGTTCCGCGGGCACCGTCGCCGCAGCGGGTACCGGTACGGAAGCGGAACCGTCGAGGCGATTCTTGACGAGGTCCACATCACCGGTGTATTTGAGCAACGTCGACAACAGTACGTCGCGCATATCGATGACCGGATTCGACTCGGGTGCAACGCCTTCCATCACCGATGCGGCACGAGCCGCATCGATCACCTCGGAGATGGACGGGCTTTTCCGCAATGGCAGATCGCGCAGTGTGCGGGCCAGTTCAACGACTTGCCCCGCAGTACCCGAGGACACCTCGGGTGCGCGGGCGGTCACGATCTCACGTTCGCGCTCGAGGGTGGGGTAACCCACGTGATAATGCAGACAGCGGCGCTTGAGCGCCGGGGACAGCTCTCGGGTGTCGTTGGATGTGAGGATCACCCACGGCATCGAACGGGCGGTGAACGTACCGACCTCGGGAATCGTGACCTGACGCTCGGCGAGAACCTCGAGCAGCAACGCCTCCATGGACTCCTCGGTGCGGTCCACCTCGTCGACGAGAAGCACCACCGGCTCCGGCGACAGCACGGCATCGAGCAGCGGACGGACCGAGAGGAACGCCTCGGAGTAGAGGCCGAAATCCTGTTCGGCGAGGAATCGGGACGCGTCGGCAACGTCGGGGTACTGGCCGAGAAGTTCGCCGATACGGTCGCGGAGCATCTGCACGTGCAGCAACTGTTTGGCGTAATCCCACTCGTACAGCGCGCGACTGTCGTCGAGACCCTCGTAGCACTGGAGCCGAACGAGCCTGCGACCTCCTACCGCTGCGAGCGCCTTGGCGAGCTCCGTCTTACCCACACCGGCCGGACCTTCGAGCAGCAGCGGTCGCTCGAGCGCGGTGGCGAGGTGAACGACGGTCGCGAATTCGTCGTCGGCGATGTAGTCGTGCCGACGCAGTGCGTCCTGCAGTTCGGCGCCGTTGGAGAAGGTGGTCATGGGTCCTCCGGTGCGTGCGGGCTCGGGCCCGGGATCGGG
>BBEG01000664.1 GCA_001312645.1 Rhodococcus sp. JCM 9791
TCGCCTCGCCGAGATCGCGGCCTCGGTCCGCGTTCTCTACGGCGGTTCCGTCAACGCCAAGAACGTCGGCGAACTCATCGCGCAGACCGACGTCGACGGTGGCCTGGTGGGCGGTGCGTCGCTCAAGGCGGACGAGTTTGCGCAGCTCTCCGCGATCGCAGCGGGCGGCCCGCTGCTCTGACAGTGGCGCAGTAGTGACGCCTGTGGGTGTGGGATCGACGACGATCCCACACCCACAGGCATTTTTCGTAGCCGGTCGGGTCAGGCGACGAGCTTCGCGGACAGGGCCGCGATCGTCTGAGGGCTCAGGCCCAGGCCGGTGAGCAGATAATTGTGCACTGTGCCGTAATCCGCTTCGAGCTGGTCGAATCCGGCCTCGAGGAATCCTCGCTCCACCCCCAGCATCGGGGCGTACACGGCGGCCTTCTCGGGTCCCCGAGCCTCCGCGGCTGCAGCGAGTGTCGCTCGATACGTTCGGCCGAGTAGTCGTTGGTGAGCAAGTAGTCGGCGTACACCGTTTCGCGGTCGACTCCGACGAGGGACAGGAGCATCGCAGCGGTCCAGCCCGCGCGATCCTTCCCTTCCGTGCAGTGGAAGAGCTGAGGACCGTCGGTGGTGGCGAACTCGGTGAACATCGTGCCGAGTTCGGCGCGGACCTCCGGGTCCGTCACAAAGGAACGGTTGATGCCCCTCATGAACTCGCGTGCATCGTCAGGCGTCTTCAGATCCGCGGTCGCACTCAGATCTCCCGACAGCAAGGGATGCCGCACATAGGCGGCACCGGTGGGAACCTGTCGGGCTTGTCTGCGACCTCGGGATCGGTGCGCAGGTCGTACACCGCGGAGATTCCCAGTGTGTCGAGGGTCGCTGCATCTGTGTCGCTGGTGGTCAGTGCATTCGACCGATAGAACACACCCGGTTCGACGTGAAGCCCGAATGCGGCCGGATATCCGCCGCCGGGCCCGGCCACATCCCGGAAGTTGTCAACAGAGGCGAGACGGAGCGCCGGGGCGGATGTGTCGGGGTTACTGTGTCCGGTCGATCCGCTGGGAACGTCGAGCGGGGCCGCGAGGGCGGCGGCGCCAGGTAGCGCGAGGGTGCAGGCCAGTGCGAACGCGGCCGCGAAACGTGTGACGCGGTGGCTGGGGGTGGTGCTCTGGAAATCGGACACGCAGGTCCTTTCGCTCGGTGGATGGCTCCGAGCGAACATAAATCCAAATTGCGAGAATGTGTACTCTCGAATAGAGAACTGAATTCTTGTAGGGTGGTTGCCCGCGGACGGTGACTCTGGTGGCGATGGGTGCCACGATCCGCACGTATCCGCTCACCGGGTAAGCTGACGGCCGACGTCACCCACCAGCCGAAGGGCACTGAACACCGACATGGCACTGTTCCTGGACATCCTGCTGATCGCCACCAGCCTCCTGCTGATCCTGCTGGTGCTGCTGCACCGCGCCAAGGGCGGCGGCCTGTCGAGCCTGTTCGGTGGCGGAGTCCAGTCGAGCCTGTCCGGCTCGACCGTCGCGGAGAAGAACCTCGACCGGGTGACCCTGTTCGTCGGCATCGTCTGGGTCATCTCGATCCTCGGCATCGGACTGCAGATCAAGTTCAGCTGAGTCGCTAGCGGTCGCGGAGCGGCAACCGGCCGCGGATACTGGGCGGCATGACCGACACCGCTCCGGCTTCGGCCACCGAACCGCTCCGCGACGACATCCGACTGCTCGGCGGCATACTCGGCACCGTCGTCCGTGAACACGCGGGTGAGAGATCTTCGATCTCGTCGAGGCTGCGCGTGTCGCCAGCTTCCAGATACGGCGTTCCGAGCTGGAACGCCCCGAACTGGCCGCGCGCCTCGCCGCGGTCCCCACCGTCGACGCGATCCCGGTGGTGCGTGCGTTCAGCCACTTCGCGCTGCTGGCGAACCTCGCTGAAGATCTCCACCGC
>BBEG01000665.1 GCA_001312645.1 Rhodococcus sp. JCM 9791
CTGCACCTCGTGCCGGCGACGGCGGCCGATTTCGGCGGTGGCCGTGTCGATCCGGTCCAGCGGAGTGTCCGCGGGAGCACGCAGAAACTCGTCGAGCAGCGCGACGAACGCGGCGTGGTGCCCGGCCAGTTCGTCGCGGTGATAGCGATGCGGGTTGCCGCGGAAATCGATGAAGGTCTTCGCGGGGGTCCCGCTCTGATAGATGTTGACCAGCAGGTCCTCGACGGGACCGGAGGTCATGATGTGGAATTCCCCGCGGATGTCGCCGAGTGTGAGCTCCTGGTGGAAGAGCATGACGTTGACCATCGGCCCGGCGTAGCGGGTCGGATCCCCGGCGGCGCCCCCTTCGCGGCGGATGTCCTCGAGGCTGAAACGCTGGTGCCGCAACGCACCGGTGAGCTCCAGCTGCACCCGTTGCACCAGGTCGTGACGGGTGTCGTCGGCGGTGAGCCCGATGTGCAGCGGCGCGGTATTGACGAGCATGCCGCCGCTGCGCCGGACGACGGCGGTGGTGCGCGCCGAGACGGGCAGGTTGATCACCACATCGTCGTGGCCGGTCATCCGCGCCAGATAGGTCGCGAAGGCGGCGATGACCGTCGCGGTGGCCGATGAGCTTGCGGTCTCGTCGCTCAGGGCCAGGGCCCGCACCAGATCGTCCGATAAGGCGGTGCCGGTGAGCAGGCTCTGCGCAGCCGTCGGAGCGTCGCGTTGCGCGAGGGTCGATCCGTCCTCGAGTCCGGCGACCCGTTCGAGCCAGTAGTCGCGGTCGGACACGTAGCGGGTCGATCCGTGGTAGTCACGGTCCCAGTCGTAGAGGGTGCGCAGGTCCGCAGCGCGCGCGGAGTCCGGTTCACGCTGTTCGTGTGCCGCGGTGTAGAGCGCCGCGGCCCGGTTGAGCATGGTCATCGCGGCATAGCCGTCGAGCGCGACGTGGTGGATGCGGGTGTACCAGAGGTACCGGTCGTCGGCGATCTGCAGGATCGCCATGTTCACCAGCAGATCGGTGGTCAGGTCGACCGGGCGGGCGTAGTCGGCGTCCATCCAGTCCCGGGCGGCGCGCAGCGGGTCGGGTTCGTCACGGAAGTCGAACTGCGGGATGGTTTCGGTGGCGATGGAGCTGTCCACGACCTGGTAAGGCTCGCCGTCGACCTCGAGGATCCGCAGGTAGGCAGATTGGAATTCGCCGCCGGCGCGGTACGAGACCCGGCACAGCAGATCGATGTCGAGGTCGCCGCGCAGGTCGATGTACTGTGCGATGCAGATCGGCACGTGCGGCGCGAGTTGCTGCGCGAACCAGATCGACCGTTGCGCGGACGACAGCGGGAAGGCGCCTTCGGGCAGCGCCGACTCATGAGATCGCAACGACATTACCCCTCCGAGAAGCGATGTGGCCGAAACCGGCGCGCCCCGACATCGCGTCATGGTGGCTCCAGCGGTGCCCCATATTTCCGGTCGTGCGTTGTTCCGTGTGAGCGGAAGCACTCCCCAAGCTAGACCACATGTGTTGCGCCCCGGTGCGGTTTCGAGGCGGAGAAATCCGTCGGGCGGCGAATGCGATACCGATCGGTAATTCGGACCCACCGGGAATGACGACTCGACACGTTTGTCCGCGAGACAAATTGCTTTTTCATCGCGATTCGATCACTGTTCCATATACCGATCCGAAATGTCTGATTCGCGATGACAAATGCCGAAACCACACGAAACCCACGGCCGATGCTATTCTCGAAACTCGAATCACACCTGCCCCACCACTTGCGGTATCCGATCGACCGTTCCCCGCCTGGCGCACAAATTCTCACACCCACGAAGGAGCATCAGATGTCGCGTCGCCGGTACGCCCGCTCACTCGGTGTCCTGTTCGCTGCGGCGATTGCCGTCGCGGTCCCCACCCACGCCGCCGCCGATCCCGCACCCGCCGGAG
>BBEG01000666.1 GCA_001312645.1 Rhodococcus sp. JCM 9791
CTTCAGGAGCGGGTGGGATGAGGTTGGTGACCGTCCGGCGGGAGGGTCACGCCGGGGGGCAGTTCGAAGGAACCGACACCGGGGATGTTGAGGGGCTCCGCCATCGCCGGACCGGCGGTGACAGTGACTGCACCGAGCGCGAGGCGCCGGCGACGAGGGCGCGACGTACTGCGCGTTTGTTGTTCTGCGAGACCACGAGGGGTTGTTCTCCAATTCTTCCGTTCATCCGCCGACCGAGTTAGCTGACGGATTCGGGCCGGAAGATCAGCCCTACCCCTCTCCGCGAGTGCGGTGGAGGGGATTCACCCCAGTAACGCGTGTGGGTCCCCGGCTCGGACACTCGAGGTCGAGCGGCCGATTAGGCGGTTACCTCGCGGCTCCGGCCCTCGGGAGTGGGCCGAATGAACTATTCCGCTTGGTCTCAGGAAGGTTACGAAACTGCATCGCCGAGGCCAACCCGAACTCGCCGAAAATGCGTCTAAAGTCCGTTTTGGTAATTTTGGGACCAGCACCGCCAACATTTGATAACAGCTCGATAACGGAGCGGAGGGTGACCGCCCCGACTTCGACGCTCGAATCCGCATGGCAGTGCCGCACGTCCACAGCGTTGTGACTCATCCCAGCTCAGGGCGTCGATCAAAGCTCTCGTACACCCCGAGTCGGCGGACCGGACGCTCCACACGGGCGCCCTCACCGCACGGAGAGGCATCTCGCAGGAACCCTGCGCGATCGGCCGTTGAAATGCAGGTGTGATCCTCGTCTCACCATGCGCGGGAAGTCCGGATCCGGGGCGTGTCGGAGGCGGTTTCTACGCTCAGCGCATGACGTCGTCCCCCACCGGTTCCGACACCCCCACGGTGTCCAGCTCAGCTTCGACGAACTCGACACTCCTCTACGTGACACCACCTTCGTTGTGGTGGATCTCGAGACCACCGGGGGACGTTCCGGTGACGACGCCATCACCGAGATCGGGGCGGTCAAGGTGCGCAGCGGTGAAGTTCTCGGCGAGTTCGGGACCCTCGTCGACCCGGGCCGGTCGATTCCACCCGAGATCGTCCGACTCACGGGTATCACCACCGCGATGGTCTATCAGGCTCCTCGCATCGAGGAAGTGCTCCCCGCGTTCCTCGAATTCGCCACCGGTTCGGTCCTCGTAGCGCACAACGCCGGGTTCGACACCGGCTTCCTCCGCGCGGCGGCGATCCAGTGCGACGTGGCATGGCCGCGGTTCCCTGTCGTCTGCACCGTCAAACTAGCGCGACGGGTCCTCGGGCGCGACGAAGCGCCGTCGGTGAAACTCTCCGCACTCGCCGAACTGTTCAGTGTGTCGACACAGCCCACACACCGCGCACTCGACGATGCACGCGCGACCGTCGACGTCCTCCACGCACTCATCGAGCGGGTCGGCAACCAGGGGGTCCACAGCCTCACCGAACTGCGCGACTACATCCCCGCCGTCACGGCCGAACAACGCGCCAAACGCACGCTCGCCGCTCACCTGCCACACCGGCCCGGCGTGTATTTGTTCCGAGGCCCGTCGGACGAGGCTCTCTACATAGGTACGGCCGTGGATCTACGGCGACGCGTCCGGAATTACTTCACCGGTTCGGAAACCCGGCCGCGGCTCCGCGAGATGGTAGCTCTGACCACCCGCATCGACCACGTCGAATGCGCCCACGGTCTCGAAGCCGGCGTACGCGAACTACGACTGCTCGCCGCCCACACTCCCCCGTACAACCGTCGTTCCAAATACCCCACCCGAGGGTGGTGGATCACACTCACCGACGAGCCGTTCCCGCGCCTGGCGATCTCGCGTACCCCGTCGACCGATGCACTCGGCCCCTTCTCTGCCCGGAACGCAGCCGCCGACGTAGCCGCCACCCTCGCTGAATTCACGCGGGCTGCGCA
>BBEG01000667.1 GCA_001312645.1 Rhodococcus sp. JCM 9791
CGCGACGACCCCGGCCGGACTCCACCCGCAGGTGGTCGCATTCGGACGACGACCCCACCAACGTCCTGCATTTCGAGGAGGGCGTGTTCGACGGCCCCCCGCCACAGCAGGAAGCGCGGTTCGGGGACGAACCCCGACGGTCCCGTCGCGACGACGAATACGTCGGTGGCTACTCGTATGCCCAACGTCGAGAAGACGACTACGCCGACGATCACTACGCAGATGATCACTACGACGGTGCAGACTACGACGAGCCCGGTGTGTTCGATCGGACCGAGACCATTGCAGCGATCCCCGGCGACGAAGCGGACGCCGAGTCGTGGAACGACGACGATCGCGCAGCCCCGACCGCCGTGGGCGCTACAGCCGTGCAGCGATCAGAGAACACCGCATCGGCACGGCGCCGTAAGCGCGGCAAGGCCGTCGGCTCCCTGGCGGCCGTGCTGCTTCTCATCGTGGTGGTGGGTGGCGGCTACTTCGCCTACAACCGTTTCCTGGGGCCGGGACTGCCGCCCGATTTCGCCGGCCCTCCCGGACCGGTCGCCATCGTGCAGGTCAATGCGGGCGAAACCGCCACCGAGATCAGCAGCGAGGTCGCAGACAAGGGCGTGACTGCCAGCGCCGACGCGTTCTACAACGCCGCGGTGCAGAATCCCGGAATGAACGCCGTGCACCCCGGTTTCTATGCGATCCCCACCAACATCTCCGGTGTCGACGCGGTTACCACATTCGTCGACCCGGAGAGCCGGGTGGGCGCGCTCGTCATCTCGGAAGGTCGTCAGCTCCACGACATTCGCGATGTCAACACCGGCGCGGTCCGCAAGGGCATCTACACGCTCATCGCGGAAGCAAGCTGCTACGACGATGCCGGTGCCGCGCAGTGCTTGACCTACGAGGAGCTCGTTGCAGCAGGGGCGAACATCGATCTGGATGCGCTCGGGGTCCCGGTATGGGCGCGCGACGCCGTCTTGCAGGTCCCGGATCGAGAGCGTCAGCTCGAGGGACTCATCGCGGCGGGTAGCTGGGACTTCGACCCCTCGGCCGAGCCCGCCGAAGTGCTGCGCACACTCGTGACCGGCAGCGCTGCTCGATACGACGAGACGGGAATCGCAGCTGCCGCACCGACAGTGGGACTGACACCGTACGAGATGCTCGTTGCCGCATCCCTGGTCGAGCGTGAAGCCATGCCGGACGATTTCGCGCGGGTCGCACGCGTGATCCTGAACCGACTCGATATCGACCAGATGTTGCAGTTCGACTCGACGGTCAACTACGCGCTCGACGAGACCGAACTCGCGACCACCGACGCAGACCGCGCGCGCGTGACCCCGTGGAACACGTACGCGAGCGTCGGCCTGCCCGCCACTCCGATCTCGTCACCGAGCATCGGTGCCCTGCAGGCAGTGGAGAACCCGGAACCGGGAGCATGGACATACTTCGTGACGATCGACGACCAGGGCACCACCCTGTTCGCCGACACCTACGACGAACATCTCGTCAACACTCAACTGGCTCTCGAAAGCGGAATCCTCGACAGTGGTAGATGACAGCACGCACATGCCCCGCAAGGCCGCGGTGCTCGGCAGCCCGATCGGGCATTCGAAATCCCCACTGCTGCATCTCGCCGCGTATCGGGCACTCGGACTGACCGACTGGACCTACGAGCGCATCGAATGCACGGGGGAGCAGCTACCGGGTTTCGTGTCCGGTCTCGGCGACGAGTGGGTCGGACTGTCCGTCACGATGCCCGGCAAGTTCGCCGCGCTCGAGTGTGCGACCGAACGCACCGAGCGGGCGGTCGCGATCGGCTCGGCGAACACCCTCGTCCGTATCGCCGGCGGCTGGCGCGCCGACTGCACCGACATCGACGGTGTCAGCGGTGCGCTGGGCACCATCGGCGTG
>BBEG01000668.1 GCA_001312645.1 Rhodococcus sp. JCM 9791
TATTCACGGGTCGCGTCCCGCGCGCGCGGCAGACGGCCCATCGCCGCGACGCCGTCGGCGGACGCGAGTATCTCGTCGGGGGTGCTCATCGTGTTCGCCTCCGTCATCGCGGTACCCGGGGCATCCCGAGACCTGCCGTTGCGATCAGTTCCCGCATCACCTCGTTGACGCCGCCGCCGAAGGTGATGACGACGTTCCGCTTGGCCTGCATGTCGAGCCAGCTGAGCAGCGCGCCGGTGTCGGGGTCGGCGGGGTCGCCGTGCCGTCCGACGATCTCTTCGGCGAGCATGCCGACCCGCTGGATGCGTTCGGTGGCGAAGACCTTGGTGGCGGAGGCGTCGGCGATGTCGACTGCGTCGCCGTCACTCGAGGCGACCTGCCAGTTGAGCAGTTCGTTGAGCCGGTACGTCGCGTGGATCTCGCCGAGCGCACGGCGCACGTCGGGCTCGTCGGTGAGCTTGTGTTCGCGCACCCAGTCGAGCAGGTGCTCGTAGATGCCCGCGACCTTGCCGGCCGGTCCGAGCATGACGCGCTCGTGGTTGAGCTGGGTGGTGATCAGGCGCCAGCTTGTTCTCCTCACCGACGAGCATGCTCGCGGGCACCCGCACATCGCTGTAGTACGTGGCGTTGATGTGGTGCGCGCCGTCGGCGGTGATGATCGGGGTCCAGCTGAATCCGGGGTCGCTGGTGTCGACGATGAACACGGAGATGCCCCGATGGCGGGAGTCCGCGGATCCGGTGCGGGCGGCGAGCCAGATGTAGTCGGCGTCGTGACCGCCGGTGGTGAAGATCTTCTGGCCGTTGATCACATACTCGTCGCCGTCACGGACAGCGGTGGTGCGCAGCGCCGCGAGATCGGTGCCGGCTTCGGGCTCGGAGTAACCGATGGCGAAGTGGACCTCACCGGCGAGGATCGCGGGCAGGAACTTCTGCTTCTGCTCGTCGGTGCCGTACACCTGCAGGGTCGGGCCGACGGTCTGCAGCGTGACGCTGGGCAACGGCACGTCGGCGCGGACGGCCTCGTTGGCGAAGATCTGCTGTTCGACGTCGCCGAAACCGTGACCGCCGAATTCGACGGGCCAGCCGACGCCCAGCCAGCGGTCCTTGCCCATGCGGCGGATCACGTCACGGTAGGTGGGTCCGTGCCGCTCGGTCCGCATGATCTCGGCCTCGTCGGGCGAGATCAGGTTGGAGAAGTAGCTGCGCAGTTCGTCCTGCAATGCACGCTGGTCTTCGGTCAGTTCGATGAACACCGGGCCCCCACGAGGTCGAGTCGGTACGAAGCGCCGCCGAGCAGCCGCGCAATGTCCTTGGCTGTCGACGAATATCTGTGCATCGGATAGGTTTCGTCGACGCCGATGCCGCCGTGCAGGTGATGCAGTACGCGCATCGCCGGGAGTAGTTCCGCGGCGATCCAGTAGGCCGCGACGTCGAGATCGTCTGCGGCGTCGAGCCCCTCGGCGACCCGCCAGATGGTCGACAGGGCCGCCACGTGCAGGGTGCGGGCGGTGACGTACACGTCGGCGATCTGCTGCGCCACGGCCTGGAAGGCGGCGAGCGGCTTGCCGAACTGCTGACGTTCGCTCAGGTGCTTCGCGGTGAGTTCGGTGGCGCCGGTGAGCAGTCCGTCGGAGTATGCGGCGATCGCGGTGGTCGCGAGGCGGTACAGGGTCTCGACGTCGGATGCCGGCTCGGCCCCTGCACCGAGCCGGATTCCGACTGCGGAGTCGAGTTGGACGGAGAATTCGGGGGTGTGTGCCGACGTGGGGCTCTCCCGCAGGTCACCCCGTCGCGTCCGGAGCCACGGCGACGACACCGGCGGCGGTGGGCACGAGAATGCTGCGTGCCCGATCCGCGTAGGGCACCGCGACGAACGAACCGGTGACCGCGAC
>BBEG01000669.1 GCA_001312645.1 Rhodococcus sp. JCM 9791
CGTCGCGTTCGTGACGTGGGCGGTGGTGCGATGGGCTGCGATGAGCATCGTCGGGCGCGCACCCCTCGCAGCCTCGTCGACGCCGCCGCGCACGGCACGGTCGACGCATTCGAACACCTCGGGCCCACGTTCGTGAAGCTCGGACAGCTCGTCGCGTCGTCGCCGGGCCTGTTCCCGGCCCGACTCGCCGACGCTGCCTGCGCATGCTCGACGACGTACCCACCTTCCCGTCTGCGCAGCCCGCGCGGTCATCGAGGAAGACCTCGGGCACCGGATCGACGAGATGTTCTCCTCGTTCGACGATGTGCCGCTCGCGGCGGCGTCGGTCGCGCAGGTCCACGGATGCGTGCTCCGCGATGGGCGCGAAGCCGTGATCAAGGTGCAACGGCCCGGGATCGCGCGGCGGATGCTCGTCGACCTGCGCGCGGCGTATGTCGGTGCCAAGATGCTGCAGATCTTCGAGTTCTTCCGGATCGCCAACACCCCCGCGATCATCCGCGACCTCTACAACGCGACGATGACCGAACTCAACGCCGCGGTCGAGGCGGATCGGCAGGACCGCTTCCGCAGCAACATCGGGACCTTCGGCGACAACCGATATGTCACCGTGCCCGAGGTGTACTGGAATTGGTGCGGGCCGAGGGTTATCTGCATGGAACGGTTGAAGGGCACACCGCTCGATCGGGTCGTGCCAGGAGAGGCCGGTTTCGACACCGCACTGTTGGTCCGACGTGGCGTGAAGGTGTGGATCGAGGCGGTGCTGTTGCACGGTCCGTTCCACGGCGATGTGCATGCAGGAAATCTGTGGCATCTCGACGACGGCCGTGTCGCGCTACTCGACTTCGGGATCGTCGGCGAACTCCCAGAACAGTGGCGGACGGTGCTGCGCGAGCTGTTCCGCTCGGCGCTGCTCGACGGTGACTTCTCCTCGGTCGCGAGCAGCATCCGGGAGCTCGGGGTCTCGGAAGATCTCCACGTCGACGATGCGGAGGTCGGGCGGCAGGTGGCGGAGACCTTCGCGCCGCTGCTGGGACGTGATCTCTCGGAGCTGCGGCTCAGTGCGCTCATCGGTGCACTCGTGTCGCTGGGGCGTCGATGGAACACCACGAGCCCGGAGGAGCTGGTGTTGTTCGGTAAGCAGGTGGGCTATTTCGAGCGGTACGCGACGGCGCTCGCACCAGGGTGGGTGCTGGGTCGCGACCCGTTCGTCTTCCGCAACGTCTTTCCCGAGGAAGTGGCCATAAGAATTGCCGAATCGGGCGTGAGCCTGCCCGACTGAGCGAAAAGGTGTCGGAGGTCTTTACAGTCCATCGCGCACGCCGTAGTTTAACGATCGTTCGACCCAACACGTTGGTTCGATACCGCCGATGGCAGCGCAACGGAAGGATCACGACCCATGAGTGCATCGCAGGACGTCGTACTCGCCGAACGGGACGGCCACGTCGTCACGTGGACGATCAACCTTCCCGAGGCGCGGAACCCGATCTCCGGAGACGACGTCGTCGAACGCCTCGTCGAACTCGTCGAGGAGGCGAACGACGATGTCGAGACCCGCGTCGTCATCCTCACCGGCGCCGGCTCTGCGTTCTCCGCGGGTGGCAACGTCAAGGACATGGTCGATCGCACCGGCATGTTCGCCGGTGCACCGCACGCACTCCGCGACGGCTACCGGCGCGGAATCCAGCGACTGCCCAAAGCGATCTTCCACTGCGAGGTCCCGATCATCGCGGCCGTCAACGGCCCCGCCGTCGGTGCGGGCTGCGACCTGGCGATGATGTGCGACATGCGGGTCGCGTCGACCAAGGCATTCTTCGCCGAGAGCTTCGTCAAACTCGGCATCATCCCCGGTGACGGAGGCGCGTGGCTGCTGCCGCGCGCGATCGGCG
>BBEG01000670.1 GCA_001312645.1 Rhodococcus sp. JCM 9791
TCCCGCCGCCGTCGACGTGGTGCGGGTCCAGACCGCCCAGCAGATGGGCGACGCCGTCGCCAAACACGCCGTCGGTGCCGATGCCGTCATCATGTCGGCCGCGGTCGCCGATTTCCGCCCTACGGCCTTCGCCACCAGCAAGATCAAGAAAGGCGCGGGGGTGCCGGACTCGATCGCACTGACCAAGAACGACGACATCCTCGCCGGCTGGTGAATTCCCGCAACGGCGGCGCCCTGTCGGCAGAGACGGTCATCGTCGGGTTCGCCGCAGAGACCGGTGACGAGCAGGGTGACGTCCTCACCTACGCCCGTGCGAAGCTCGCCCGGAAGGGGTGCGATCTGCTGGTGGTCAACGCGGTCGGCGAAGGCAAGGCCTTCGAAGTCGACCACAACGACGGATGGCTGCTCGCGGCAGACGGTTCGGAGACCGCGCTCGCGCACGGATCCAAGGCTCTGATGGCCAGTCGCGTGCTCGACGCGTTGCGCCCGCTGCTTCCCCCGTCCAGTTGATCGGGACTCACTCGGTACTTGTGCTCGAGTGATTTTCAGCACTCGCGCCGACGCGCCGGGAGCAGTAGCGTCGGCACATGGTCGGATGTGTTCCGATCGGCAGCGTTCGTGTTCCACCAGGTACGGTTCAGCGCTACATCCAACAGTCGAGAGGGAGTTCTGTGAGCAAGACCGGCGGTCGGCTTTTCACCAGTGAGTCCGTGACAGAAGGACACCCGGACAAGATCTGTGACGCGATCAGCGACTCCGTCCTCGACGCGCTGCTCACCGAGGACCCCCGCTCGCGCGTGGCGGTGGAAACCCTCGTCACCACCGGACAGGTCCACGTCGTCGGTGAGGTCACCACCTCCGCCTACGCGGACATCCCCAAGATCGTGCGCGATCGTGTCCTCGAAATCGGATACGACTCGTCGTCGAAAGGCTTCGATGGCAACTCGTGTGGGGTCAACGTCGCGATCGGCGCGCAGTCGCCGGAGATCGCCGGCGGCGTCGATGTCTCCCACGAGGCGCGCACCGGCACACTGACCGATGACGAGGTGGCGCTTCAAGCGCCGGCGATCAGGGCCTGATGTTCGGCTATGCCTGCTCGGACACCCCGGAACTGATGCCACTACCGATCTCCCTGTCGCACCGGCTCGCACGCCGGCTCACCGAGTCCGCAAGACCGGTGTGCTGCCGTACCTGCGGCCCGACGGTAAGACCCAGGTCACCATCGAGTACGACGGCGACACCCCCGTTCGCCTCGACACCATCGTCATCTCGACGCAGCACGCCGCGGACATCGACCTGAACAACCTGCTCGCACCCGACCTGCGCACCCATGTCGTCGATGCCGTGCTGGCCGACCCGAACCTCGCGCAGCTCGACACCTCCGACATCCGATTGCTGGTCAATCCGTCGGGGTCGTTCATCCTCGGCGGTCCCATGGGTGACGCCGGACTGACCGGCCGCAAGATCATCGTCGACACCTACGGCGGCATGGCCCGCCACGGTGGCGGCGCATTCTCCGGCAAGGACCCGTCGAAGGTCGACCGGTCGGCCGCATACGCCATGCGGTGGGTCGCGAAGAACGCCGTCGCCGCAGGACTGGCCGACCGCATCGAGGTGCAGGTCGCCTACGCCATCGGCAAGGCCGCGCCCGTGGGCCTGTTCGTGGAGACCTTCGGCACCGAGAAGACAGATCCCGCGCAGATCCAGCAGGCTATCGGCGAGGTGTTCGATCTGCGTCCCGGCGCGATCATCCGCGACCTCGACCTGCTGCGCCCCATCTACGCGCAGACCGCCGCGTACGGCCACTTCGGCCGCACCGACATCTCCCTGCCGTGGGAGAGCACCGACCGCGCCGAGAAGCTCCGCGCGGCTGCCGGTC
>BBEG01000671.1 GCA_001312645.1 Rhodococcus sp. JCM 9791
GTGGATCGGGCAGTCCGGTGACGAACCCGGCTTCCAGTTGTCGCAGCGTGCCGACTACATCGAGGTCGAGGTCGGGTTGGAGACCACCCTCAAACGCGGCATCATCAACACCCGCGACGAGCCGCACGCCGACCCCGACAAGTATCGGCGGCTGCATGTGATCATCGGTGATGCGAATCTGGCGGAGATGTCGACGTACCTGAAGGTCGGCACGACAGCGTTGGTGCTCGATCTGATCGAGGCGGGGATCGATCTGTCGGATCTGCAATTGGCGCGGCCGGTCACTGCGGTGCACCACATCAGTCATGATCCGACGCTGCGGAAGACGGTGGCGTTGTCCGACGGTCGGGAGGTCACGGGTCTGGCGTTGCAGCGTCTGTACCACGAGCGGGCCGCGAAGTTCCACGACGGCACCGACGATGCGCGGGTCGTCGACGTCCTCGACAAGTGGGCGATGGTGCTCGATCTGCTCGAGCGGGATCCGATGGACTGCGCGGACCTGCTGGACTGGCCCGCGAAACTGCGGCTGCTCGAGGGGTTCCGGCAGCGGGAGTCGCTGGCGTGGTCGGCGCCGCGGCTGCACCTGGTGGATCTGCAGTATTCGGATGTGCGTCTCGACAAGGGCCTCTACAACCGGCTGGTGGCCCGCGGGTCGATGCAGCGTCTGGTCACCGAACAGCAGGTGCTCGACGCGGTGCACACCCCGCCGACGGACACGCGTGCGTATTTCCGCGGTGAATGCTTGCGCCGCTTCGGTGCCGACATCGCGGCGGCGTCGTGGGATTCGGTGATCTTCGATCTCGGTGGTGAGTCGCTGGTGCGGATCCCCACCCTCGAGCCGTTGCGGGGCAGCCGCGCGCATGTCGGGGCGCTACTCGAGTCGGCGCAGTCGGCGGCGGAGCTGGTCGATCAGCTCACGCACTGACCGTCCGAGCACGACACGGCGGTCCGGTGGTGGGACGCGACACGCGCCGGGACGCCGCGCGCAGGGGCCTCTGCTCGGTAGTGTGGAGATCAATGTCGTGGTGTGCGGCACGGTCGCCGACCGGGGTCGTGTGCCACTCGAGTACAGGAGGAGGTCACGGCTATGGCGCAGGAGCAGACCACACGCGGTGGCGGCGGAGACGACGACGAGGTGACCGGTGACGGCGGTGCAGGTCAGGAACGCCGCGAGAAGGTGGCCTCGGAGACCGATGATCTCCTCGACGAGATCGACGATGTGCTCGAGGAGAATGCGGAGGACTTCGTCCGGGCGTATGTGCAGAAGGGTGGCCAGTGACAGCGGACAGATCCTCGCTTCCTTACCGCGAGGTGCAGGGCGCCTGCACCTCGCGTCGCCCCTGTCGTCGTTCACCGATCATCTGCGGGCCTATGCGCCGGAGTTGTTGCCGGAGAATCGGTTCGCGCGTGAGCTGGGTAATTTCGGTGAGCTCGCACCGCACGGCACCACGATCGTGGCGGTCACGTTCGCCGGTGGGGTGATCCTCGCCGGTGATCGTCGGGCCACGATGGGCAACATGATTGCGTCACGTGACGTGGAGAAAGTGTTCGTCACCGACGCGTATTCCGCGGCGGGTATCGCCGGTACCGCGGGGCTGGCCGTCGAGATGGTGCGGTTGTTCGCGGTCGAACTCGAGCACTACGAGAAGATCGAGGGTGTGTCGCTGACCTTCGACGGCAAGGCGAACCGGCTGGCGTCGATGGTGCGCGGCAATCTCGGTGCGGCCATGCAGGGTCTGGCGGTGGTGCCGTTGCTCGTCGGGTTCGATGTCGATGCGCCGGATGTGCGTCGAGCGGGGCGGATCGTGTCGTACGACGTGGTCGGTGGCCGTTACGAGGAACGAGCCGGGTATCACGCGGTGGTCCGGGTCGTGT
>BBEG01000672.1 GCA_001312645.1 Rhodococcus sp. JCM 9791
GGGCTCATCCCAATCGGGGGTGTAGGAGTTGGGGTCTGAAGCCGCCGGTCTCGAGCAGGCTTCGGGCGATGTAGTTGGTCAGGTTGCGGAACCCGAGTGCGGAGCCGCGCAGGTGTTCGAGCCGTCCGTTGAGCGCCTCGGTCGGCCCGTTGCTGGTGCCGGGTCGTTCGAAGTAGGCGAGCACGTCAGCGGCTCGCTTCTTCAGGGTCCGGCTCAGGGTGGTGAGCTCGGTGAGCACCTTGGGGACGCCGGCGCTGAGGTCGGTGATCAGCTTCTTCATGAGCTCGCGGCCACGTTGCCGGTCCTCGTGGCGATAGGCGGCGATCATGCGCTGGTAGACACCCCAGGTCGCCTCGACCTCGACGTGAGCGTCATCAACGAACAGCGCGCGTAGCCTGTCGCTCTGCTTGTCGGTGAGCAGGTCCGCGCCGGTGTGCAGCGTGCGCCGCGACTTGTAGAGCGGGTCGTCCCTGAACCCACGGTGCCCGTGGATCGCGAGTTGGACCCGGCGCCGACACCTGTCGAGGGCGTCACCGGCCAGGCGCACGACGTGGAAGGGATCCATCACCGTGACCGCGTCCGGGATCTCCTCCGCAGCGGCGGTCTTGAACCCGGTGAAGCCGTCCATCGCGACCACCTCGACCGCGTCACGGAAGGCGTCGTCGCGGTCGGCGAGCCAGGTCTTGAACGCCGCCTTCGACCGGCCCTCGACCATGTCCAGCAGCCTTGCTGGGCCGGCGCCATCGCGGACCGGGGTGAGGTCGATGATCACGGTGACGTACTTGTCGCCACGCCTGGTGTGGCGCCAGACGTGCTCATCGACGCCAATGACCTTCACGCCCTCGAACCGCGTGGGGTCGTTGATCAGCAGCCGATTGCCTTCGGCCAGGACCGCGTTGTTGGCGGTGTCCCACGCGACCCCGAGTCCCTCGGCGACACGGGCGACGGTGAGGTGTGCGACCACGATCTTCCAGCGCCCACCGCAACCCGGTGCGCGAGAGCTTCGCGCGTGGCTCCGCAGCGGCGCTGGTGTCTTGGCGCCACACGTGTCCGCAGTCGGCACAGCGGTAGCGGCGCACTACAACTTCCAGCACGGTCGGTCGCCAGCCCAGCGGCTCGTGGGCCAACCGCCGGATCACGGTGTCACGAGCAGCGCCTTCGCTGCCGCACCGTCGGCACCACTGATCTGGTTCCACCACGCGGCACGCTAGGACCGCACGATCCGGTTCAAGTCGTTGCCCGGTCACGCTCAGACCGAGGCCGTCGAGTCGAGCGAAGGCGGTCAGGTCAGGGCGGCCGAAGCCGGCCGGCGGGGTTGTGTCGGTCACGTCGAGGTCTTTCGGATGGATGGCGTAGGAACCTCCGTCGTCGGGAGACCTCGACGTCTATCTGCGGACCGACGCGCCCGGCCGACCTACACCGGCATCTGAGAAGACCCCTGAAACGTCTTCGACGAAGACGGGACCGGCGAGGAGGAGGGCGCGGTGAGCTAAAGGAATGGAGCTTGCTCGGCTTCGACGCCGCCGCAAGCTCCGGTGAAACGGTCGGTACTGGTCGGTCGTCGTCGGTCACCACCGGATGGCGGCGTCCCCCACGCTCGGCGTTTGCGCAGGTCAGCGGCTCGTTCGCCCAGTGGGCGCATCAGGCGATAGACGCAAAGCCGACGTGATTAGGTCGTCGGTTCGATTCCGACAGGCGGCTCCGGCGAACAGCCCCTGACCTGCGGAAACGCAGGGCAGGGGCGGTTCGGTTCTGGTGGTCGCGCGATGCGCTGGCCTCACGGCTCTGCCCGACACCGACGTCGCTCTCCTCTGCGACGGACCCCTCGCCGGCTGAGCGCTCGCGGCCGGCATCCTGTCCGTGTGCCGATAGGCC
>BBEG01000673.1 GCA_001312645.1 Rhodococcus sp. JCM 9791
GTCGGGGCGGGTCACCACCGCCACGACCTCGTGCCGGTCGGACTCGATCAGTCGGCGAAGCGACGGGACAGCGGGTACGGGTGTGCCCGCGAATACGACGCGCATGTCAGCCGACCACCGCTTCGACTCGAGGTGGTGCGGTGGGGCGGGGTCCGTCCGGACGTGTCACGAATACTGCTCCCGAATCTCGACGACGATGATTCCCACAGTCTAGGGAGTCGACGGGTGGCGGATCGGAGGCAGCCGACTGTCGGCAACTCAGAAGTTGCTCTGGATGATCATCTCGGGGATTCCGGTGCCCAACGCCACGGGAACGCACTCGCCGAGACCGTAGCGGTCCGGATCCAGAGCATGCCGCATCAGGGACAGCGAGAACGGGTCGTAGACCATGTTGAAATGCCCGGTCAGGTTCGGCGGGCACAGCTCCTGGATCACGTAGTTCAGTGCGCCACTGCTGTGCAGTGCGACATTGCCGGGGGGCTGGATCACCTCGTCGACATTCGTGCCGATCGTCGTGTACCGCACTCCGGGCACCGTATCGGTGGGGGTGTTGACCTCGGCGAGCAGCTCCGAGCCTCGAGTTGCTGGACGAGCGCTTCGGAGAACGACTCCTCTGCGATCTCCACCGCTCCGGGTATCAGCGCGGCAGCGGCACCGAGACCGTAGAAGGTTCCTCCGTAGCTCGGCGACGCGACACCTACCCAGCGGTCGACGACGTCGCGCCGCCGAGTTCGTTGATGTAATAACGGGCGACAGTGGCGCCCTGCGAGTAGCCGAGGAGGTCGACCTCGTCGCGCCGGTGGCCGCGCGGACGGTGTCGACGAATCCGCCGAGCTGGGCGGCGCTGACACGGATGTCTCCGGTGCCGTACTCCTCGTCGCCCGCGGCGAGGCCGTAGTTCAGGACGAACACGCACCAACCGGACTCCGCGAGCAATGGGGCGAGGGCAGCGAAGTCCGAGTAACTGTTGGAATCGGTGCCGTGCGCCAGGATCACCGGCTTGGGATGTTCGCTCGACGGCCGGCAGCTGAAGTCATTGGAGCCGGCCGGCGCTGCACCCCGGTGATTGTCGGCGTACTCGGCGGCCTCTGCGTGAGTGTGAACTACCGGACCGGGGGTCGAGGGCACGAACGCAGTGGAGCTTCCTGCAGGTTGGCACCCGCTGGACCTGCGACGAGCGCGAGGCTGCACAGCGCACCCACAACTGCTGCACCCACCGTCCGATGTGTCCGCACAGCGCCTTCCTTCCTCTGAACCCGACCCGACACAATTGTGACCTGGAACAGTGGACCTGTCTCGCCGACAGGAGATTCCACAGGGAGAGAGGTAGGTCACCCGCGCCGCGCGGCTAGCATGTCGGGGTGGCAACGACCGGAGTGATCACCGTCAGTGCAGTCGTGTTGCGTAATGCGGAGGCTCGTCGGTGTTGACCGTCCGCAAGCGCGGAACCGATCGCTTCATGTTTCCCGGCGGAAAGCCCGAACCGGGTGAGACGGCCGCCGAGACGTTGATCCGTGAGCTCGACGAGGAACTCGGCGTGCGTCTCGACCCCGCCGCCCTGCGACCGCTCGGAGTGTTCCGGGCCGCGGCCGCCAACGAAGCCGGTTTCGAAGTCGAGGCCACCGTGTTCGAACATCCGACGGTGCCGATCGGGGGGCCGGCCGCCGAAATCGACGAGGTGCGCTGGCTCGACCTCGGCCTCGACGACATCCCGGACGACATCGCGCCACTGACCGCACAGATGCTTCCCGCGCTGAGGGACGATCTGCGCGGGCACTGACCCCCGTCAGCCGATCTTCGGCGGGTCCATCTGGACGCGCAGCGGCCCGTTCGCTCGGCGTGCGGTGCGGGTCGCCTGCGCCTGTCGCA
>BBEG01000674.1 GCA_001312645.1 Rhodococcus sp. JCM 9791
GGTGCGTCTCCGCACGGTGCTCATCGGTGGAGTCGTGGTGATCGCCCTGCTCGCAGCGATCGTGGTGGCGTGGACCTCACCGTTGTTGTCGGTGCGCTCGGTGGAGGTGGCCGGCAACGACATCATCACCCGTGAAGATGTGCTCTCGAGCCTCGAGATCGCCGACGGGACACCGTTGCTGCAGGTGGATACGGCCGCCGCCGCGCAACGTGTCGCGTCGGCGCTACCTCGCGCCGCGTCGGTCCGGGTACAACGGGTCTACCCGTCGACCGTGCGGGTGACCATCGTCGAACGTCTCGCCGTGGTGTATTTCGACGGACCGGAGGGCACGCACTCGGTCGACGCGGAAGGTGTGGACTTCGCGGTGGAGCCGCCACCGCTGCTCACGCCCAGACTCGTCACAGGCTCTCCGGGCACCGGCGACCCCGCGACGGTGGCGGCGGTAGAGATCATCGGGCTGCTGCCACCGGAACTGGCCGTGCAGGTGCAGGAGGTCGCGGCAGGTTCGGACTCGGATATCTCCCTCACCCTGGTCGACGGCCGAGTGGTCGTGTGGGGTGGCGTGGATCGTTCGGATCGCAAGGCCGCAGTGATCCTGCCGCTCTTGACACAGCCCGGTCAGCAGTTCGATGTCGCCAGTCCGGACCTTCCGACGGTCCGGTGAGGTGGTCGGTGTGAAATTGGTGGCGTGTCGTCGGCGAGTCTGCTGGCGGATTCGGGCTGCAGTGCCATAGCGTTTCGCAACAGTCGGTACTTGACATAACCTTCAAGCTATGGTTGAGGGTTTGCCGAGTATCCCAAGAAGATCGATCGAAGTATGAACCCGAAATCCCAGGAAGGCGAGAGCCCATGACGCCCCCGCACAACTACCTCGCCGTAATAAAGGTCGTCGGTATCGGCGGTGGCGGCGTGAACGCGGTCAACCGCATGATCGAGCAGGGACTCAAGGGAGTCGAGTTCATCGCGGTCAACACCGATGCGCAGGCACTTCTCATGTCCGATGCCGATGTCAAGCTCGATGTCGGCCGTGAATTGACCCGCGGCCTCGGTGCCGGTGCGACCCCGAAGTCGGCCGTAAGGCTGCCGAAGACCACAAGGACGAGATCGAAGAGGTGCTCAAGGGCGCCGACATGGTCTTCGTCACCGCGGGTGAGGGCGGTGGCACCGGCACCGGTGGCGCACCCGTCGTCGCGAGCATCGCGCGCAAGCTCGGTGCTCTGACCGTCGGTGTGGTGACGCGTCCGTTCTCGTTCGAGGGCAAGCGTCGCGGTGGCCAGGCCGACACCGGCATCCAGTCGCTCCGCGAATCGTGCGACACGCTGATCGTGATCCCCAACGACCGGCTGCTCCAGCTCGGCGACGCCGCGGTGAGCTCATGGATGCATTCCGGTCCGCCGACGAGGTCCTCCTCAACGGTGTTCAGGGCATCACCGACCTCATCACCACCCCCGGTCTGATCAACGTCGACTTCGCCGACGTCAAGGGCGTCATGTCCGGCGCGGGCAGTGCGCTCATGGGCATCGGTTCGTCGCGGGGTGAAGGACGCGCGATCAAGGCTGCGGAAGCCGCGATCAACTCGCCGCTTCTCGAGGCGTCGATGGAAGGTGCGCGCGGCGTGCTGCTGTCGATCGCCGGTGGCTCCGACCTCGGGCTGTTCGAGATCAACGAAGCAGCGTCGTTGGTGCAAGAGGCTGCGCACATCGATGCCAACATCATCTTCGGCACCGTCATCGACGACTCGCTCGGCGATGAGGTGCGTGTCACGGTGATCGCTGCGGGCTTCGACGGAGGTACCCCGGCTCGGCGCCCCGTGGAAGCAGGCCCCGGTCAGCAGCAGGGCCAGCAGTCGCAGCA
>BBEG01000675.1 GCA_001312645.1 Rhodococcus sp. JCM 9791
GCGGCGCGCGGTGTGCGGGCGTGGTGCGCGACGTGTCGCCGATGAGGCGCGCAACGGTGCGAGCGTGTCGCCGGCGATGTGCCCACTCCACACCAGATCCCACATCGCTGCAGCCAGAGCCGAGTCGGTGGCGTCCGGTTCGAGTGCGTTCACTGCATCCCCGAGTTGCCGGAAGAAGTATGCGCCTCCGCCTGAGAGCGACTCGAGGATCGCCCGGTGGAGACCGGTCATCTCGATGTCGTCGGCGGATGCGAGTGTGGCGGGGGCCAAGTCTGCGGGATGCAGCGCGATCCAGCCGTCCTTCCCCGAGATCGAGCCGCGCCGGACCAGACGATCTCGCCGTTCGACGTCAACTCGTCGAGCATCGCGGGCGAATAGTCGCGCACTCGCGGCGCAAGAATCAGCGGTTCGAGGGCGCTCGCGGGAAGCGGCACACCCGCGATCTGTTCGGCGACGGCCGCGACACCGTCGAGACCGTAGAGCGCGCTCGCACCCGGCCCACGTCCGAGATGATGCCAGTCGGGCAGGAACCGGCCGAGGGTCGCGGTACTCACCGGCTCGACCTCGTGACG
Source organism: Rhodococcus sp. JCM 9791 (assembly GCA_001312645.1). Classification (GTDB taxonomy): domain Bacteria; phylum Actinomycetota; class Actinomycetes; order Mycobacteriales; family Mycobacteriaceae; genus Rhodococcus. Next base: position 573 of record BBEG01000675.1, read on the forward strand.
TGCCGCGGCCAGGGAGCGCCGACGCAGACGGCGCAGGACTTCGCTGTCGCACCACTCGGCTCCGGTGGCGCCGGGACGGAACTCACCCGAGGTGACGCGCTTGTCGTCGGCCAATCGTTGCAGAACGGATTCGACGACGGCAGTACCCAGACCGAAACGGGCCCCCACCGCCGCTGTGGTGAACGGCCCGTGCGTCCTGGCGTGACGGGCAACGAGGTCGCCGAGCGGATCCGCGAGCGGTTCGACGAACGCCGTGGGCACCCCGATCGGCAAGGGCACACCGAGAGCATCACGCAAACGTGACGCATCTTCGATTGCCGCCCACCATTTCTCGCCCGCGTACGACACCTGCAGCACGCGTCGCTGCGCCGAGAGGTCGGCAAGCCACGGACCCGGATCGTCGGTACTGCGCTCCCGCAATTCGGAGTCGGTCAGCGGCCCCAGCAGACGCAGCAGATCCGCGACCCCCTCCGCATCCCGAGCGCGCCGCTCCGGCACCAGGCGCTGCAATTCGAGCTCGGCCTGATCGATCACGTCGGCGTCGAGCAGTTCGCGCAACTCGACCCGGCCGAGCAACTCGGCGAGCAACGTCGAATCCAGGGAGAGCGCCGCCGCACGCCGCTCGGCGAGCGGACTGTCGCCCTCGTAGAGGAACGCGCCGACGTAGTCGAACAGCAGCGAGGTCGCGAACGGCGACGCCGTGGGAGTCTCGACCTCGACGAGCCGGATCTGCCGCCGCGCCAGACGGCCGAGAAGCTCACGCAGCGCGGCAGATCGTAGACGTCCTGCAGACATTCGCGCACCGTCTCGAGCAGGATCGGGAAACTCGGGTACCGGCGTGCCACATCGAGCAGCTGCGCCGAACGCTGACGTTGCTGCCACAGCGGTGCCCGCTTGCCGGGGTTGCGCCGCGGCAGCAGCAACGCGCGCGCCGAGCATTCACGGAACCGGGACGCGAACAGCGCCGAGCCACCTACCTGCTCGGTGACCAGATCCTCGATCTCGTCGTGGTCGAAGACGAAGATGTCGGCGCCCGGCGGGTCGTCCTCTGTGTCGGGCAGTCGGACGATGATGCCGTCGTCGGACGCGACGGATGCGCTCGATACCGAACCGGTCGAGCAGGCGCGCCCCGACCGCGAGCGCCCACGGCGCGTGGACGCGCAGACCGAACGGGGAATGCAGGACGAGACGCCAATCGCCGAGTTCGTCGCGGAAACGCTCGACGACGAGGGTGCGGTCGGTGGGAGGTGGCCGGTGGCGGTGCGCTGCTCGTCGAGAAGCC
>BBEG01000676.1 GCA_001312645.1 Rhodococcus sp. JCM 9791
CTCCGCCGGAGGTGTCGCGGCGAGTTCGGGGGGCGCCACCACCACTATGCGGTCGACCGCGCCGGAGCCGAGCATCGACTCGACAGCCCGGTCGAGCATGGTGCGCCCGCCCAATTCGACGAACGCCTTGGGGAGTGATTCCCCCAGACGGACGCCGCGGCCGGCCGCCGGAATGATTCCGACGACCGGCCCGCTGCGATCGTGTACTTGCTGTATTCGATTCACTTGATGTTGATTCGAGTGTCGCGTCGCCTATCAGGATGCGGCGGCGAGAACCTCGTCGAGCATGCTGTCTGCCTTGACCTGGTCGGTTCCCTCGGCGAGCGCGAGCTCACCCACGAGAATCTGCCGAGCCTTCGCCAGCATTCGCTTCTCACCTGCAGAAAGGCCGCGGTCCTGTTCCCGGCGCCACAGGTCGCGCACTACCTCTGCGACCTTGTTGACATCACCGGAGGCCAACTTCTCGATGTTGGCCTTGTACCGCCGTGACCAGTTGGTCGGTTCTTCTGTATGCGGTGCGCGCAGCACCTGGAAAACCTTGTCGAGTCCTTCTTGCCCCACGACGTCGCGAACTCCGACGTATTCGGCATTCTCAGCAGGTACCCGCACCGTAAGGTCGCCCTGCGCGACTTTCAGAACCAGATATTCCTTCTGCTCCCCCTTGATGGTGCGTGTTTCGATTGCTTCGATCAGCGCCGCACCGTGATGGGGTATACGACGGTGTCTCCGACCTTGAAAATCATGTGTCCCGTGCCCCTTTCGATTCTTCGAGTTTAACACGTGACCACATCGCCCTCTCATCAACAGCGCAGGTCAGGGGCATCGACACGTGAGCGTAGGACTTGACAGGCAACCGGTTACGTGCATCAAGTGATATGCGACACACTCGTCCTGTCGAGGCGTTTTGCCTCGTCGTGGTGCACAGAATGGCAATATCGATGACCCGACGCGTACTCCCCGTCGGGCAACTACTACTCTGCCTAGTGGATTGCGAGCCTTACCCCGAGTGGAGGAAAAGTGACTGCTCTCAACACGTCGACTCGTCGAGTCGCGACCGCTGTCGCCCTGGCCGCGGGTGCGACGCTGGCGCTGTCCGCGTGCGGCGCCGGTCAGATCACCCAGACCTCCGACCAGGTGGCTGCGATCAACGGCACCAGCACCGACGCCGGTACCATTGCGCTGCGCAATGTGCACATCATCTACCCGGATTCCGAGGAGTACAGCATCGAGCCGGGCGGCACCGCCCTGCTGGGCTTCACCATCGCGAATCTCGACGGCTACCGGGACGATGTCCTCACCGGCATCGAGACCGAATTCGCCGGTTCGGTGACCGGCGCGGACGACATCGCGATCCCGGCTCTGGGTTCGGTCGTCGCGGGCGTCTCCCCGGAGACGACGGACCTCCTCGAGACCGTCGACGAATCTCCGCAGCCCACCTCGCCGGAGGACACCCCGATCGTGCCCGCGGCGGTCGAGACCGTCGAACTCATCGACCTGAAGGAAGGGGTCCGGCCCGGCCTGACCATCCCCTTCACCTTCTCCTTCAAGGAAGCCGGCGACGTGACATTGTCCGTCCCCGTCGACGCAGGGCCCGTGCTCGAACGTCACGAGTCGGAGATGTCGCCGATCATCGGCGAATCGCACTGACCCGCACGACCACGCAGAACACTTCCGGAAGCTCGGACGAGAACATTCTCGTCCGAGCTTCCGGCGTTCTGTCACCGCGTTCGCATATCCTCCGGCCGTGGCCAGAACCAGATCGATCTATCGCTGCTCCGACTGCTCGCACACCGTCGCCAAGTGGGTCGGGCGCTGCCCGGAATGCGGAACGTGGGGGTCGCTGGACG
>BBEG01000677.1 GCA_001312645.1 Rhodococcus sp. JCM 9791
CCACCGACCCCGGTCTGCCCGCCGGCGGCACACACGGCGTCATCCACACGGCCGGTGTGTCCGAGATCCCGAACGATCCGCAGCGGATCGTCGTCCTCGACACCGCATCACTCGACGCCGTGTGCGCCCTCGGTCTGTGGGAACGCGTCGTCGGCGTCGGCGTCGACTCGGACGAGCGCCCCGAGTACCTGGCACCGGTGTCACCGAGATCCCCACGATCGGTACGTCGGACTCCCCCGATCTCGATGCAGTCGAGCTGGCCCAGCCGGATCTGATCGTCGGCGCCGCGGCGGACCCGGGACTCTACGAATCGTTGTCGTCCGTCGCGCCGACCGTCGTCGTCGGGGCCGACCAGGTGTTCTGGCGGCAGCAGTTCGAGCGCGTCGGTGAGGCTCTCGGCCGTTCCGAGGCGGCGCGCAGTGCGCTCGAGCGGTATTCCGTCGCGGCGAGTGAACTCGGGCGCGAACTCACCTCGTCGCAAACACAGGCGTCGCTCGTGAGGTTCACCGGCGACGGTCCCACCATCGACGGCACCGCGTCGTTCGCCGGTCAGGTCCTCGCCGATGTCGGCGCAGAGAGGCCTGCGCCGCAGCGGTTCGGGGTCGAGGACGGCCGCGCATACCGACCACTCGACACGGAGGACCCCGTCGCCGCCGACGGAGATGTGATCTTCGTCCGATTCGACGGACAGGACGGCCTCGATCGGGGTACGGAGTACATGAACCGGGACGAGTGGCTCGATCTCGGTGCCGTCACCGACAACCGGCTGTTCTCCGTCTCGGACGAGGTGTGGTCCACGCCCGGCCCGGTAGCGGCCCATGCAGTACTGACAGATCTGAGGCAGTCACTCAATGGCTATTCGAACTGACATCGCTGCAGGTATCCGCAGGATCGGGATCACTCTGGCGGGCGCACTCACGCTGGGCACGCTGGTCGTCACGCCGGCAACCGCCCAGCCTGTCGACCAACCGGGCATCGAGGTGTTCGCCTCCGACGGTGTGACTCCGCTCGGCGACACCCCTGTCCACGAGGGAGACACGGTGGTCGTCCGCGGCACCGGATTCGACCCCGAGGCCAACCGAAACGGCGGGCTACCGGTACCGGTGCCGCCCGGTGTTCCACATGGCACCTTCGTCTCGTTCGGCGGCTTCTCCGAGCACTGGCGGCCGTCCCAGGATGCCCCTGGCGAGAATCGCGCCACGGTGCGCTCCACCAACGCGTGGGTGTTGTCGGAGCGCGCACTGAGCCAGGTTCCGGACCGGCCGTTCGACATGCGCCGCACGGTGCGCCAGCAATGGGTTCCGCTCGCCGACGACGGCTCGTTCACGGCAATGATCACCATCGACGCTCCCGAGACCGTTCCCGACGACGCCCGGTACGGCATCTACACCTTCGGTGCGGCCGATGCGGTCAACGCCGCACAGGAACTGTCGGTGCCGGTGAACTTCGATCACTCCCCCGGCCCGAATGCGCCGTCGGCGCCGTCCCCGGACCTCGTGTGGGGATTCGCACCCGGATACACCGATCTCGTCACGGGAACCACGCAGGCTCGGTCGTCGGCAGCGAGGGCGCCTCGGTTCGCGACGACGGGACGATGACCTTCGAGCTCTCCGAAGCACGGATCGACACGGACACGGGCCTGGGACGCATCGAGTACCGCGGCACGGTCGTGTCGTTCACACGCTTCCATCTGCTCGAGATCGCGCTCGCGAATCCGTGGATCGAGTTCACCGCCGACGGCACCTATCTCACCGCGGAGTCCTCCACCGGCGATCAGGTGGGCACCGACTCGATGAGCCGCGTCACGCTCGCCCTGCTCGGCGCCCCCGCCGAGGCC
>BBEG01000678.1 GCA_001312645.1 Rhodococcus sp. JCM 9791
TGGGCGCCTTGTCCCCGAGGTGCGCGATCTTCGCCTGGGCGAGCTCGTCGAGGTCGCGGGCCGCGCCGAATCCCTCGAGGGCTGCCTTCTCTGCCGCCGCGAGGGCGTCCTCGGTCAGCGCTTGGGGATCGACTGCCGGCGGGGTGCCGCCCTCTTTCTTGGCCACGACCGGTGCAACTCCTTCTTCGGCGAACGGTTCTTCGTCAATGAGTGAAACCGGTGCGGGGGTGGCCGCACCGTAGAAATCCTAGGTTAGGCGCGTAACGACCGATGCTGCACCCGGGCACTCGCGTACATGCAGATCGCGGCTGCGGTCGCCAGGTTGAGTGATTCGGCACGACCGCGGATCGGGATGCGTACCCGGTGGTCGGCCCGGGCGGCCACCTCGGGGGAAGTCCGTGGGCCTCACTGCCGAACAGCCAGGCGGTGGGTCCGGCGAGCAGTTCGTCGGCATCGTCGAGGTCGACCTCGCCGTCGGCGGCGGTCGCCAGGATGGTGACGCCGGCGGCGGTGACGGAGTCGAGCACTCGGGTGGTGTCTCGTTCCCGCACGAGTGGCAGGTGGAACACGCTGCCGGCGGAGGAGCGCACGCATTTGCCGTTGTGGGGGTCGACGCTGTCGCCCGCGAGGATCACCGCATCTGCGCCGACGGCGTCGGCGACGCGGATGAGAGTTCCTGCATTGCCGGGCTCCCCCATCTCGACCGGGATCGCGAGCAGCCGTGACCCGGAGTCGAGTGCCGAGTCGAGCGGCACATCGAGGGTGTCGCATACCGCGACGAGACCGGGCGGGGACACGGTGTCGGACAGTCGTTCTGCGGCGCGATCGGTGACGATGCAGACACGGACGCCACGGCCCTCCGCGATGGAGACGAGGTCTCGGTAGCGCTCGGCGGCGTCTTCGGTGACGAACACGTCGTGGACGGCACCGGTCGCGAGTGCCTCGGTGACCGAGTTCTCACCTTCGGCGAGAAAGCGTCCGGTCTTGCGCCGCTCGGCGGCGCGGAGCAGTTTGACAGCAGAAACGACCCGTGGGGTGCGCTCGGTGAGCGGGTCCACGGGCCGTTCCTGTGCTGGATTCTCGTTCAGCGTCGCGCTCAGGCAGCCGGAGCGTTGACGTCGGCCGGCAACGCAGCCTTCGCGACGGCCACCAGGCCGGCGAATGCCTCGGCGTCGGAGACAGCGATTTCCGCGAGGATCTTGCGGTCGACCTCGACACCGGCAGCTTGAGGCCCTGGATGAACCGGTTGTAGGTGATGTCGTTCGCACGAGCCGCAGCGTTGATACGGGTGATCCACAGCTTGCGGAAGTCGCCCTTGCGTGCGCGACGGTCGCGGTAGGCGTAGGTCAGCGAGTGAAGCTGCTGTTCCTTGGCCTTGCGGTACAGACGCGAGCGCTGCCCGCGGTAGCCCTTGGAGGCCTCGAGAATCGAACGGCGCTTCTTCTGGGCGTTGACGGCCCTCTTCACGCGTGCACTGATATGTCCTGTCAGTTTCGGGGGCTGGTGCTCGCCCCCGGGATGATCGGTCGGGAAGGCTCAGATGTCGAGCAGGCGCTTGATGCGCGGTGCGTCCGCGGGCGCGACGACGGCGGTGCCGTCGAGGCGACGCGTCACGCGCGAGGACTTGTGCTCGAGCAAGTGGCGGCGACCAGCCTTCTGGCGCAGGATCTTTCCGCTACCGGACACCTTGAATCGCTTCGCGGTGCCGCTGTGGGTCTTCGACTTGGGCATGGAGTCCTCAGTTCTTGTCGTGGATACATCGGTGCTCGCGCGCAGCACCGGATGTGCTGCCGGAGCGGCTAGCTGGTCTGCGCCTCTCCCGACTGCTCCTGCT
>BBEG01000679.1 GCA_001312645.1 Rhodococcus sp. JCM 9791
CCGCCGACGAACTGCGGCGCACGGGTCGAGCCCTGACGTGCGCGGCCGGTTCCCTTCTGGCGGTACGGCTTACGACCACCGCCACGGACCTCGCCGCGCGTCTTGGTCGAGTGCGTGCCCTGGCGTGCGGCAGCGAGCTGCGCGACAACCACCTGGTGAAGCAACGCGATGTTGGCCGGGGCGTCGAAGATCTCAGCGGGGAGATCGACGGTGCCGGTGGTCTTGCCACCTGCTGCCTTGACGTCCAGCGTCAGCTTGGTTGCGGTCTCGGTGCTGGTCATGCCCGTGCACCACCCTTCACTGCAGTCTTGACGATCACGAGGCCGCCTTTGCGGCCGGGGATCGCGCCCTTGATAAGCAGCAGACCGTTCTCGGCGTCCACCTTGTGGACGGAGAGGTTCTGCGTCGTGACGCGGTCGCTACCCATACGGCCGGACATGCGCGTGCCCTTGAAGACACGGCCCGGGGTGGCGCAGCCACCGATGGAGCCGGGACGACGGTGCACAGCCTGCGCACCGTGCGAAGCGCCCTGACCGGCGAAGCCGTGACGCTTCATGGTGCCGGCGAAGCCTTGCCCTTGGAGGTGCCCGTGATGTCGACGAATGCGCCGTCCTCGAACACCTCTGCGGTCAGTTCCTGGCCGACCTCGTACTCCGAGGAGTCCTCGACACGAAGCTCGACGAGGTGACGACGCGGGGTCACGCCTGCCTTGTCGAACTGGCCGCGGACCGGCTTGTTGACCTTGCGCGGTGCAATGGCACCGAAGGCGAGCTGCACGGCGTTGTAGCCGTCGCGCTCCTCGGTGCGAATCTGCGTGACCACGTTCGGTCCGGCCTTGACGACGGTGACCGGGACGACCCGGTTGTTCTCGTCGAAGACCTGGGTCATGCCGAGCTTGGTGCCCAGGATTCCCTTGATCTGGTTAGTCATCTGTTCTCTCCGCTGCGTCTTCTACAAGCTCGCTGTAAGTCACTGAATGTTGACGTCGACGCTCGCCGGGAGGTCGATGCGCATGAGTGCGTCGACCGTCTTCGGCGTCGGGTCGAGGATGTCGATCAGCCGCTTGTGAGTACGCATCTCGAAGTGCTCGCGCGAGTCCTTGTACTTGTGCGGCGAGCGAATGACGCAGTACACGTTCTTTTCCGTAGGCAACGGCACCGGGCCGACCACGCGGGCACCCGTACGGGTGACCGTCTCGACGATCTTTCGCGCAGATGCGTCGATCGCCTCGTGGTCATAGGCCTTGAGCCTGATGCGGATCTTCTGTCCCGCCACGCTTAGTGTCCTTTTCTTGCCGCGTTTCGTAGCACCCGAATGAATCGGGAACCACCTCGTCTGCACAGTTCCGATTGGAACGGCGACAGAGAACAGCACTCATACACATAGCGATCCGGGCTCACCCGATCCGCTGCCGCTGTTCATCTGTCATTGTTCTCCGGTCCACGCGGTCGGGCGTGTCGCTCCGCCGCTCATTCCTCGGCGCCGAAACTTTCGCTTCGACACCGCACAGAACGGGACCGGATGCGCTCATACGAGCGCACGCTGGTGCTGCTTCCGTCTTGCATGTGGCCGCGACCTGGCCGTAAAGGCTAATCCGCGACTGTTACTACTTTCACCGTTCCGAGCCGCGAAACATCCATGGCCCGGTCAAGGCAACCCGACCAGTATGCAGTAATTCTCCGCTGAGTACAACTCCGGCGAATGCCGTCCCGGTCGATACTGAAGCCTCAATCCATCGCGTTCATCGGGGGCGTCCGCAACGGCGCGGCCGCATCCGCCGTGTTGGTCGGGTCGGTCCGGTGCCTGGTGCGACCTGCAACACCTCGG
>BBEG01000680.1 GCA_001312645.1 Rhodococcus sp. JCM 9791
CGCGGCGCGCGCCTGGTGGCGGCCGTCGGCGCCTGGCACTCGGAGTCACCATGACGGCGTGCTCGTCCGACAACGGGTCGAACGACGATGCGTCGACGCCGGCCACCGACTCGAGCGAGTCGAGCGGTGAATGGCCTCGCACCGTGGAGACAGCCGATGGCCCCGTCACTCTCGATGCCCAGCCGAGCGGATCGTATCGACGAGCGTCACTCTCACGGGCACCCTGCTTGCCTGGATGCGCCGTTGTACGGCACCGCCGCGCAGCCTCCGAGCACCGTGACCGACGGGGACGGTCTGTTCACACAGTGGGCAGATGTCGCAGCCGAGCGCGACGTAGAGGTCCTCTACCAGGGCGAGCCGAACCTCGAGGCGATCACCGCCGCGGCACCGGATCTCATCGTCGTCTCGTCCAGCGGCGCAGATTCCACCCTCGATCAGGTCCAACTTCTCTCCCAGATCGCACCGACCCTCGTCTACGACTACTCGGACAAGTCGTGGCAGGATCTGACCACGCAGATGGCCGAGGCGGTCGGCGCAGAGGACCGCGCGGCCGAACTTCTCGAAGAGTTCGACAGCAAGGTCGACGAAGCGAAGAACACGATCGCACCCGCACTCGCCGAGGACAATACGGTGAGCATCCTCACCTACAATTCGCCCGAGGATTCCCGGATCTTCACAGACGAGTCCGCCCAGGGCCGTCTCGCCACACGGCTGGGCTTCGAGATCGCGTCCGTTCCCGAAACGGCAGGAGCGGCCGCTGCCGGGCGCTCGGACATCATCGCCGTGGCGACCGAGAACCTGCCGCTGGCGCTGACCGGCGGAACCACCTTCATCATCAACGCCCTACCGGAGGACGCCGACCGCTTGAAGACCGATCCGACGCTGGCCAACACGAAGTCGGTCCAGAACGACGCTGTCCACGCGCTCGGCTACGACAGCTTCCGTCTCGACTACTACAGCGCGAACAACGTCGTCGACCGCATCGTCGACGCGCTCGGCTGATCCCCGACACCCGGTCGCGAACGTCTCCGATATCTGTCGCGAAACACACGGCGGGGCCGGAAACCTCAGCGGTTTCCGGCCCCGTTCGCATGCGACGATCGTGATCAGGCGCTGGCGAGAGCCGCCTTCGCGTCGACGAGAGCGGTCACGACAGCAGCGATCTGCTCCGCGGTCTCGGCGTGCTCCTTGGCGTGGGCCTCACCGAACTTGCCGAAGGTCTCTCCGACGGTGAGCGACCCACCCTCGACGACCTTGCCGCCGGCGATACCCACAACCTTGGTTGCATCCTCGAGCGCCCACTTGCCGGCGTTCTTGCTCGGCGACTGGCCCACGATAGCGACCGGCTTGCCGCTCAGCACCCACACCGTACGGGCGGGAGAGCCAGTCGATGGCGTTCTTCAGCACAGCGGACAGGGTGCCGTTGTACTCGGGCGTGACGAGCAGGAACGCATCGGCGTCGGCAGCAGCATCACGCAGAGCGGCAGCGGCGGCGGGGACGGTCTCGCCGTCGAGATCTTCGTTGTAGAACGGGACGTCTGCGAGCCCCTCGTAGACGGTGACCTCTACATCGTCGGGAGACACCGCGACGGCGGTCTCTGCGAGCTGACGGGTCACGGCGGCGCTGCGCAGGCTGCCCACGAGGGCGATACTCGGGTCTGGGCCATGATCGGATCCTTAGAGTCTGGGAACAACTACGACGAGCATAACCGGACTGCGGTCCGATTCCATTCCGGGTCGGATAAAGTGTGACCTTGTGAACACCCCGCTACCCATGGCCGGCGAAAGCACCGAACGGTGCGACGCCGCC
>BBEG01000681.1 GCA_001312645.1 Rhodococcus sp. JCM 9791
CCGCTTTCGCTGCGCACACCGGTGCCTGGCGGGATCCGCCGGTGCGGCGTGCACCATTGGAACGCGCCGGCCGGTTCGTCCCGGTCGATGCAGCCTGCTTCGGAACCGGCGGCACGTGCGGTGCGATCTCGCGACGAGCGCGAGGACATGCTCGGAGCTGGCGGTGGACTTCAGCGGAGTGACGTTGATCGATGCCTTGCGCATGATCGCCGCGAGGTCCTTGCGCTGCTCCGGGAGAACGAGGGTCACTACATCGCCGGCGCTGCCCGCGCGCGCCGTCCGTCCGGACCGGTGCAGGTAGGCCTTGTGCTCGGCGGGCGGATCCACGTGCACGACCAGCTGCACGTCGTCGACGTGCACACCGCGGGCCGCGACATCGGTTGCGACAAGCACGCGTGCCTCGCCGGACGAGAATGCCGCGAGGTTCCGATCGCGTGCGTTCTGCGAAAGGTTGCCGTGCAGATCCACCGCAGGGATCCCGGAATCGGTGAGCTGCTTGGCGAGCTTGCGGGCCTGATGCTTGGTGCGCATGAACAGGATTCGACGCCCCGTACCCGAAGCGAGGGCGCGGACGAGGTCCTTCTTCGCGTCGACACCGGCGACGTCGAACACGTGGTGGGTCATCGCGGCGACGGGAGAATTGGCCTCGTCGACCGAGTGGAGAATCGGGTTGGTCAAGAACTTCTTGACGAGCTTGTCGACACCGTTGTCCAGCGTCGCCGAGAACAGCAGCCGCTGTCCGCCCTTGGCAGTCGCATTGAGGATGCGGGTGACGCCGGGGAGGAATCCGAGGTCGGCCATGTGATCGGCCTCGTCGAGCACGGTGAGCTCGACTGAATCGAGGTTGACGAAGCCCTGACGCATCAGGTCTTCGAGGCGGCCCGGGCAGGCGATGACGATGTCGACGCCGCGTCGCAGGGCCTCGACCTGACGGTTCTGGGACACGCCACCGAAGATGGTAGTGACCCGCAGACCCGAGGTGTGAGCGAGGGGCTCGACCACAGCGGCGATCTGGGTTGCGAGTTCGCGGGTGGGAGCGAGCACGAGGCCACGGGGACGCCCGGCAGCCCGCGTCGAACCTCCGGAGAGGCGAGCGGTGAGCGGAATGGAGAACGCGAGGGTCTTGCCGCTACCGGTCCGGCCGCGGCCGAGGACGTCGCGACCTGCGAGGGAGTCGGGAAGGGTGTCTTCCTGGATGGGGAACGGGCTGGTGATGCCCGAGTCGCTCAGTGCGGCGACGAGAGGACGGGGAACCCCGAGATCGGAAAAGGATGTGGTCATAGAACAGCGCTGCCTTTCACTGCGGCGTGTGTGCACGCACACGGGAGGGATCCCGAGATGGTGCGGTGTGATCGCCGCGAGGAAAGCCGATGCTTGTTCTTGCTTGCGGGCCGGGCACGATCCCGGGCCGCCGGTATCCCACGACGGTGGGTGTCGTCGTGACACCCGAACTGGACCAGCTTACCCCACGCGTCGCCGAACCAGCGTCCCCGCATGTGAGCGAAGGGCACCGTCGCCGCGTCCGAGGCGGCGACGGTGCCCTTCGCTCGGAAGGAGGGAGGGTCAGCAGACCCCGACCCACTCGGAGATGCCGTCGGCGAACTGCTGCCGTTTCCAAATGGGCACTTCATGTTTGATGCGTTCGACGAGTTCGGCACACGTCGCGAACGCCTCCGCTCGGTGCGGTGCGGCGACCGCCGCGACGATCGCGAGATCGCCGATGGTGAGTTCGCCCACCCGGTGGACCGCCGCGACCGGAAGACCGGATTCCGTGGCCACCTCCTCGCAGACGCGCCG
>BBEG01000682.1 GCA_001312645.1 Rhodococcus sp. JCM 9791
TCGCCGGCGCGACGAGAGCGATCGTGGTGACCGCGCTCCGGCACCGGCCGCCGACACGGCGGAGCCGACCGTCGCGAGAACGGAATTGACCGGGACCAGCCAGGACTGTTCCACCACATGCGGGAGCGACGCCGATACTCCGGCGAGAACGAAGCGACTCACCCCGACAGCGGCGAGTGCGAGCAACATCAGCGGTGTCTGCGGTCCTCCGGTGACGAGCACTGTTGCCGCAGCGAGAATGAACACGCCGCGTAGCGCGTTGGCCCACACCAGAACGAGGCGGCGATCCCAGCGGTCCAGGAGTGCGCCGGCGAACGGGCCGATCACCGAGTACGGGAGCAGGAGGACGGCGAACCCCGCGGCGATGGCCACGGGGTCTGCGTGCCGTTCGGGATTGAACAGGATTGCTCCGCCGAGGGCGGCCTGGAACATGCCGTCGCCGAACTGGCTTGCGAAGCGGACGAGTGTCAGACGTGCGAGCCCCGGCGATCCGCGGAGGGCGGAGACCGTCGAATGCCACGCCTGCCGCTTCGAGTCCTGCACAATCTCCCAGACTATCTGTGTGGGAGGCGGCCTATCGGGCGCGGTGTGGAAGGCGGCCTATCGGACGCGGCCGCGCCACCAGCGGACGGTCGTGTCGGCGGCTTCCGAGATCGGGGTTGGCGACAATCCGAGGACGGCCTCGGTGCGGCTCGAGTCCATGACGAACGGATCGGTGAACATGTAGACGGTCTCCGCGAGTTCGCGCATGTCGCTGCTGACGACCGCACCGGCACGCAGGACCCAGTTGGGGATGGCCGCCACCTTCGGAGCGGTCATTCCTGCGGAGGCGGCGAAGGCAGTGGCCAGCTCGCGCTGCGTCACCGCCGGCGAGGTGGGTGCGTGCAGGACGCGGTTCCACACCTCGTCGTTGCTGGCGGCGGCGATCATGGCGGCGGCGAGATCGGGCACGTAGGTGAACGAGTGCGGTGTATCCGCTGATCCGAGCACGCGGGACGTCTTCCCTGCGAGAACCGTGGGGACATGCGTTCGCCCGCATGGGCGTTCACTACGTGTGGGCCGAAGAAGTCCGACGCCACGACGCTGACCGTCGGCGTTGAGTGGGCGTCGCGGGCCGCGAGCAGACGGGTGCGTACACCGAGTTTGCCGCGGGTCGCGTTGCGAGGTGAGTCCTCGGTCATGACCTCGTGCGGGGAGCTGTACGAGTAGAGGCTCTCGGGGAACACGACGACTGCGCCGACGCGACCCGCAGCATCGAGCACGACCTGCTCGGCGGCGGGCAGTTCCTTCTCCCATACCTCGGCGGAGTAGGTCGAGCCGTGGATGCACATGTAGAAGGCAACGGCACTGTCGCCGTCGGGGCCGGTCAGTGCGTCGTCGAGGGCGCGGGGGTCGTTGACGTCGATGCGCAGGCGCTCGATGCGGGGGTGGTGGGGCCCGCTTCCCGAGCGGGTGAGGATGCGGACGCGGAGTCCCTGTGTTGCGAGTTGTTCCGCGACGGTGGTGCCGACAGGTCCGGCGCCGGCGACTACGTGGAGTTTCGACATGGTGTCCGCCTTTCGTAAAATGTGAGCACTGCTCTCTGTTCTGAATCCAGACTGCACCGCCGAGTGTGGTGATGTCAAGAGCAGTGCTCACATTTGTTGACAGTGCTCGCGGTAGTGGTCAGGCTGGAGACATGACGACACCTCGCGCAAAGGCGCGCGCCCGCACGATGGCCGACATCCTCCGGATCGGCCGCGACCACCTGGCGACCGAAGGCGCCGCCGCACTGTCGCTGCGGGCCGT
>BBEG01000683.1 GCA_001312645.1 Rhodococcus sp. JCM 9791
CGGCGACGTCGACGACGAGGGCGACGACGACGTGGACGTGCCGATCTTCATGCGGCGTTGACGGCGCCTCATCCCGGGGTACGTGCCCGCCGGGTCGTGACCACACGAACCGGCGGGGTCTCGGTCGCTCCGTACGACTCCTTCAACCTCGGTGACCACGTGGGGGACGATCCTGCAGCGGTCGCAGCCAATCGGCAGCGTCTGGCTGCGGTCATCGGATTGCCCCCCGAACGGTTCGTGTGGATGGAACAGATCCACAGCCGCAACGTCACCGTGGTGGACGGCCCGGTCACGGAGCCGGTTCCCGCGACCGATGCGCTGGTGACCACGGCGACCGGACTTGCGCTCGTCACCCTCAGCGCCGACTGTGTGTCAGTGCTGCTCTCCGACGAGGAAGCCGGTGTCGTGGCCGCAGCGCACGCGGGACGCATCGGCGCGCGCATCGGTATCATCCCGCGCGTTCTCGAGGCGATGATCGAACTCGGTGCACGCGCGGACCGGATCGGGGCATTCCTGGGTCCCGCAGCGAGCGGCCGCCGGTACGAGGTACCCGCTGCGATGCGTGACGACGTGGAAGCGCATCTTCCGGGCAGTGCAACGCGTACTGCCAAAGGCACGCCCGGGCTGGACCTTCGCGCCGGCCTGCGCAGGCAGTTGATCGAACACGGCGTCGCGGCAGTGGCCGAGGATCCGCGATGCACCATCGAGGACCCGACCTGTTCAGTCACCGCCGAAGTGCACCGACCGGGAGATCGGCCTCCGTCGTCTGGCTCGAGGAAAATCCGCAGTGAGCGCGGCAGCGCGACAGGCCCGGCGCGATGAGCTCGCTCGCGGGCTCGACTCGGTTCACGCCGGTTGGACGATGCGGCACGCGCCTGCGGACGTGAGCCGTCCGATGTCGGGCTACTGACCGTCACCAAGTATTTTCCGGCGTCGGACGCAGTCCTGCTGTACGAGCTGGGGTGCCGCGCATTCGGAGAATCGCGTGAGCAGGAGCACACGCCAAGATCGAGGAGTTCCGGGCGGAGGTGCCCGACCCGACCGTGCAGTGGCACATGATCGGGCGCCTGCAACGGAACAAGGCCCGTGCCGTTGCGCGATGGGCACATGCGTGCATTCGGTCGACAGCGTACGGCTTGCGGGAGCGCTCGCGACGGGCGCGTCGGCGGCGCTCGACGCCGGTGACCGGACGGCATCGTTGCGAGTGCTACTGCAGGTCAGTCTGGACGGCGACCCGAAACGCGGTGGCGTCCCCGCCGACGGTCTCGATGCCCTCGCGGATGCGGTGGCTGCGGCCGATGGCCTGGAGCTGGCAGGTGTGATGGGAGTGCCACGCTCGGCGCGGACGTGGATGCATCGTTCGAGACGCTCGCGCGACTGGGGGAGCGGCTGCGGCAGCGACACCCCGAGGCACGCGAACTGTCCGCCGGGATGTCGGGTGATCTCGAACATGCCGTGCGCCACGGATCGACATGCGTGCGTGTCGGAACGGGAGTGTTGGGTTCGAGACCGTTAGCCTGAATCCAACCGCCGCGCGAGGGAAGGGCGATCTATGAGCACGCTCCACAAGTTCAAGGCCTACTTCGGAATGGTCCCGCTCGAGGACTACGAGGACGACTACCTCGACGACCCGGCAAGCGCACGTCGCGAGCGCGACTACGGTGAGCAGCCGTACGGTGCATATTCAGCGCCGCGACGAGAAGAGTACTCCGCTCCGCGTCGCGACGAGCCCGAGCGGGATTTCGCGGATGACGACTTCGATCGGTACGACCCGCCGGCGCGCAGTG
>BBEG01000684.1 GCA_001312645.1 Rhodococcus sp. JCM 9791
CGATCTCCGGGCACACCCCCGCCGGCGCGGCGCAGCCACGGCTCGAACTCGGCCGGCACGGCTCCGAAGGCCAGGTCCCCGCCGCCGGCCATGCCGAATCCGGAGCAGTCGGCGGTCGAACGAGACGCGGAGACGAGCCGGATGTCGCTGTCCTGATCGCCGTCACTGTCGTGGTGGTCGTCGGCGGGCGCCGGTGTCCCGCCGTTCTGCTGGGCGATCTCGGGCAGGACGGTCACCGGGTCGAGCGGGGTGCCGCCCTGCAACCGGCCGCCCTGCCAGTACTCGAAGTGCAGGTGCGGCCCGGTGCTGCTGCCGGCGTTGCCGATGTCGGCGATGTGCTCGCCGGCGGTGACCTGCTGTCCGGCGGTGACGTGGATGCCGTCGGCGAACATGTGCCCGTAGACCGTGCTCACCGGAGAGCCGTCGACATTGGAGTCGATGATCACCCAGTTCTCGAACCCGACCCCGGGTCCTTCACCGGAGGATCCTGCGGCGACCACAATGCCGTCGAGCGCGGCGAGGATGGGTGTGCCGACCGGTCCGGCGAGGTCGTCGCCTTGATGTTGCGTGCCCCAGCGGGCACCGAATCCGGATGTGTGGGTGGTTGTTCCCGGGCGGACGGGTAGCTGGATCGGGCCGGAGATCGAAAGTGCCGCATCCGGTGTAGCCGCTGCGGCGCGGTCGGTCTCGGTCTGGATGGTGCGGCACGGGTCGCGCGGAATCACCAGGGCGCCGGTCGTGCATGCGGCCGTGCCGATGACGACCGAAGCGGCACCGCTGAGTAGGAACGCAGTGCCGGCGCGGCCGAGGTTCACAGCTGTCCTGGGATCGGGGTGTCGAGTTCCGGAATGGGGATCGGGCCTGGCACCGGTACCGGGGCGGGGTCGACCGTGCGGCTCGGCTCGGACTCGGGCGCGTCGGGTTCGGACGACGACTCAGGGGTCGTTGGGGTTGTGGTCGGTGCCGGTCGGGATGTGGATGTGGATGTGGCCGGTGTCGAGTCCATCGAGTCCGCCGACACCTGCGGCAAGGAGGTGGGGGCCGGGACACTGCGAGTTTCTCTACTTCGGACAGATCCAGTGTCGGCAGGGGAGTGTCGACCACCCACCGCTGGGAGCCGCCCGGCAGCGCGTCGACCACGACGGAGACCGACAGATCCCCGGCTTGCGTCGGGACCCTCACCCGTGCGCTCTGCGTCCCTGCGGCGCCGGTGACCGGAGTGCTCACCGTGGGTCCGGTGATGACCACCGGGGTTCGCGGCCGCGCCGCCACCATGGTGCCTGCGGGAGTGTCCTCTGTGTAGCGGCTCAGCGCGCGGGCCCACTCGGTGTCCGAGAGCGTGGTGTCGACGAAGGTGTGCGCGTACGCCATCGCGGTGGCCGGTGCACTGAAAGTGGCCCAGGCCGCGGTCTTGGTGACCACCATGGACTCGCTGACCTCGCCGAGGTCGTGGCTGATCACGTCCCCAGCCGACGCAGCCGCGACTGCGTCGGCTGTTGCTGTGGTCGAGTCCGCAGCAGTGTTCTCCATGGTCCGTGGCTGCGGGTCCTCGCCGAACACCATGCCGACCAGCGACAAGGTGGCGATGGCACCGACTACCGAGATTGTCAGATTGGTGCGCGAATAGAGCACCCACCGGCGGATCGGCGCGAGCACGGGGTTGGGCCCGGACCGAGTCATCAGAGGTACCTGTCTCTCGGGGTGGGCTCGGACGGGGCGGGCGCATTCCAGACCCGCGGGCCGGGGTGCCGGAGCCGCGGTCGACC
>BBEG01000685.1 GCA_001312645.1 Rhodococcus sp. JCM 9791
GACCTGACTTGGCTCACTCCAGACCACAAATCCTGATCGCAGGGCTGTGACCAGGCTCTTCTCGATTCTGAATGGCTGAGTTCACGCACTAACCGAGCCCGTCTACGCTCATCGAGTGGCGTTCATCAGGCGAGTCCGCACCAAGTCCGGAGCCACCGCCGTGCAGATCGCCCGCTACAGCGGTGGCCGGCAGGAAATCGTCAAACACATCGGGTCCGCCCACACCGACATCGAACTCGGCATGCTCCTCGAACGCGCTCGAGCCTGGCTCGAACCCGACCAACAGGCCCTCGACCTGGGCATCACCCCACAACTGCCCGTCGAAAGCGTTCTTCCCACCGGGCAAGCAACGCTGCTGCCGACACCGATCGACGAGCAACAACCGGTGCTCGATGCGCCGGGCCGGACCGAAACCACCGCGTCGGTGTTGCTCCGGGAAGCCCTGCACACCGCCTACGACCAGCTGGGATTCGACCGAATCCACGATGAGGCCTTCCGGGACCTGGTGATCGCCCGCATCGTCGAACCCGGGTCGAAACTCGATGCCGGCCGAGTCCTGCGTGACCTCGGCGCCGCCCCACCGAGTTACGCCACCATCAAACGCCACCTGCGCTCGATTCTCGACAAGGACTACCGGGCCGTCATCGCCGAGCGGTGCTTCGCCCACGCCGCCGACACCGGCGGTCTGTCCTTGCTGCTCTACGACGTCACCACCTTGTACTTCGAAGCCGAAAAGGAAGACACCTTAAGGAAAGTCGGCTACAGCAAGGAACGACGCGTCGACCCGCAGATCGTCGTCGGGCTTCTGGTGGACCGCACCGGTTTCCCGCTGGAAATCGGTTGCTTCGAAGGCAACCACGCGGAAACCCACACCATCGTGCCGATCGTGCGTCAGTTCCAGCAGCGCCACGACCTCACCGGTGTGGAGATGGTCGTCGCTGCTGATGCCGGGATGCTGTCGGCGTCGAATCTGACCGACCTCGATGAGGCAGGTCTGAAGTTCATCGTCGGCTCCCGTGTCACCAAAGCGCCCGGTGATCTTGCCTCGCACTTTCATTGGCACGGCAATGCTTTCACCAATGGTCAGATCGTCGACACGATCACCCCCAGACACGGCCGCTCGAAGGTCAACAATGTCCGCAAACGCGCCGAACCCGTGTGGGACCCGGTCGCGCATCCGAACGCGTGGCGGGCGGTGTGGCAGTACTCGACCGCCCGGGCGGCGCGGGACGAGAAGACGTTGAACGCGCAGGAAGCCCGCGCCCGGGCCGTCGTCGACGGCGGTACACCGCCGAAGTCGACTCGGTTCGTCAAGACCACCGCGCAGGGCCGCAGCCTCGATACCGCGTCGCTCGAGCGTGCTCGATCTCTCGGGATTGAAAGGGTACGTGACGAATACTTATGCCTCACTGATGGATCCGTCTGAGGTGATCGCGAAATATCATGACCTGTGGCATGTGGAGCAGTCGTTTCGGATGTCGAAAACGGATCTGCGGGCCCGGCCGATCTTTCATCGCACGAAGGATTCGATCGAGGCGCATCTGACGATCGTGTTCGCGGCGTTGGCTGTCTCGCGTCTGGTTCAGGAACGTACCGGGTTGGCGATCGGCCATGTCGTCAAGAAGCTGCGCCCGTTGCGTTCGGCGACGATCGCGATCAACGGCACCCGGCATACGTTCCCGCCGCAGGTCGAACCCGAGATCCGCGAGATTCTGAATCGGATTTCAGGCCGGTGACTCACGCACTAACGAAATGAGCCAACCCAGG
>BBEG01000686.1 GCA_001312645.1 Rhodococcus sp. JCM 9791
GGCGCCGACGGACGGCCGTCACCGGACGGTTCGTCGCCCGGCTCCGGTTCGGGACTCAGGCACTTGACGACGGGCACCGGGTCGTAGCGAACGGTACGGGTCTTGTTCGAGATCTGCGCCCCTGTGTTCACATCGGTGACGATGCGAGTGTCGGTGACGGTGAAGCCCTGCGCGCCGCTGGAAGGGATGCAGGAGGCGCCCGCGGGCAGCGTGATCGTGTTCGGCGATGTGTAGTTGGTGCGGTCGCCGGTGATGGATTGCACGTCGACCGTCTTCGTGCCCCACAGACGCACCGTGATGTCGGAATCCGTCCCGATCGTCTGGATCAGCACACCGGTCGACTCCGACGGATTGCGGAACGCCAGATCGATGGCGCCCTCGTAGACCGTCGCTTCACGCGCGGCCGGGTAGCGGGAGATGTAGTAGCTGTGCTCGGTGTGGTCGACGTCCTCCATACCCGCGAAGTACGACGCGTTGTACAGGGTCGTCGCGAGTTGCTGATACCGCCGCCGACAGCCTTGCCCGGGCGACCTGCCTCGATGATGCCGGATTCGACGTAGCCTTCCGCTGCACCACGCGACCCCGTGTATCCGTTGAGCGAGAACGTCTCTCCCGGCTTCACGAGCGCGCCGTCGATCTCGGAGGCCGCGAGCCGGATGTTCACACCGGAGGCGTATTCGAAACCACCGGAGCTGAACTCACCGATCACCTCGTTGATCCCGAGCTTCTCCGCAGCCTCCGTCGTCAGTTCCGGATCGGCCGACTTGTACACGGCCTCGATGGACCGTCCGTCCTCGGTCACAAGCAACTGCGGCAGCGACTCGAGGGTCTTGTCCCAATCGACGAGATTGCCCTTCGTACCCGGAACGACCGCGGGACGACCACCGTCGAGGACGATCTGCGCGTCCTTCGGTTCCGTCTCCGTCGCCTCGAGCTGCGGCGCGAGAATCCCGATGGCGGCCTCGGGGTGGTACTGCGGATCGAGTCCACCCGAGCCGTCGGGTGCGAACGAGAGCACGGCGCCGATGTCCTGGCGCGGCAGCGTCGCGATCGTGCCGTCGTGGCCGGTGATCACGAGGTCCGACGCCACCGCGGGCACGGCGATCTCGGCGAGCGCACGATCGAGGCCCTCACGGGTGACGGTGACTTCCACGCTCTCGACCGGCAGCGACACGTCGCCGAAGGGCCAGCGCTCTGCGAAGACATCCGACGCCGCCTCCGCGTCGAGACGCTGTCCGGGCTGCGGGGTGACGGGAACCGGGGTGCCGTCCTCGAACACGATGTTGCCTTCACGCGGCCCGTGGGCTGCGGCAGCAGTCACCAGATCGATCGATGCGGCGAGTGCGGCGTCGTCGCGAGTGGAGACCACACCGACCTCGTCATTGCCGAAGAACGACGCGAGCCGGCTGAACGGATTGAGCGACTGCGATCCGACGCTGTCGAGGGTGGCATCCCAGTCGATGCCCAACCCTGCCTCCGACGGAACGATCTCGCCGCTGGTGTCTCCGGCGGTCACCGCG
Source organism: Rhodococcus sp. JCM 9791 (assembly GCA_001312645.1). Classification (GTDB taxonomy): domain Bacteria; phylum Actinomycetota; class Actinomycetes; order Mycobacteriales; family Mycobacteriaceae; genus Rhodococcus. The sequence continues at coordinate 1,521 of BBEG01000686.1, forward strand.
ACAGGAGTGTCGAGCCGCGGACCGAGTTCGTTGCGGAGCGTCGCTTCGGCATCGCCCCGCGAGTCGCCGCCGATCTCGATACCGGCGACAGTGACGCCACGCGGTACCTCGCCCGAACTCATGGCGAGATCCGCGGCGTAGAGGACAGCCAGGACGGCAACGACACCACCGACGGCGAGCGCAACCGTGCGCTTCGGCAGGTTCGCCCACGGCCCGTCGGGACCCGACGGGCCGCCTGGTC
>BBEG01000687.1 GCA_001312645.1 Rhodococcus sp. JCM 9791
CTCCGCGAGCAGCGTGGCCGTCTTCGCCGCCGAATCTCCGCCGCGGCCGAACACGAGCGCAGCGACGGCGGTGGTCACGACGGGGCCGGGAGCGAGTTCGTACGCGGCCTGTTCGAGCATGACGGCCAGGTCGACCACGGTCGCACCGAGCCCACCGGCCTCCTCCGGAACAGCAACGCCGAACAGTCCGATTTCGGCGAGCGACGTCCAGCCCTCGCGCCACGCGTCGTCGGGGTGCCGACGTATCCTGGACACCGGCTCCACGGCTCGTGACCAGGCCTGAACAGAAGCCTGAACGGCCCGCTGCTCCTCTGTCATGGCAATACTCACAGCGGGTCTCCGACCTTTCGAAATGACATTCTTACCTAGAACGTGTTCTAATATGACACCGGTTCAGAGTCAAGGTGTGAGGAAAACGATCTATGGCCACCCCGTCTCGCTCGCGTTCCAATGGCAACGGAACCCTGACCGCCCTCACCGAGGACGATCTCAGTTCCAACGCCCAGAAGGAACGGCGCAAGCGAATTCTCGATGCCACCCTGACGCTCGCGTCCAAGGGCGGGTACGAGGCCGTGCAGATGCGCGCGGTGGCGGAACGCGCCGATGTCGCGGTGGGCACGCTGTACCGGTACTTTCCGTCGAAGGTGCACCTGCTGGTCTCTGCACTCGGGCGTGAGTTCGCCCGCATCGAGGCAGGGGAAAGATCCCTCCCGGCCACAGCCCCCTCGAACGCATGCATCTGATCCTGAGCCTGATCACCAAGGCCATGCAACGCGACCCGCTGCTCACCGAGGCCATGACGCGGGCGTCATGTTCGCCGATGCATCGGCCGCCGCGGAGGTCGACCAGGTGGGCAAGCTCATGGACCGGCTCTTCGCCAAGGCGATGAACGAGGGCGAGCCCACCGAGGAAGAACTCGCGGTCGCGCGCGTCATCAGCGATGTGTGGTTGTCCAACCTCGTGGCGTGGCTGACCCGCCGGTCCTCGGCCACAGACGTCGCACGTCGGCTGGAACTGACCGTCGACCTGCTGCTCGGCGATTCCCCGCGCGAGGCGTACTCCACGCCGGGTGGCGCCGAGTCGCGCGGCGATTCCTGAGCCGAACGACTCTTTCGGCCTGCACACCGACGATGTAACACGAAACACCATCACGATTGCCTCCGCTCGGGTGGATGCACCGGCTTTTTTCGCCTACCTTGGGACAAGTGAGCGCACTAGACCTCCCTATCGAGCTGCGCCGGGCACTGGCCGCCGTCGCACGCGCGCCCCGGCTGCTGGTCGCGAGCGACTACGACGGCACCTTGTCTCCCATCGTGTCCGATCCGGACAAGGCCGTTCCGCACGCCGAAGCGGTCCGCGCCCTGCGCGGCCTCGCGGTTCTACCCGCGACCTCCGCCGCAGTCATCTCCGGACGCGCGCTCAAGGATCTGGCAGCGCTTTCACGTCTGCCCATCGAGGTCAAGCTGGTAGGAAGCCACGGCTCCGAGTTCGACGTCGGGTTCGTGCACGCGATCGACGACGAGTCCAAGAGCAGACTCCGCGACATCGTCGCGGGGCTCGAGACCATCGCGAGCCGATTCCCCGGAGTCGGGGTGGAGACGAAGCCCGCCAGCGCCGCCCTGCACGTACGCAATGCCGCGCCCGAGGATGCCGACCACGCCGTGGCGGCGGTGCGCGGCGACCTCGCGTTGCGCCCCGGAGTCCAGGTCACCGAAGGCAAAGCGGTCATCGAACTGTCGGTCGTCCCGACCGACAAGGG
>BBEG01000688.1 GCA_001312645.1 Rhodococcus sp. JCM 9791
CCGAAGGCGAGATCGCCGCCGCCGGCCATGCCGAATCCGGAGCAGTCGGCGGTCGACCGGGACGCGGAGACGAGCTGGATGTTGCTGTCCTGGTCGCCGTCGCCGTCGTGCTGGTCGTCGACGGGCTCCGGTGTCCCGCCGTTCTGCTGGGCGATCTCGGGCAGGACGGTCACCGGGTCGATCGGGGTGCCGCCCTGCAACCGGCCGCCCTGCCAGTACTCGAAGTGCAGGTGAGGCCCGGTGCTGCTGCCGGCGTTGCCGATGTCGGCGATGTGCTCTCCTGCGGTGACCTGCTGTCCGGCGGTGACATGGATGCCGTCGGCGAACATGTGGCCGTAGACCGTGCTCACGGGGGAGCCGTCGACGTTCGAATCGATGATCACCCAGTTCTCGAACCCGACCCCCGGTCCTTCGCCCGAGGATCCTGCGGCGACCACGATGCCGTCGAGTGCGGCGAAGATCGGGGTGCCGACCGGCCCGGCGAGGTCGTCGCCCTGATGTTGTGTGCCCCAGCGGCACCGAATCCGGAGGTGTGGGTGGCCGTTCCAGGACCGACTGGTAGTTGGATCGGGCCGGAGACCGACAGCGCTGCGTCCGGTGAGGCTGCCGCGGAGCTGCCGGTGTCGGTGTTGGTGTCGGTGGGGATGGTGCGGCACGGGTCCCGTGGAATCACCGGCGCCCCCGTCGAACACGCGGCTGTGCCGATGACGACGGAGGCCGCGCCACTGAGTAGCAGCGCCTTGCCGGCGCGGCCGAGGTTCACAGCTGTCCCGGGATCGGGGTATCGAGTTCCGGAATCGGGATCGGACCCGGCACCGGAACGGGGGCGGGCTCGACCGTGCGACTCGACTCCGACTCCGACTCCGACTCCGACTCCGACTCGGACTCGGAGTCGTTCGGCGCGGATGAGGACGGGGAGGGAGCCGGGGTCGAGGTCGGTGCCGGTCGGGGGGTGGATGTGACCTGTGTGGAGTCCGCCGCTGCCGAGGCCGGAGCCGCCGCTGCGAGCTTCTCGACCTCGGACAGATCCAGCGTCGGCAGGGGAGTGTCGACCACCCACCGCCGGGAGCCGTCCGGCAGCTCGTCGACCACGACGGAGACCGACAGATCCCCGGCCTGCGTCGGGACCGTCACCCGCGTGCTCTGCGCTCCTGCGGCGCCGGTGATCAGGGTGCTCTCTGTGGGGCCGGTGATGACCACAGGAGTGCGGGGCCGCGCCGCCACCGTGGTCTGTCCGGGCGTGTCCGCGGTGTAGCGGCCCAGCGCGCGGTCCATTCGGTGTCCGAGAGCGTGGTGTCGACGAAGGCGTGCGCGTATGCCATCGCGGTGGCCGGCGCACTGGCTGCGGCCCAGGCCGCCGTCTTGGTGACCACCGCGGACTCGCTGACCTCATCGAGATCGTGGCTGATCGCGTCCCCGGATGCCGCAGCCCCGGCTGTGTCGGCGGTTGCTGCGGTCGAGTCCGCGGCAGTGCTCTCCACGGTCCGGGGCTGCGGGTCCTCGCCGAACACCACGCCGACCAGCGACAACACCGTGATCGCACCGACCACCGAGATAACCAGGTTGGTGCGCGAATAGAGCACCCACCGGCGGATCGGCGCGAGCACAGGGTTGGGTCCGGACCGAGTCATCAGAGGTACCTGTCTCTCGGGGTGGGCTCGGACGGGGCAGGGGCATTCCAGACCCGTGGCCGGGGTGCCGGGACCGTCGTCGACTGCTCGCCGCTCAGGGCAGCGCGGCGTGACTGCCGAGGACCG
>BBEG01000689.1 GCA_001312645.1 Rhodococcus sp. JCM 9791
TGGTTCGGCAGCGCCCGACGCTCACCCACGGCGTCGCAGCCGGTGACGTCCGAGCGGATGGCGCCCTGATCTGGGCACGCTCGGATGCACCGGCCAGGGTCATTGTCGAGACCGCGAGTACCGACTCGTTCACGAATGCAACCCGGCACGTCGGCGGGCTCCTCACTCCCGACACCGACGGCACCGGACGGCTACGACTCGCCGGCCTGCCGTCCGGTGAACAGGTCTTCTACCGGGTGACGCTCGAAGGCGATGACGGTGCCACCTCCGAACCCGTCACCGGCATGTTCCGGACGCGCCCAGTGCGCCCGGCGACATCCGGCTGCAGTGGTCGGGCGACACCGCAGGCCAGGGTTACGGGATCAATCCCGACGTCGGAGGCATGGCGGTGTTCGACGTCATGGCCCAGCGCGACCCGCACCTGTTCGTGCATTCCGGAGATGTCGTGTACGCGGACGGGCCGCTCGAGGAGACTGTGACGCTGCCGGACGGACGCATCTGGCGCAATATCGTCACCGAGGCGAAATCCGCGGTGGCCCAGACGCTCGACGAGTATCGCGGCCAGTACGCCTACAACCTGTCCGACGACAACTACCGCCGCTTCAACGCTTCGGTCGCACAGATCGTGCAGTGGGACGACCACGAGACCGTCAACAACTGGTATCCGGGGGAAATCCTCGACCTCGAGCAGTACACCGAGAAGAACGTCGACGTCCTGGCCGGCCGTGCGTTCCAGGCGTTCCACGAGTGGAATCCGCTCGACCCCACCGAAGCCGTCGACGGACGCGTGTACCGGGCGATACCGTACGGACCACTGCTCGACGTCTTCGTTCTCGACATGCGCTCCTACAAGGACGTCAACGGCACGAACACCGGTGTGGCAGGGCAGATCCTGGGTTCGGAGCAGGCTCGATGGCTCATCGATTCGCTCGCCGCGTCTACTGCGACGTGGAAGATCATCGCCGCCGACCTGCCGATCGGCCTCGTCGTCCCCGACGGTGATACCGCATTCGAAGGGGTCGCCAACGGCGACAACGGGCTGCCGTCCGGTCGTGAGAACGACATCGCCCAGGTGCTGTCGGCGATCAAGGCCCGCGGGATCACTGGGACGGTGTGGTTGACGGCGGACGTCCACTACACCGCGGCACACCACTATTCGCCGGAGCGGGCGGCATTCACCGATTTCGTGGAGTTCTGGGAGTTCGTCTCCGGTCCCCTCAATGCGGGTGGGTTCGGGCCGAACGATCTCGACGGCACCTTCGGCCCGGAAGCGGTGTTCGTGCATGCGCCGCCGGAGAGCAACTCGTCACCACTGGACGGGTTCGAACACTTCGGTGAGGTGTTCATCGACGGAGACACCCGGCAACTGCGGGTGGACCTCCTGGACGCGACCGGTGCCGTCCTGTTCACCCAAGTCCTGGAGCCGCCCGCCTGACTGTCCGGCACCTGCTTGTCCAGCATCTGCGGCACTGGCTTGCCCCAGGAGGGCCAGTGTGCGGGATACTGGACCGGTGATCACGCGTGCGATAGGGGCCGGTTCACTCGTCCGCGACCTCGGAAGCTGGCAGGACGCCGGCAATGTCCGGCCGGCCTACCGGGCCCTCGCCGATGGCATCCGCCTCCTGGTGCACGACGGCAGGGTGCCACTGGGGGTCGCGCTGCCGAGCGAACGCGAACTCGCGTCGGCGTTGTCGCTGAGCCGCACCACCGTCACCTCGGCATACTCCACGCTGCGCGACGAGGGATATCTGCAC
>BBEG01000690.1 GCA_001312645.1 Rhodococcus sp. JCM 9791
CCGGTCGCGGCCGGTCCGGGTGCGGAACACCGTCCAGGCACGATCGCTCTCACCGCAGGGCACATGCCGACGATCAGTATCGACGAAGCCGCAGAATTTCCGTCGCACGGGGTGTTACTCGATGCCCGCACCGCGGCGCGCTATCTCGGGAACGAGGAACCTGTGGACTCGCGCGCGGGCACATCCCGGGCGCGATCAGTGCGCCGACCGCCGGAAATCTCCGTGAGGACGGCACGTTCCGGCCGGTCGATCAGTCGCCGCCCGGTTCGCGGAACTGGGTGTGACAGCGGACGTGGCCGTGTACTGCGGCTCGGGGGTGAGCGCGGCGCACGAGATCGCGGCGTTGGCCATTGTGGGGGATCGAGGCGTCCTTGTTTCCGGGATCGTGGTCGCAGTGGTCCGGAGATGCTCGCCGGGACTCGCGACGGGTTGACGGAGATGGCGCGGCAAAAATGAATCGGACATAGCCGGAATGTGAACCGCTGTGTACGTTACCTCTGGTGACCTGTACATCCATGACGCGCGTGACGTTCTCGTTCCTGGCCACGGCCGTTGCCGGTGCGATGATCTTCACGCCCATTGCAGCTGCGGCGCCGGTCGATCCGGGAGCGACCGCCGTATCCGACTGTGTTCCCGCCGACTCCGCGGCCGATCTCGGTGCGCTGACCGACCCAGCGGGAATCGAGACCTTCGCCGACGCGCGTGCCCGCATCAGTGCGCTGCGTGAAGTGCTCGCCCGGAGCGACGACTATCGCGGCACGTTCGTCCTCGCGTTCGACGAGATCCTTGCCTTGACCGAGCCGACCCTGAGTTCGGGCGTCTACGACGATCCGGTGTGGGCGGAGAACCTGGCGGTCGAGGTGGTGCGGTTGTACATGACCAACCTGCACGAATACGTCTCCGGAGGCACCCCCGCCCCGCACTGGGCCTCGGCGTTCGCGCTCGCCGAGCAGTGCGACCGGAGCCCGGGCAGGGTGCTCACCGGCGCGATCGTGGCGCACCTGGTGATCGATTTTCCCGAGGCGCTCGTGACGATCGGATCGACACCGGATCACACCCGTGACTTCTACACCTTCGGTGAGGCGCTCGTTGCCGCGGCGCCGTGATCGCCGACGAATTCGAATACGTCTACGGAACAGATATGGGTCCGTTCTTCACGGGTTGGTTCGTCGGAGATCTCGTCGGCGACACCGCGACCACCACGTTCATGTTCCAGTCTGCGCGAACGGTGGCCTGGGTCAACAACTTCGGTCTGCAGAACCCGGCGACCCGCGACATCACCCGCGCCGAGATGAACCTCGCGGTCGACGCGGCGAGCGTGGTCCTGGACGGACTCGAGGCGATCGGGACCGTGTGAGGATCTCGCGCGCTAGCTGCGTGAGTACTCGGATGCGCGCCGGATCTGTTCGTCGGTGGGTCTCACACCGGTATAGAGCTCGAACTGCAATGCCGCCTGCAGAGCGATCACCTCGTCGCCGGTGATCGTCGGTACTCCGTGTTCGCGGGCAGTGCGCACGAGCGGGGTGTCGGGTGGCATGGCAACCACGTCGAACACCATCGACGCTGCGACGATGGCGTCGTCGGGGAAGGGCAGGGCCTCGGATTCCGTCCCGCCCCCCGCCATTCCGATGGGCGTGGCATTGACGAGGAGTCCCGGCGTCGTGCCGGTCATGCCGGTGCGCCACGCGTAGCCGTATTTCTGGGCCAGGGCTCTGCCGCTGACCTCGTTGCGCGCGACGACGGT
>BBEG01000691.1 GCA_001312645.1 Rhodococcus sp. JCM 9791
CTCGCCCACCGACCCGACGCGCGCGACGCACTCCGGCGACGCCTCGTCACGCAGGAAGCAGTGCGGGTGCTCGCGCAGAAGGGCCGCACCCTGATCACGGAGAACAGACTCGGCATCGTGCAGGCCGCGTCGGGTATCGACGGCTCCAACGTCGATGGCGCGGAACTTGCACTGTTGCCCGAGAATCCCGATGCCAGCGCGGCCGGCCTGCGTGCCCGGATCTCCGAACTACTCGGTGTCACCGTCGGCGTCGTGGTCACCGACACCATGGGCCGCGCGTGGCGTGTCGGCCAGACCGACGCTGCGATCGGATCGGCAGGACTACCGGTCCTCCACGGCTACGAGCTCCCACGACTCGCAGGGCAACGAACTCATGGTCACGTCCGTCGCACTCGCCGACGAGATCGCAGCCGCAGGAGATCTCGTCAAGGGCAAGCTCGGCGGAGTCCCGGTCGCGGTGGTCCGCGGCCTCGACCTTCCCGACGACGGTTCCACCGCACGCTCCTCGTGCGCGGCGGCGAGGACGACCTGTTCTGGCTCGGCACTGCCGAAGCACTCGAACGTGGGCGACGCGAAGCGCTGCTGCTACGACGTTCGATACGCGAGTTCGCTGCCGATCCTGTCGATCCCGAAGACCTGCGCGACGCGGTCGCCGAGGCGCTCACCGCACCGGCGCCCCACCACACCCGCCCGGTCCGGTTCGTGTGGGTACGTACCGAGCAGGTACGACGACGTCTCCTCGACCGGATGCGCACTCGCTGGGCCGACGATCTCGCGGGCGACGGACTCGATCCCGTCGCCATCGAACGCCGTCTCACACGCGGATCGATCCTCTACGACGCACCCGAAGTGCTGGTGCCGTTCTGGGTTCCGACGGTGCCCACGAATATCCGGATGCGCGACGCGCCGCCGGCGAAGCCACGATGTTCACCGTCGCCGCGGGCGCGGCCGTGCAGGGTCTACTCGTCGCACTCGCGACACGCGGGCTGGGCAGCTGCTGGATCGGCTCGACGATCTTCGCCCCCGACGTCGTGCGTGAGGAACTCGATCTCCCCTCCGACTGGTCGCCTCTCGGCGCGATCGCAGTGGGATATCCGAAGGACGAGCTGCAGCCTCGCGAGGCCGCGGATCCCGGTGACGCCCTGCGGGAGCTGTAGTCGTGTCGGCCGGCTCCCTGCACGCATCCGCCCACGAGCGGCTCACCGCGTGGCGTACCGATTCGGAGGACGCAGAGTCCTTGCGGCACACGATGCTCGCCTTCCTCGACTCCGCGCCCGGCGGCTGCCTGCGTTCCCACGTTCCCGGCACATCACCGCATCGTCACTCGTGCTCGATGCCGATCACCGCAATGTACTGCTCACACTGCATCCACGGGTCGGCAGATGGATCCAGCTCGGTGGGCACTGCGAGGAGAGTGACGAGACCGTCGTCGATGCCGCGCTCCGCGAGGCCACCGAGGAATCGGGTATCGATGAACTCACGATCGATCCGAACGTGCTCTCGGCGCATACGCACCCGATCACGTGCTCGCTCGGCGTGCCCACCCGGCACCTCGATCTGAGGTTTCTCGTGACGGCCCCGGTGGGTGCAGTACCGGTGCGCAGCGACGAGTCGACCGACCTGCAGTGGTGGCCGGTCGACGCGTTGCCGGCCGACGCCGAACACGAGACGATCGACCACCTCGTACGGCTCGCCGCCGCGCGGCACTGATTCGCAGGGCCGGCCGGGCGCGCTACAGGTCGATGGG
>BBEG01000692.1 GCA_001312645.1 Rhodococcus sp. JCM 9791
CCGCGCCCCGCGACCGGATCGCGTGAGGTTGCTCGTGCTCGCCGACGTGTCGCTGTCGGTCCGCCCGATCACTGCGTTCACGCTACGTCTTGCACAGGCGATGCATGGTCGCGCGCATCGCTGCCGGGTGGTCGCGTTCGTGGATCGCCCGGTGGACGTGACACAGCGCTTGCTCGCTGCCGACGGAGACGGTGCGCTCGCGGCGGTGCTCGCGCACCCCGGCGTGGATCTCGAGGCCAGCAGCGATTACGGCAGGATGTTCGACGAACTGCTCGCCGACCACGCGGCTCGATCGACAATCGGACCTCGGTTCTGGTCGTGGGGGACGGGCGGTGCAACGGGTTGCCGGCGCGGGTCGATCAGCTCGAAGAACTGCGGCGACGGGTCCACCGCTTGGCGTGGATCACGCCTGAGCCGGAACGGTACTGGGCGCAGGCGACGTGTGCGATGCCCGACTATGCGGACGTGTGCGATCACGTGGTCGTTGCGCGTGATGGCGAACAATTGCTCTCGCACGCAGCAGAACTCGGCCACGCACTTCGGTGATCCGTGCATGGCCGAGCCTGGCTGTTCACGACGCGGACACGCGTGCCAGTACTTCTTCGAGTTGCTCGTAGCCCTGGTTCAGGCCGGTCTCCATGCCGGACGATGCCATTCCGTCGCGTGCTTCCATGCTCGGGTACACAGCGTGGCCGCTGAGCTTGCAGCGCCCGCCGCCGAGATCGGTGAAGGTGAGGAACTCGATGCTCACCACATCGGAGAAACCGTCGAATTCAAATGTCTGAACGGCGAATTCGTTCTCGCGCACGGTGTGGAAGACTCCCGTGAAGGTGTACGAACCATCGTTGTCGGTATGGGTGTACCGGTAGCTGCCGCCGGTGCGGAAATCGTAGTGGTCGATCGTCATCTCCATGCCCCGCGGGCCGAGCCACTGCGCGATGAGATCAGGGTCTTTGTGGGCGCGGAACACGTCGGCGACAGGAAAGTCGAATTCGCGCTCGTAGTCGATGAAGGGGACACCTTCGGGGACAGTGACGTTCAGGGCGTTGCTCATGACGAACCTTTCCGAGGGAGGTTCCTCGGGGAACCTCTATGGTTTCGGGTCGGCCGATTCCCCGGCCAGCACGGCGTCGAGATCGCGGAACTGCTGTTCCTTGACCAACCGGTAGCGGTCGATCCAGGCGGTCAGCATCTCCAGCCGCGCGGGATTCAGATGGACGGGACGGCGCTGGGCGTCGCGTGTGCGCGTGACGAGTCCGGCGTGTTCCAGAACCTGAATGTGCTTCGAGATCGCCTGTTTGGTGATCGCGAACGGTTCCGCGAGTTCGTTGACGGTGGCGGGCCCGCGGCTGAGCCGGGCGACGATGCGGCGGCGGACCGGGTCGGCCAGGGCAGTGAACGCCAGGTCGAGTTGGTCGTCGTTCGCGTCGTCGTACACGGTTGGGCCTCCATCTTGGCAACCTTTTGGTTTATCAACCATCCAGTTGATAAAGGATGCGCTCGTACGCGCCTCCTGTCAAGGCCGTTCGGAGAAGTTCGAATTGCCGTGTAGTTCGAATGCCCGCGCAGCTGCGATCGCCCGGTTACCGTCGGAGGATGATCTCGGGGGCGAGAATTCGGTCGGGAATCAGGGTCGCTGCTGCAGCGGCGGTGTCGCTCGCGCTCGTCGGCGCGTGCGCGTCGGGATCCGAGGGCGAGGGGGGTGACGACACGCAGG
>BBEG01000693.1 GCA_001312645.1 Rhodococcus sp. JCM 9791
GACGATGGACCCACCCGCACCCTGGCCGAGGTGTCGTTCTCCGCTGTGTCCGCGCGCCGGGTGTCGTCGACCGACGACCTGGTGGAGCGACTGCGGACGCCGCGGTGATCGCGGTCTCCGCCGAGCAGGTGGGCGCCGCGCAGGCGACCCTGGACCTCACGGTCGAATACACGAAGAACCGCAAACAGTTCGGGCGCATCATCGGGTCGTTCCAGGCGCTCAAGCACCGCATGGCCGACATGTATGCGCTGGTCGAGACCGCCCGGTCGATGTCGTACGCGGCGGCGCTGTCGCAGGATCCGCAGGATGCCTACGCGGCGAAGATCTACTGCTCCGAGGCATTCGAGCAGGTCGCGGCCGAAGCAGTGCAGCTCCACGGCGGCATCGCGATCACGTGGGAACACGACACACAGTTGTTCTTCAAGCGTGCGCACGGCACCGCGCAGCTGTTCGGGCAGCCGCGCGAATATCTGCTCGCAGTCTCCGCCTGACGTGCGATAACCTGCAGCGGTGCCACTTCTCGACGCCTCCGCGCTTGTCCCCGATCGCCCCTGCCGCATCGTTGTGGCGGGGGCGTCGGGCTCGGGGAAGACGACACTCTCCGCCCGCATCGGTGACGCGATCGGCATCGAACACATCGAGATCGACGGGCTGCATCACGGACCGAACTGGACACCGCGGCCGTCGTTCGTCGCCGACGTGGAGGACTTCACCTCACAGCCGTATTGGGTGACCGAGTGGCAGTACACCGTGGTCCGTTCATTGCTTGCGGAGCGGGCCGATCTGATGATCTGGCTCGATCTACCTCGCCCCGTCGTGATGCGGCAGGTGATCCGCCGGACGCTGCGCCGACGAATCCGGCGTGAGGTGTTGTGGAACGGCAATGTGGAACCGCCGTTGTACACACTTTTCACCCGACGCGAGAACATCATCCGGTGGTCGTGGTCGACGCACGGGAAACTGGTCGGCCGGGTCGGCGAGGTCCTCGAACGGCATCCCGACCTTCCGGTCGTGCGTCTGACGAGCCGACGTGACATCGACGGGTGGACGGCCCGCCTCGGGTGCGCGTAGCCGCAGCGACCTCACCCTGCCGATGTCATGTCCGGTATGTATGGTTTCTCAGCATGTATCGACGTCAGCGCGTTGTGGGCTCCACGGAGTGATGATTCCGTCCGCATTTTCTTCATTCCTGGCGCTCGTCGATTTGCCCGTCGACCGGGTCGTGCATGTCGACGGTGTCGACGCCGCCACCGTCGCCGATGCACTCGATCCGCTGCCGCCCGCGGCTCCGGTGGTGTCCGGCTACCACGTCACGAACGCACCCACCGGGTCGGATGTTGTCGGAAGGATCCTCGACGAGTGCGAAACCTCAGCTCACGCCCTGTTGCTCGAATGGTTGCCCGGCGCCGGGTGCTCGACGGGCACAGCGGCCTCGACATCACGGCCGTGCGCGCACTGACATCCGGACTCGCCACTCCGAAGTACGGGGCGTTCCTGGCCGACCTCGCCGAAGCCTCCGTGCTCGGTGGTCGCTCGATCCTGCCAGGTACTCGGCGGAGGTGCGTGCCGCTGGACTCGCACAGGTCCTCGCCTCGGCATACGGACGGGAACACGTGGTGCTGGCCGTGACCGCCGCCCCGCTGTCCGTCGAGGAGCAGCACGTCCTCGCTGCGGCGCTCGAGTGGCTCACGGGTCGCGACCGGTTCGGG
>BBEG01000694.1 GCA_001312645.1 Rhodococcus sp. JCM 9791
GGCGGCGGGCGCGCTCGAGAGCCGCGCTCACGACTCGATCCCGGCGAATCGGGCCATGCGGTCGCGCAGGCCGGCCAGCTGGGTCACCTGGCGGTCGAGGTCGATGATGCGCCGGTTTCGTTCCTGCTGTTCGATATTCGCGGCGTCCTGCGCGGCCTTCATCGATTCCGACAACGATCGGAGGGTCTGGTCGGCGATGTCCGTGAAGTGATCGCGCAACTGCCGCTGGATGGCCCGCAATCGATCTTTCGATTCCTTCCCCACCTGGAAGCTGACGTCGTCGGTGAACTTCCGGATCGCGACCTTCGCGTCGGCCCGCCGCTTGGCGACACGAGCCTGCCTGTCGTCACGATATGCCTTGGTGCCCAATACGACGCCCGCCCCGACCGAGATCGGGTTGACGAGCGCCATCCCCATCAGCGTGGTCACCAGTCCGAACATGAGCACACCACCGTACGACCCCTTCATCCCGACGAGCACTTTCTGCCCGACACCGATACGTCCCGACTCCAGATCGGACAGATCGTCGACGGGCTCGAGCAGCTCGGACAGGTCGCCGAGGTGCAGCGACGGCAGTTGGGCGTCGTCGAGCGTGAAGTGCTCGGCGACGGTGTCGGCCAGCGCCAGGGCACGTTCGTGCGCCCACACGAAGTTGTCGCCCACCGATTCGGCGACCTGCTCGCCGAGCCACTGACCGAGTCTTGGCCATTCGCGGCCCGGATCGCAGTCGTCGACGGACTTCTCGGCCACACGGGTCACGCTGCGTAGCCGGTCGCGTAGGTCGTGGTCGACGTCCGCGGCCAGGTCGGCGATCCCGTCGGCGAGAGTGATCTGCCACCGCGCGGCGCGCGTCCGCAACGTCTCCGCAACGGACTTGGCGCGCTGAAGATCCTCGACGGCCGCAGCACCGGCCGCGGGATCGCGGAGAGCGGTGAGTTCACTGTGCACACCGAGCGCCAGATGTTCGACGACGATCCGCACGTCGCGCGCGACCGACATCCGCGCCACGTCGGCGTTGCGTTCGACCACGCGTTCGCGCAGAAAGTCGTACACCGCCGCGAATCCGGATTCCGCCTGCAGCGACGCGTCGTCGGTGCGGAGCGCGTACTCGCGCAACAGCGACGACACCGGCACCAGTGGCACATCGAGGCTCTCGTCCTGCAGATGCGTCCGGTCGGCGTCGAGGATCCGACGCCAGTGCGGGTACAGGTCGGTCTTGGTGAGCAGCACCGCCGACGCCGGGCACAGCGTGTGCACCTGACGCAGGAACGACATTTCCGGGGCGGTGAACTCCTGGCTGGCGTCGGAGACGACGAACACCGCATCGGCACTCGCAAGCAATGTCAATGTGGCTGCGGTGTGCGGGTTTCCGGGACCACCCACGCCGGGGGTGTCGACGAATACCAGCGTCCGCCAGCAGGGGGCTGGGGTGCACTCACCTCGAGTCGCTGTACGGTGCGCCCGTCGGCATGCGGGGTGGCCGGTGTGACGCGCGCAAGATCGTCGAGTGGGATTTCGACGCGCTCGGGCCCGTCCCCCGCGAGCACCAGTTCGGCGCGAGGCCTGACTGCGTGCTGCACGAGCGTCGGTACCGCGGTGGTCTCGTCGTCCCCGACGGAGCACACGTCGAGTCCCAGCAGCGCATTGACGAACCGGCTCTTGCCTGGTTGAGCGGGCCTACCACGACGACACGCAACCTCTGGTCGGTG
>BBEG01000695.1 GCA_001312645.1 Rhodococcus sp. JCM 9791
CCAACTGGCCGTGCTCGTCGACCGCGGGCATCGCGAATTGCCGTTGCGCGCCGACTACGTCGCAAGAACGTGCCGACCGCGCGCACCGAAGACGTGCGGGTACTGCTCGACGAACGGGACGGCCGCGACGCCGTGGAAATCTCGGGAGGCAAGACCTCGTGAAGCACCTGCTCTCCATCGCGGACCTGACCAGGGACTCCGCGACCGAGCTTCTCGACGACGCCGAACGCTTCGAACAGGCATTGCTCGGCCGTGAGGTCCGCAAGCTGCCCACGCTGCGCGGCCGCACCGTCATGACGGTGTTCTTCGAGAACTCCACCCGTACTCGCGTGTCCTTCGAGGTCGCCGGAAAATGGATGAGCGCGGACGTGATCAACGTGTCCGCGTCGAGTTCGTCGGTGGCGAAGGGCGAGTCGCTGCGCGACACCGCGCTGACCCTGCACGCCGCCGGCGCGGATGCACTGATCGTCCGTCACCCCGCATCCGGTGCTGCACACCGCATCGCGGAGTGGGCCAACGAATCCGGGTCCGGCCCCGCGGTGATCAACGCCGGCGACGGTACCCACGAGCACCCCACCCAGGCACTGCTCGATGCGCTGACCATCCGCCAGCGGCTCGGCTCGGTCGAAGGTCGCCGCATCGCGCTCGTCGGCGACATCCTGCACAGCCGCGTCGCCCGGTCGAACGCGTTGCTGTTGAGCATGCTCGGCGCAGAGGTCGTGCTCGTCGCTCCGCGCACACTGCTACCCGTCGGGGTCGAAACGTGGCCGGTGACCGTCGCCGATTCTCTCGACGCCGAATTACCCGCACTCGACGCGGTGATGATGCTGCGCGTGCAGGCCGAACGCATGAACGGCGGGTTCTTCCCGTCCGCGCGTGAGTACTCGATCCGCTACGGCCTCAGCGCCCGGCGCGCCGCGATGCTGCCCGAGCACGCCGTGGTGCTGCACCCCGGCCCGATGCTGCGCGGCATGGAGATCGGATACCCGGTCGCCGATGCGCCGCAGACCGCTGTCCTTCAACAGGTCACCAACGGTGTGCACGTTCGCATGGCGGTGCTCTTCCGGTTGCTCGTCGGCACGGAAGGGGACCTGTCGTGACTCATCCCTCAGGAACAGGAGATACACCGGTGACGCCGCAGGTGCTCATCCGCAACGTCCGGCTCTACGGCGAAGGGGATCCGGTCGACGTCCTGCTCGGCGACGAACAGATCCTCGAGATCGGCACCGCCGTCGCCGCGTCGGCAGACGCGACGATCATCGACGGGACCGGGCAGATCATGCTGCCCGGATTCGTGGATCTGCACACCCACCTGCGCGAGCCCGGACGCGAGGACACCGAGACGATCGAGACGGGCTCGGCCGCGGCCGCGCTGGGCGGTTACACCGCTGTCTTCGCAATGGCCAATACCGACCCGGTCGCCGACTCGGTGGTCATCACCGACCACGTGTGGCGCCGCGGCCAGGACTGCGGCCTCGTCGACGTGCACCCCGTCGGTGCCGTGACGGTGGGGCTCGAAGGCAAGCAGCTCGCCGAGATGGGGACCATGGCCGCGGGCGTCGGTCAGGTCAAGATGTTCTCCGACGACGGCAAATGCGTGTACGACCCCCTCATCATGCGGCGCGCCCTCGAATACTCCGGTTCGCTCGGAGTGCTCATAGCGCAGCACGCGGAAGAGCCGCGCCTGACGGTCGGCGCGGTCGCG
>BBEG01000696.1 GCA_001312645.1 Rhodococcus sp. JCM 9791
CGGCGACGTCGCGGCTGCCTCGGAGTCGCGCAGCCCGCGACACCTCGCCTCCGCCACATCGCGCACCTGGCGTCCGGACACGAGACTTCGCCTTCGTCATTCATGACCGCGCAGTGCCGGCCGAACCGTTCCGGGTAGTACTCACCGCGCCCGACGGCAGCATCTGGGAGTGGGGCCGGGTGATGCCACACAATCGGTGTCCGGTTCGGCCCTCGACTTCTGCAGGCTCGTCACACAACGTGTGCACCGCGCCGACACCTCTCTCGTTGCACAGGGTTCCGATGCGGACATCTGGCTCGACCTCGCCCAGGCGTTCGCCGGGCCTCCCGGACCGGGGCGAGTGCAGAAAGCGGGCGATCGTTGATGCCCGTACGAATCGGCAACTGCTCCGGTTTCTACGGAGACCGCCTGTCGGCGATGCGCGAAATGCTCGAGGGCGGCGAGCTCCACTACCTCACCGGCGACTACCTTGCAGAACTGACCATGCTGATTCTCGGTCGCGACCGCATGAAGGATCCCGCCGCCGGCTATGCCAAGACCTTCCTGCGCCAGGCCGAGGAGTGCATGGGTCTCGCACTGGACAAGGGCGTGCGGATCGTCGCGAATGCCGGTGGCCTCAACCCGGCGGGACTCTCCACCGCACTGCAGGATCTCGCCGACCGGCTCGGTCTCGCACCGCGCATCGCCCACGTCGAGGGCGACGACCTTCTCGGCCGCGTCGACGAACTCGACCTGACCACAGACCCGCCGTCGCTCACTGCGAACGCATATCTCGGTGCGTGGGGGATCGTCGAGTGCCTGAATGCGGGGGCCGACATCGTCGTCACCGGTCGCGTCACCGACGCTCCGTGATCGTCGGTCCTGCTGCCGCCCACTTCGGCTGGGCCCGAGACGAGTTCGATGTGCTGGCAGGCGCCGTTGCCGCCGGACATGTCATCGAATGCGGCACTCAGGCGACCGGTGGCAACTATGCGTTCTTCACCGAACTCGACAACCTCGACCGCCCGGGGTTCCCGATCGCCGAGATCGAGGCCGACGGCTCGTCGACGATCACCAAACATCCCGGAACCGGCGGCGCTGTCACGGTGGGCACCGTGACCGCACAGCTCTTGTACGAGGTCACCGGTGGGCGGTATGCAGGTCCGGACGTCACCACGCGCATCGACACCGTCCACCTCGAGCAGGTAGGGCCCGACCGCGTGAAGCTCACCGGGGTCCGGGGTGAGGTCCCGCCGCCCACACTCAAGGTGTGTCTCAACGCGCTGGCGGGATTTCACAACCAGGCCGAGTTCGTTCTCACCGGACTCGAAATCGAGGCCAAGGCGCAACTCGTGCGACGCCAGGTCGAGGCGAATCTGCCGACGCGCCCCGCTGAACTGGAGTGGACCCTCGCTCGCACCGACCACCCCGATGCCGACACCGAGGAAGCCGCGAGTGCATTGCTGCGTTGCACGGTCCGCGACCCCGACCCGAAAGTTGTGGGCCGTGGGTTCACTTCCACCGCAGTGGAATTCGCACTCGCCGGATACCCCGGATTGTCGCTGACCGCGCCGCCCGGATCCGGCAGCGCCTACGGGGTCTACACCGCAGGCTATGTCGACGCCGCGCAGGTTCCCCATGTGGCGGCGCTACCCGACGGTACCCGCGTCGAAGTGCCCCCGGCTGCGCAGAGCAGGCCGCTCGAGCCGCTCG
>BBEG01000697.1 GCA_001312645.1 Rhodococcus sp. JCM 9791
CGGATGCCGCGGGAAGGCGTGGAGGTAGCCGACGACGAGCGCGGCGGTCCCGTCGACCTCGGCGGCGACACCGGTGGGCAGTGCGGTGAGGGATGCAGTCATGGGCGACCTCCTGTACTGGGGGTGGGGTTTCGAGTTCGGGGAATGAATCAGGCGGCGGCGAGTACGCCGCGCGCGGCGCTCACTTCGATGTCGAGGGTGTCCACGTGCCGGGTGACGGTGCCGTCGGCCAGGCGCACATCAGCGACCCTGCCGCCGAAGAAGTCGGTGCGGTATTCGAGAATCTCGGCGATCTCGGCGCGTACCGGCGTTCCGGTGATGGTGACGGTGACGTGTTCTGCAACAGCGGTATTCGACATTCGATGCTCCTTTGTTCGATGTTTTCGACAGACGCAACCATACAAAATGTCATTGTAATGTTGCAACCCCTGAGCGGTGTCTATTTCCTGACGCCATGAAAGAAGACTCCGACCCCGATACGGAAGATGGCACGCCCCCGATTCCGGGACGTGCCATCGGCACTGCTCACAGCCACTTTCAGCGCACCAAGACGTGGATTCACCTTCGCGCTGCGTAGCTCACGCGGGACGTGCCATTTATTCAGGTCAGAATTTGTTTCTCGGTAACTCGTCGTACGCATCGAGCACGCCGGTCACCTGGTCGGTGACACCACCGAGCGCCGGTTCGATGGCCGCGACTTCAGCTGCGGCAGCGGACAGTCGCCCGATCTGCTCAGCATCTCGCTGCGCACGCAACTCGCGGGCCTTTTCGAGCTCGACGCGGCGCGCGGGCGCGGCCAGCTCCCGATCGAACGCCTCGACCCGATCTGCCAGGGCCGCGAGCCGGTCGGCCCCCTCCTCCACATGCACGACACACGTCTGAAGCGCGGCACGGGCGCGCTCGACCTGCGTGTCCTGCTCGAGGCGTGCCGGGACCGTGCCCAACTCGTCGCGCAACCTGATCGCGCTGTGCAGGTGCCGGGCCAGATCCCACAGCGCCGCATCGAGATCGAAATCGGCCAGCCAGCGTTCGCGGTAGGCCACCGATCCGCGGATCGTCTCCGCAGCGGCCAGCGCGCGGGTCATCGACTCCTTGATGCTCTTCGGTCCGTACACCATCTCTGTGACGGTCAACACCCCACTGACGCAGGCTCTGTGCCGCGCGCCGCGGATGAGACCGGCACCGGCCAGGTAGGAGCCCATACCGCCGAAGAAGGTCAGCCCCGCGGTGGACAGCACCGCATTCTCGGCCTGCTCTCCGGTGAACAACTCCCCCACAAACGCCACGGAACCGGCGGGATCAGCGACCAGGCCGGTGACGGCCAGCAGAGATCCGACAGTCATCGCGCCGATCCCGACCAGCGACAACGGCGTGCCGAGCACACGCGCGACGTACAGAGACCTCAGGTTCGTCCCGGGCTCCACCAACACGATGCCGCTGGCCTCCCGCATTCGTTCGGCGAAGCTCTTGCGACGCCGGGTGGCCCGCACGACGATCGCGTCCTCGGCGTCGGTCGGTGTCATGTCCTCCCCTCGAGTCATTCCCTACCTCGATTCTCGACGAGGAGCGCAGTGGGTATCCGGTCCTCGTGCCGGGCGTGTTCGTGCCGGTCCTCGAGTGCGGCGAGTCCGGCCGTGTCGGGCAGCCCCGCGGCGAGCAACTGCACCAGCGCGCGGGTCGCCTGGACG
>BBEG01000698.1 GCA_001312645.1 Rhodococcus sp. JCM 9791
GCCTGCTGTTCCGCGGTGGGGTCGCGGCGCGTGCCGTCGTCGTTGAGGAAGAGTTTGTGTGCGTGCATCGACAGCGGTGCGAGCGTTGCGATCTCCTGCGCCCACGCCTGAGCGGCCGCCAGATCACCGATCCTGTTGGCGAGACCGTAGGCGAGCGCGTCGTCGGCCTCTATCGCTTCGCACGCGAGCATCACCGTGCGGGCCCGGCCACCACCGACGAGCGATGCGAGCCGCCGCACCGTCCACCGGTCCACCGAGATGCCCAGCTTCGCCGCGGGCACCGCGAATCTCGCGCCGGGTGCCACCACGCGTAGGTCCGATGCGAGCGCCAGCTGGGTGCCCGCGCCGATCGCCGGACCGTTGACTGCGGCAACCACCGGGAGCGGTGCCTCCACGATCGTGCGGAGCAGCTCGGCGAGACTGTCGGTGAATCCCTCGGCATACACATCGCCGGACAGATCGGCACCTGCACAGAACGACGTACCGCGTCCGGTGATCACGACGACTCGGGCGTCGTCCTCCACAGCCTTCTCCACTGCCTCGCGGATTTCCACACACAACTGTGTGGTGAGCGCGTTGCGGCGTTCCTCACGCTGGAGTTCCACCGTCACCACGGCACCGTCGCGGCTGATTCCGATCATCACAACCCCATCCTGTTCGACTCGAGCATCCGCATCATCCCACCACTGTGCCCGCGGTGTTGAAGCCGATGACCAATGTCCCTGGACCTGCGGACGCCGACAGCGAACAATGGGGACCAGGTCCGACCTGTCGCACGAGTACGGAGCGATCATGAGCACCCGGATTCCCGATTCCGACGTGGTGCGGATGGCTGTGGATCTCGCGTGCCGCGCGCCTCGGTACACAACAGTCAGCCGTGGCACTGGCGGTACGAGACCGGGGCACTCGATCTACACGGCGACCCGTCACGCATGCTCGGAGCCATCGACTTCAGGCAGGCAACTCGTTCTGAGCTGCGGTGCGGCGCTGCATCACCTGCAGGTCGCATTCACGGCGTTGAAATGGTCGACCGAGGTCCGACGTCTCCCCGACGGCGCACATTCCGATCATCTCGCCACCGTGCGTTTCGGGCACGACGCCCGGCCGGCCTCGCACGATTTCGATCTCGTCGCCGCGATCAGGCGACGCTATTCCGACCGCCGCCCGCTCGCAGCACCCGACGCCACCGCAGCGCGCAGCATCGTGTCCTGCGCCGGGCCAGGTGACGCGCAGGTGACGGTCCTGTCCCCCGAAGCACGGGAGGTTCTGGCCGACGCTACGGCGCGCAGCGCCGCCCTTCGCCGCTACGACGCCGCCTACCAGGAGGAACTGAGGTGGTGGGCGGGACACACCACCAAGACCCTCGCATTCCGCCCCAGGCTTTGGTGACCACGGAGCAACATCACCGGGTCGACGTCGGACGCCGCTTCCCGTCGGGCAGCAGAACTACTCCGGAAGGCGCAGCAATCGAGGTCGATGCGTCGACTGTCCTGCTGGTCAGCACCTCGTCGGACGAGCGGCACGCGTGGCTGGCCGCCGGCCGGATGCTCTCGGAGCTGCTCCTCGAGGCGACGGCGCACGGCTTGGCGACGTGCCCCCTGACCACGTGACCGAACTCCCGGGCAGCCGAGAGATCATCGCCGAGCTCATCCCCGGCGGCGGCCGTCCAC
>BBEG01000699.1 GCA_001312645.1 Rhodococcus sp. JCM 9791
CGCAACGGCCCCGAGCCGCGCTGCACGGGCACTGCCCTGCCCCGCGCGTTCCGGGTGGCGTACGGGGCTGATAGCGCGCGTTCTGGCCGTGCTCATGCTCTCGGCGATCTCACTGATCGGCGTGGGCACCGGCGTAGCCGCGGCGAGCGGATTCGACTGCAAGGAAGTCCCGGCACCGGAGTTCCCCAACGAAGTCATCGAGACGAACTTCGATTCGTCCAGCGCCAACCGGTCACCCCGCGACGGTGGCGGTGGCACCGGCTACGAGAGCTACGGCTGGGCCGGCCTGAAATGGCACACCTACGACCTCGGCTGCGGTGAAGATCTGGTCAAAGCCCCCGGCGCGGTCGGTGACACTACACTCGGCAACGCTTCTTGACGATCGGCAAATCTCTGGCGGCCGCGGCGTTCTGGCTCGACGACCAGACCAAGACCAGACAGGACGCTGCCGAAGCGGGCATCACGCCTGCGATAACGCAGTTCGACCGCATCGTCTATTCGATCTCCGAGGGCATGAGCGGGGTCTACACACAGTGGCTGGGGATCGCCCTGACGGTGGTTGCCGCGATCGTGCTGTGGAAAGCATTGAAGGCAGATGCCGCCGGCGTCACGAAAACCTCCGCGATCGCCGTTGCCGGACTGATGCTCGGCGCACTGTTCGTCGGCGCCCCGCAGAAGGCGGTCCAGGTCGCCGACGAGACGTTCGGCTCGCTGATCACCGAAACCCAGGACCAGATTCTCTCGGTGCAGTTCGGGAACGGCCCGGGCGACGGCACACTCACCGGTGGACCCACCGACCCGAAGAACGTGCTGATCGACAAGGTCTTTCTCCCGGACTGGCGCACGGGCTGGTTCGGCGCCAACTACGACGTCGACGACCCGGCCAATCTCGGTCCGAAGCTGCGCGATGCGCTGGCCTTCTCGTACGAGGAACAGCAGCAGGTCAAGGACGATCCGCAGGCCCAGGCCGAGCTGGCCGAGCAGAAGGCCGACAAGTTCCGCGAGATCGTCGGTGCCCTCGAATCCGACTACCAGTTGTCCTATTACCAGTTCCAGGGCAAGGACTCCGGTCGCACCTCCACCGGGTTCCTCGGGATGATCAAGCTGGCCATGCCGTCGATGTTGTGGATCGGTGCCTCGCTGCTGAAGATCACTGCGCTGCTCGCGATCCGGTTCGCGATCCTGTTCGCGCCGTTGTGGGTGCCGCTCGCGCTCGCTGGTGGCGGTTGGCTGGCCCGCATCCTGCGCATGCTCGCCACCGCCTACATGTGGGGTGTGGCCGGCGCGGTCATCGTCGCGCTCTACCTGATGGCGCTCGTGCAGCTGTATGTCAATGACGACGGGCATGTCGACGGGACGTGGCGACTGTGGTTCATGATCCTGCTGACCGTCGTGTGCTGGGCGATCATGCGCCCGTTCAAACGCATGAACCAGACCTTCACCCAGAACAGCGCGAGCATGGTCAACCGCAAGGCCCGCGGTATGAAGCAGTCTCTCAAGACCAAAGCGTTCGCTGCCGCGGGAGCGGCACTCGGCGGGCCCGGCGGAGCGATCGCAGCCAAGGCCGGTGAACGCTTCGCGAGTAGGGGCCGCGGCGCCGACGACGCCAGCGATACCCAGGTCGAGGGTAAGACCACCACTGTGAGCAGGCCCGAAGGCGCGGCCTG
>BBEG01000700.1 GCA_001312645.1 Rhodococcus sp. JCM 9791
GGGCGGTTTCAAGGGGTCGACGCAACACCGCTGTTAGTTGGTGGTGATTAGATCACGCAGACGCTCGGCTGGAGTATCCCAGCCGAGCGTCTTGCGTGGACGGCCGTTGAGTTCCTGGGCAACATGCTCGAGGTCTTCCGGTCCGTAGACACTGAGGTCGGTGCCTTTGGGGAAGTACTGCCGGAGCAGTCCATTGGTGTTCTCGTTGCTACCGCGTTGCCAGGGGCTGGCCGGGTCGCAGAAGTAGACGGCCATCTCGGTAGCGACGCTGATCTGCTTGTGTCTGGCCATCTCGGCTCCTTGATCCCACGTCAGCGACCCACGTAGATGCGCAGGCAACTCACGCATGGCCACGATCAGCGCATCGCGGACCTGTTCGGCGTCATGCCCGTCGTAGATACAGCAGCATCGTGTAGCGGGTGGAACGTTCGACCAGGGTGCCGATCGCGGTCTTGTTCTGTTCACCGGTGATCAGATCGCCTTCCCAGTGCCCGGGTACGGCGCGGTCGGCGACCTCGGCGGGCCGATCACTGATCATGATCATCGGATCGGTGAACCGCTGATACCGTTCACCCTCTTTGTGCTGCGGTGCACGCCTCGTTCGACCGGTTCGAAGTGCCTGCTGTACTTCGCGTTTCAGTCCTCCGCGGGCCTGAAAATACAATGCCTGGTAGATCGTCTCGTGGCTCACCCGCATGCTTTCGTCGTCAGGGTGATCCCGGCGCAGGCGATGCGAGATCTGTTCCGGTGACAACTTCCGGGACAAGCCTTCCTCGACCGCTGCCCGCAGGACCGCGTTCTGAACCAGTTTGGACTGCTTGGGCCGCGCCCGGGCCGCGGCAGCAACCCGATCGGCCTGATACGGCAGATACCGGCCTTCGATGCTGTGCCCGCGTACCTCCCGCGAGACCGTGGAGACGTTCTTGCCGATCCGTGCAGCGATTGTGCGCAGCGAGTCCTTGACCACCAGGCCGTCGGCGATCGCAACCCGGTCCTCGATCGACAGGTAGCGATCACTGACCGAGCGATCACTGACCGCAGGCTTTACGGCATCATCACAGATCGCACTGGTCACCGTCTGTTCGTAGACGGTTCCGCGCCTGTAGTCCACGACCCTGCCATCAGGATGGACTCGCGTGTTGCCGACCTTCCGGATGCCTTTGCGCCAGTCACGGGCAGTGCGCGTGTGGACGCCCACTTCGTGGGCAGCTCGCGTTATCGACCAGCCTTGTGCGACCAGTTCCCCGAAGCGGTGTTTGGCCTCGCTCTTGCCTCGAGGTGGGATCTTTTCGCTGGTCACCAGACCCTCCGAGACCAGGATTCTGCGTGCGACCGAAGGCGAGACCCCGCACGCTTTCGCGGCCTGGTTGATCGAACCGGTCTTGTCGAACACGGCCACGATCACCATTCGATCGGGGACCCCACGTTGATCACCGCTCTTGCCTGGACCGCGTGGCTGGCCGGCGGGCAGGCCGATCGCCTGCAGGATGGCATAGCGGCGACCGCGAGGCAGCCCCATCACGACTGCCGCCTCTTTCACTGGCATACCGGCATCGGTGAGCCGGGCCAGCTCGTCACCGAACCGAAGGCAGTCCTCCTGAAACGACATGATCGTCGCAACCTCTCATCGAGAGTGTTGCGACGATCATGTGAACCCGCC
>BBEG01000701.1 GCA_001312645.1 Rhodococcus sp. JCM 9791
GCTCCACGGACCCGGACCGGCGCGGGTGCGCCGCCGACCTCGGGTTCGCGTGGTTCGGGCAGGATGACGTAGCTCGGATGCGCCAGGCTCCACTTGTCGCGAAAGTACTTCACGGTGCCGGAGAACATACCGCGCACCCCGGGCTTGATGTTGTATTTGACTTTGTGCGGGTTGAAGAAGGTGACGTCGATCTTGTGGCGGTCGGACACCAGCACCACGGCCAGCCGCGTGCCCGGCCGGCTCTTCATCCGCACCTCGTCGGCCTTTTCCACGCGCGCGATGATCGTCACGTGCTCACCCTCGACCGGTTGGGTGTCGCCGAGTTCGGCGCCCTGGGTGGCGTAGCGGTGCGGGTAGTGCCGCAGCAGGTCTTCCACTGTGGTCATCCCGAATGCTTCGGACAGCTTGTCGGCAGTCTTCCGGCCGAGAAGATGATCGAGGCGGTCCGCGAGTGTCGCCACTGCCGTCCCTTCCGTTTCGTGCGATGACCGTCCGAGGTCACCGGCTACTCGACGCCGAGCTGCAGCAGGTCGCTGCGCTGGCCCCCCTGGTACACCACGACCTCGAGTTCGGGGTGGCGGTTGTCGAGATGGCGGGTCAGTTGTTCGGCGAGACCGTCGGGTGCGCCGTCGCCGACGAGCATCGTCACGAGCTCACCGCCCGCAGCGAGGATCTTGTCGAGCAGCGACACACCCGCTGCCACAAGATCATGCTCGATAACTACGACATCTCGACCTGCGAGCCCGAGGCTGTCGCCCGGTTCGCACGTCCCCACCCAGGTCAAGGCACGTTCGGTCGCGTATCGCAACGATCCCCAGCGGGTCGCGGCCGCCGCTTCCGACATGGCGAATGCGTCGTCGACGGTCGCGCGTCCCGAGTCGTGTACTGCGAGGGATGCCAATCCCTGGACCATCGAGGAACACGGTAGGAACATCACCTCGCGTTGACCGTCTCGGGCCTGCGCACCCACTGCGACGACGTCCTGCTCGGACACCCACCCGTTGGGAAGGACGAGGACGTCCGTGCTCGGTAGCGAGCGGATCGCATCGAGCAGCAGGCGGGGGTCGACAGCTGTCTCGGCAGAGAGGACGGTAGCGCCCTCGGCGTCGAACAAGCCCTCGGCGCCGGCACCCGAGACGATCGCGAGGACCGCGCGGCCGGAGGCGGACGCCGGAGCAGCCGGAGTGCTCGTGACGCACTGCCCGACACGGTCTGCTTCCAACGTGAAGCAGGTGATGGCGATACGGCGCAGTCTGCCCGCCCCGATTCCTGCTTCGATCGCAGCACCGGGGTCGCAGCAGTGCACGTGGACCGACCACCCTGCAGATCCGTCCCCGACGATCGCGACCGAGTCGCCCAGTTCGTCGAGCCGGGCACGGAGCACTGCGATCCGCGTGCGATCGGAGCCGTCGACGATGTACATGACCTCGTAGTCCTGCGACCCGCCGTCGTGTTCGGCACCGTCGTGATCTGGGACGTCCTGACCGCCGGTGTCGGGGACGGGCGTGCTGGTGAGGCGTAGGTGGCGGTCGGGTCGCTGGCCCGACACGATGTCGACGAGGCAGTCCAGCAGGATCAGCAGACCGAGACCGCCGGCGTCGACGACTCCGGCCGCGGCGAGAACATCGAGCTGTTCCGGTGTGTCCTCGAGGGCGGTA
>BBEG01000702.1 GCA_001312645.1 Rhodococcus sp. JCM 9791
CTCGCATGCGCCGCGCCACGGTTCCGCTCCGGACAGTCGCGCCGTGAGCTTCCGCACACGCACGCCGGCCACCGCTCCGAGGAGCGCCATCATCATGGGGATCACAACTGCGGGGATCACAGTCGCAGCATGGGTCGTTCGCGCCGACCGTTGGCGCCGCCGGCCCCGGAATCGCCGAATCTGTGGATCGATGCGCCTCCTGTGGACAACTCGGCGTGCAAGCATGAGCAGGTCGGTTGTCCCGGGTGGGAGGGAGTTTCACTGATGCAGGTGGCAGAACTTCTCGAGCACGTGGGTTCCGCGATCGATGTCGTCGGTGTCGCATGCATCGTTCTCGGCGCGGCCGTGTCCACCTGGATCGCGTTGGATTCGTGGCGGCGCAGGAGCGGCGCGAAGATCTACGAGCCTATCGACGAAATCTCGGGCGCTCCATCCTGCTCGGACTCGAGTTCCTGGTCGCGGCCGACATCATCAAGACCGTCGCGGTCACTCCCACGTTCACTTCGGTCGGGGTGCTCGCGATCATCGTCCTCATCAGGACCTTTCTCAGCTGGTCGCTCCAGCTCGAGATCGAAGGCCGGTGGCCATGGCAGAAGGAGGAGGAGGAGGACCCCGCCGCTACGGCGAGCTGAGCTCATCGCGGCGGCGCAGCAAGAACTGTCGTTCGACGTCGTTTCCGGTCTGTTCGGCCGCGATGATGTACTCGGCCACGGCCTCCGTGGTGCGGCCCAGACGTCGCAGCAGATCGGCGCGCACGGCGTGGGCCACGTGGTAGCGGTCGAGCGCGAGCGTGTCGACGATCCCCAAGGCGACTGCCGGACCGTCCACCTCCGCAACCGCAACCGCGCGGTGCAGTGCGACGACAGGTGTGGGCGCGACCCGATACAGCTGATCGTAGAGCTGCACGATCTGATACCAGTCGGTGTCGGCAGCGGTGCGTGCATCCGAGTGCACGGCCGCGATGGCCGCCTGGATCTGGTAGGGGCCCGGCGTGTTCCACCGCAGGCAACGGCGGACGAGGGTCTGTCCCTCCTCGACGAGCGCGCGGTCCCACAACGACCGGTCCTGATCTGCGAGGAGCACAAGTTCACCGTCGTCCGACGTCCGTGCGGGACGGCGGGATTCACCGAGCAGCATCACTGCGAGCAGGCCCGTCGTCTCCGGATCGTCGGGCATCAGCTCGGTCAGTATCCGGGCCAGACGGGTGGCTTCGGCACACAGGTCGACGGCGACGAGATCACTGCCCGTGCTCGACGTGTGTCCTTCGGTGTAGATCAGATACAGCACGGCATGCACCGCGGTCAGCCGTTCGGGCAGCTCGTGTACGTCCGGGTTCCGGAACGGTATTCGCGCGTCGCGGATCTTGTTCTTGGCGCGCGTGATTCGTTGGGCCATCGTCGGTTCGGGTACAAGGAAGGCGTGGGCGATCTGCCCGGTGGTGAGGCCGCCCAGCAATCGCAGTGTCAGCGCGACCCGCGCGGCGGGGCGAGTGCCGGGTGGCAGCACGTGAAGATCAGGCGCAGTCGGTCGTCGAGCGTGTCGGTCGGTTCGATCGGGGCCTGTTCATCGCCGGGTCGCAGGAGTTCGGCTTCCGCCTGCCTGGACGCGCGGGTCCTCTCGCGCCGCGCGCGGTCGAGTGCGCG
>BBEG01000703.1 GCA_001312645.1 Rhodococcus sp. JCM 9791
CGCATCGCGTTGGCGCGGGCGCTCGTGGCGGATCCGCCGGTGCTCGTCCTGCACGATCCGACGACCGCGGTCGACTCGGTCACCGAGCTGAACATCGCAGAGGGGCTCGTCGCGCTCCGGCACGGAACCGATCCGCGCACCACGATCGTCCTCACCTCGAGTCCTGCGCTTCTCGCCGCCGCCGACCGTGTCGTGGTAATCGATCAAGGTCGCGTGGTCGCAGCCGCGACCCACCATCGGCTCGCAGAGATCGACGTGGTGTACCAGGAGGCGGTCGTTCGATGACGCAGATGATTCCGGATGCCGAACGTCCACTACTGCCCGTCGCCACAGCCCGCGAATCGTGGGCGTGGCTCGGGCGGGCGGTCCGGACGAAGTCGGCCATCGCGGCAGCGGGAATCGTCACGGCAGCGCTGGGAGCGGCGGCGACCGTGCTCCCCGTCTACATGTTCGGAGTCCTCGTCGACCGCGTGCGTGAGTCGGCTCCGATCGCCTCCCTCGGTGGGATCGTCGCGATCATTGCTGTCGCGGCGGTTGCCGCGGGTGTGTTCACCGGTCTTTCCCGGTACTTCGTCGCGGTGCTGGGGTCCACGGTGCTCGCCCGGCTCCGCGAAGTAGTAGTCGTGCGTACCCTGCGTTTGCCGATGCGCACGGTCGAGCAGGCAGGCAAGGGCGACGTCCTCGCCCGCGTCGGCGACGACGTCGCCGTGATCGACAAGGCTGTCTCCGACGCTGTCCCACCGGTGATCTCCGCGCTGTTCCTCGTTGTGGTGAGCCTGACCACGATGGTCGGAATCGACTGGCGCCTGGGGCTGGCCGGCATGATCGCCGTCCCCATGTACACCCTGGCGCTGCGGTGGTACCTGCCGCGGTCGGCGCCTCGATACGCCGCGCAGCGTGTCGCGATGGGGGCGCGATCCAGGCCTTGATCAGCAGCATCCAGGGGCAGCGCACCGTGCGCGCGTACGGAACCGAAGCCGTGCACCGAGATCTCGTGGACCAGGCGTCCGATCGCGCCCGGGTGCTGGGCATCGACGTGTTCGGGATCTTCGCGCGGTTCGCGAGTCGCGGGAACCGCGCCGAGTACGTGAGTCTGGCCTGCATCCTCACCGCAGGATTCATCCTGGTCGACGACGGGTCGGTCACAGTCGGCCAGGTCACCGCGGCGGCACTCCTGTTTCACCAGTTGTTCAATCCCATTGCCGCGATCTTGTTCACCTTCGACGAGGTGCAATCGGCCGGAGCGAGCTTGGCCAGGCTCGTCGGCGTCGTCTCGCTCCCCGATACTGCACCGCCGGTCGACCCACGCCCGCCCACCGATTCCGGTCTGCGGCTGAGCGGTATCCGCCACGGTTACGACGGGCATGAGGTACTGCATGGCATCGACCTGACCATCGCCCCCGGTGAGCGGATCGCGCTCGTCGGTCCGACCGGGTCGGGTAAGAGCACCCTCGCGTCGATCGCGGCAGGCAGCATCACCCCCGATTCCGGCGAGGTGGTACTGGGCGGGGTTCCGCTGGTCGAAGTGACGGGCACGATCCGCGACCACATCGCGATCGTCACCCAGGAGGTACACACCTTCGCGGGCCCACTCCGCGAGGATCTGCAGCTCGCCGCCCCGCAGGCCGACGACCA
>BBEG01000704.1 GCA_001312645.1 Rhodococcus sp. JCM 9791
AGGAACCAGCCGTCGATCCAGCCTGCTCGAGACCAGGCCACCCGGCGGCCGCGGCGTGTTCGAGCGAGCGGATCTCGGCGGTGCGGATCGGGCGTGCGGACAGTGCCTTGAGCGCGACGACGCTGTTCGGAGCCACCTGGACGAGCTTCTTCTCTGCGGTACGCACGACGACCACCGGGTCCATCGACACCAGTTCGCCGATGACATCGGTCATCGGATGGCTGTACCCCGCGGCAGGCGATACCGGACGACGACCCGCGTGCCGAGCGGAATCGCGGCCTGGCTGTCAGTCGTCATCTTCGTCATCGTCGTGACCGAACGGATCGTCGACGCTCCCCGGCAGCCACGTCAGGCCGGGCACACCCCAGCCGGCGCGCTTGATCGTCTTCTTCGCGGCGCGCGCGTTGCGCCCGATCAGGACGTCGACGTACAGGAAACCGTCGAGGTGGCCGACCTCGTGCTGCAGCATCCGGGCGAAGAATCCGTGTCCCTCGACCTCGACGGGATCGCCGTTCTCGTCGGTGCCGGTGACCTTCGCCCAGTCGGCGCGCCCGGTGGGGAAGTTCTCACCCGGAACCGACAGACACCCCTCGAGGTCGTCCTCCGGGTCGGGCATGGTCTCCGGGATCTCGGAGGTCTCGAGCACCGGATTGATCACGGCGCCGCGCCGGCGGATCACCTTGCCTGACTCGTCGCGGTCGGGGCAGTCGTAGACGAACAGCCGCTTGGCGAGCCCGACCTGGTTCGCCGCGAGGCCGACGCCGTTCGCGACGTCCATCGTCTCGTACATGTCGGCGATCAATTGCGCGAGTTCCGCGGGCGTTTCGGTCACCGGTTCGGTGGGATTGTGCAGAACAGGGTCGCCGGTGATGACGATGGGAAGGATGGCCATGGTGAACCAGGATAATGCGCGCGATTCATCCGTTCGTCCGCCCCGTGTGTGTCGCACCCCCGTGATTGAATTACTCGCGGAAACACACAGGTGTCATTGTCGTTGCGGTGTGATTCGAAGCAGTCGAGGAGCGAGATGGACGGCGCAGCAGCGCACGGTACGAACCCATCCGACGCGGAAGATCCGCGTCCGGGCGCGAAAACGGTGCGATCGATAACGGGAGCCCGAACGATATCGGCGAGCACGGCCTGAGCCGCCGTGAGCACGACGTCCTGGCGTTCGAGCGCCAGTGGTGGAAGTACGCCGGCGCAAAAGAAGAAGCGATCAAGGAGTTGTTCGGGTTGTCCGCAACCCGCTACTACCAGGTGCTCAACGCCCTGATCGACCGTCCGGAAGCCCTTGCCGCCGACCCGATGCTCGTCAAACGACTACGTCGATTGCGCTCCAGCCGGCAGAAGGCGCGCGCAGCTCGTCGGCTCGGATTCGAGACGACACGCTAGCGCGCGACGCTCGTCGGCCGATCGGGCAACTATGGTCGAGTGCGTGAGCAGAACCGCTGAGAACGCGAACCGGGGATCCTCCGGGTTACCGCTACGAGCCCTTGCGATGCTGCTGATCTCCCTGGCGATCCTCTTCGCCGGGCTCGGATTCGCATCACTCGGCGGTTCGGACGAGGACGCAGCGTCGACAGCAGCCACGACCACCGAGGCCACCTCCGCGGCTGCTCCGGCACCCGC
>BBEG01000705.1 GCA_001312645.1 Rhodococcus sp. JCM 9791
CGACATCGTCATCGGCGCCCCCGTCTCGGGCCGCACCGACGCCGCGCTCGACGACATGGTGGGCATGTTCGTCGGCACCGTCCCACTGCGCCTGTCCGTGCAGCCGCGCCACAGCTTCACCGACCTGCTCGCCGAGGCTCGCCGCGTGGATCTCGACGCGTTCGCTCACTCCGACGTCCCGTTCGACCGCATCGTCGACGCAGTGGGTGCGAGCACCAGCGGACACCACCCGGTATTCCAGGTGATCCTCGCCTACGAGAGCTTCGGCATCGACACCTTCACCGTGCCCGGCGCTACGGTGCGTGAGCTGCCGTCCGGCGCTGCGCGAGTAGACCTCGAACTCAACATTCGCGATCACCGCACCGACGCAGGCACACCCGCCGGACTCGCCGGAACCTTCACGTATCCAGCGGAAATGTTCGAAGCAGGCACCTTGATCGAATGGGCCGAGTGGCTTGGGGTTACTCTCGACTCGGTTACCGCGGATCCGGCAGCGCCGGTGGGCGGTATTCCATTGCGTGGCGCCGGCCACACCCCCGTCGGCGTCACGCTCCCCCGGTGGCCACCTCACCCATCGAGCTCGTCGCGGCACGCGTCGCCGACGATGCCGAAGCGATCGCCGTGTCCGACGCAGGTGAGTCCCTCACCTACGGGCAGTTGTGGTCGCGGTCCGGTGGCCTCGCCGCGATACTTCGCGAGCGGGGGATCGGCACCGACGACGTGGTGGCAGTGGCGTTGCCGCGATCGCTCGATCTCGTCGTCGCGATCCTCGCCGTCGCACGCGCCGGGGCGACGTACCTGCCGGTCGATGTCACCCACCCCGCGGCGCGCCTGCAGGCACTCTTCGGCGACGCGTCGCCGTCGGTTGTGCTCGCCGAGAGCAGCTTCGACTCGCCCGTGCCGTACTGCACCTCGACGACCCGGAGATCGCCGCCCGCATCGACGACGGCGCCGACTTCGACACGACGATCCCCACCGACAGCGGCGCCTACCTGATCCACACGTCCGGCTCCACGGGCACCCCGAAGGGCGTGCTCGTCACCCACTGCAACCTCGCGACCCTGCTCGCCGCCACCACGTTCGACTTCGGTTGCGTCCCCAGCGACGTGTGGACACTGTTCCACTCGCCGGCCTTCGACTTCTCGGTGTGGGAGATGTGGGGAGCGCTGTCCACGGGCGCGCGCCTCGTCGTGATCGACCACCACACCGTCCGCGACCCCGCGGCATTCGCCGAACTTCTCGGCCGCGAGCACGTCACGGTACTCAACCAGACCCCGCGCGCCTTCTACCAACTCGCCGACCTCGACGTGAGGGTGCCCGATCTGCGGCTCGTGATCTTCGGCGGCGAAGCACTCGACCCGACGCGCGTGACGCCGTGGGCGCGACGACACCCGCACGTGCACGTCGTCAACATGTTCGGCATCACCGAAACCACCGTGCACGTCACCGCCGGGGAAGCCACCGCCACCGGTATAGGCACCCCGATCCCGGGGATGGGCATCGACGTCCTCGACGTGTCGCTGCGGCCGGCACTGCCCGGCGCGATCGGCGAAATGTATGTCACCGGACACCAACTGGCCCGCGGCTACCGCGGCCGGGCCGGCCTCACCGCAGCCCGG
>BBEG01000706.1 GCA_001312645.1 Rhodococcus sp. JCM 9791
CGGGTGCCCTGTCGCAGCCGCCGTGATCCAGACCGAGATCGCGGCGCACTGGGCCAGGACGAGCCGTGAGACGACGCGGGGCCGTTCGTGCACGACGGATCTTCCACGCACGACCTCGGACACAGTTCGATACACGGCACTCCCCCCGACACCGATCGGGCGTGGCCTGTGGGTGCCCGCCCGAACTTCCCAACGGGCAACTGTACTGTGTTGCGGCAGTGAGCGTGCCGCACGGGGGAGGACATATGGCATCGCAGCCCACCACTCGATGGCAGGTGAGCGGTTACCGATTTCTGATGAGACGGATGGAGCATGCGCTCGTCCGTCGCGACGTCCGCATGATCCACGACCCGATGAGGTCGCAGTCGCGGTCGCTCATGGTGGGATGGTGGTCGCCTGCCTCGTCCTTGCAGGGTGCGCCGCCTTGGCCCTGTTCCGGCCACAGGACAAGATCGGCAACGCGAAACTCGTGGTGGGCAGGGATTCCGGAGCGCTCTATGTCGCTATCGACGGAACATTTCATCCCGCATGAATCTTGCGTCCGCGCGACTCGTGCTCGATGACCCTGCGGAACCGGCCGTCGTGGCCGACGAGGAGCTCGAGAACCGACCGAGGGGCCCGCTCGTCGGTATCCCCGGCGCTCCATCGTCCCTCGCGTACGTCGACCACGACATGTCGTGGACGGTGTGCGACACGGTCGATGCAGGCGGGCGGCAGTTCGTCACGACCGCGGTGTCGGCCGGCATGCCCGAGTATGCCGGTGTCGGTGGACCGCTCGACGACGACGAAGCGCTTCTGATGACCTTCGACGGTGAGTACCACTTGGCCTACGGAGGCGGACGTGCGAGATCGACCCGCGGGATCGCGCCCTGACACGGGTCCTGGGTATCGACGTCGGATCGGCCAGACCCGTCGGTACAGGTCTGCTCGCGGCGCTGCCCGAACTGCCGAAGCTCGCCGCGCCCGTGATCCCGGACGCAGGGAGCGCACCGCGAGTGCCGGTCGGCGATGTCCGTGTCGGATCCGTCGTCGGACTCGCGGAACCGGGCGGCCAGCGCTACTACGTCGTATTGAACGATGGCGTGCAGGAGGTGTCGACCGCGACCGCGCAGATCATCCACGCCTCGGATTCACAAGGAGTCGCCGAGATTCCGATCGTGCCCCCCGACACCCTCAAGGATGCGCCGACGGTACATCACCTCGCGGTCGACACGTTCCCGACGGTGGTACCCACGATCGTCGACCCCGTGGAGCGACCTGTCGGATGCCTGACCTGGGAGCCGGAGGACGGCCCCGACGATCAGCCACGATCGGAACTGGTGCTGTCGGCGGGCACTGTCCTGCCGATCGCCGCGGACGCGATCCCGGTCGGCCCGGCACAGGCCGACGGTCCGGGACCGAACGTGGACCTCGTGCACATTCCGCCGGGGCGAGGCACATTCGTGCAGACCACGTCGATCGTCCCCGACAGTGAACGTCGGGGAGCGCTGTTCTACATCGCGGACACCGGTGTCCGGTACGGCATTGCCGATGCCGAGGCCGCCACGGCACTCGGGCTCGAAGGAGAGTCGGCGCGGGCGCGTGGCAGATCGTCGACCTGCTCGCGCC
>BBEG01000707.1 GCA_001312645.1 Rhodococcus sp. JCM 9791
CGCGCACCATCGCCTGAGCGAGTCCGCTCGGGCCGGCATGATCGGACCAGCATGAGGGGGCACCGGCCATCACGCGGGTGCCTCCTTCTGTTTCCGTCCCGGAGTGTTTCGTCCGGACCGTGGACTGCGTGAAGTTATGCGCTCTGACCAGGCGATTTGTAGTTCTGCACCCCCTTGGTGTTAATCTTCTTCTCGGTTCGGAACGGAGGCCGTAGCACGAACAGTGCGGGCCGAAGGAACAAACCATTGGGGTATGGTGTAATTGGCAACACAGCTGATTCTGGTTCAGCCATTCTAGGTTCGAGTCCTGGTACCCCAGCTGCGATACGGTGATTTGCTATCGTATCTCGGTCGGTTTACGCTGGCTGAGCTTCCTCCGGGAAGCGTACACAGAAGAAGATCCTGGCCCCGTCGTCTAGCGGCCTAGGACGCCGCCCTCTCACGGCGGTAGCGTGGGTTCGAATCCCATCGGGGCTACCATGGATCTCCTCCGACCTCCGGGTCGGAGGGATTCTTCTTCTGTAGGGTTCGATCACCGGAAACGGGCGGATCGAATCCGGGTAAGTTCCTGGCCCCGTCGTCTAGCGGCCTAGGACGCCGCCCTCTCACGGCGGTAGCGTGGGTTCGAATCCCATCGGGGCTACAACTGAGGAAGACCCTCCGGAAATCCGGAGGGTCTTCCTTGTTTTCGTTGTTCAGCCACTCTTGCGCCGGAATTGGCGGTGGTGGTCTGCGTTGGCGTGCGGACCGTGGGCTTTCGACGTCGCGTCGAGGTGTGCGGTGCCGCCGCCCTTGCCCTGCTTCTTGCGTTCGAGTGCTGCGAGGAACTCTGCTTTGATGCGTTCTTTTGCTGGGTCGGCCATGTCCTACCTCCCTCCTGATGGCGAATGTAGCGCGTCAGGACCGGCTTGTCGCGTGAATTTCGCCGTCAACGACCGATGTGAGGAAGATACGCGGCGGTCGTGCCACCGAGCGGGACGGCGGGCATACGGAGCTTGCGGTGGTCCCAGGACCGAATGCGTTGCGGCACCACACGTACCGCTACCCTCTTGTGCATCATCTGTTCCACGGCGGGGCGCATATCGTCCGTGTACGGGCCGGTGTATCGCTCCCAGACGTCTCGGCAGACGTCGAACAGGATGTCGTGGTCTTCGACGATCTCGGCGCGACCTTCGATCGAGACGCCGCGCAATTGGTCGTAGGTGTCGCCGGATTCGACGAGTGCCGTGATGCGATCGTCGCGGCGAAGATTCACGACCTTCTGCGATTTCGCTTTCGTCTCGAACCAGATCTCGCCGCCCTGCACGGCATACCACATGGCCACCAGGTGCGGTGTGCCCTGAGATCCCAGCGACGCCAGTGTGGCAACGCGGTTCTGGTGGAGGAAGTCGCTGATCTCCGGCTCTGTCATCGCGATCTCTGCGCGGCGGTTCGTTCCCATGCGCAGAACTGTGGCACACCCCGTCGGGGTGTGCCACCAATTCTACTTGTCTCCGGTAGGGCGAAGCCTGCGGATTACAAACGCTTGTGCAGTGCGTCTGCGGCTGCGAGTAGGTCGCGGCCCAGCGGGCACCCGGTCGGCGGCCCATTCGGTCGATCGGCCGGAGACC
>BBEG01000708.1 GCA_001312645.1 Rhodococcus sp. JCM 9791
CCATCGGCGCTGCATGTCGTGGTCCAGCCAGGCGGGCACGTGCACCGCCCCGGGCGCGACCTCGCGACGTGCGCGGGGAAGCGGTAGCGGTTCGTTCACGGTCGAGGCTCCTCGATGCGATCGGCGTCCAGGGTGGTCGGCGGTCACGTGCCGATCACGTATAAATACAGAATGCCGAGCTCCGACACCGACGACACCTTCGACGATTCTCCTCCGTCGATGGCGCCGTCGTCGTTGCTACGGGACCTGCCGGTCACCGAGCGTGGGTTGCGGACGCGGTCGTCGTTGATCGCCGCTGCTCGGACGGTGTTCGAGAGCACCGGTTATCTCGATACCCGGCTCGTCGACATCACGAAGCGTGCGAAGTGTTCGGCCGGCACGTTCTACACGTACTTCTCGAGTAAGGAAGAGATCTTCGCGGCGGTGCTGGAACTGGCGCAGGAGGACATGCTGCATCCGGGCATGCCGCGCGTGGCAGACGAGGACGATCCGGCCGCGGTCGTGGAGGCGAGCAACCGGGCGTATCTCGAGGCGTATCGGCGCAACGCAAAGCTGATGGGGCTGCTCGAGCAGGTCTCGCACATCGATCCGGTCATCCGCGAACTGCGTCAGAAGCGGGGCGACGCTTCATTCGCCGCAACGCCCGCAGCATCGCGCATCTCCAGGACCGCGGTCTGGCCGATCGCGAAGTCGACGCGTTGCTGGCGTCGAGGGCGCTGTCGGGCATGATCAGCCGGCTTGCCTTCTCGCACTTCGTCGTCAACGAGGACGAGTCCGTGGACATGGACGCGCTCGTGTACACCGCGACCCGGCTGTGGGTCAATGCGCTGCGGATCCCGCAGGGAACCTGACACGTCCCGGGTGCTCGGTCGTCGTACGATGCGGGCATGACGACGACTCGTATCGCCGCCCTCTCTCTCCTTACAGCCGCGGCCTGCGTTGCCTGTAGCCAGCAAGAAGTTACCGTGACCCGCAACGGCACCACCGTCTCGACGGTGGCAGATCCCGACGCGGCGGAGGGTATCGACGTGTGCCGCACTATCCCGCGAGACTCTCGACCTGTTGGGAGCGGGGGAGGCGATGCCGCGTGAGTTGTCGGCCGAGCCGGGATGCGAGTGGTCCGGGGTGAACTCGTACATCACGCCCTCGGCGACGTTGTGGGTGTCCGGGAGATCCGAGCCCGAGAATGTCTGGGAGTCCACGACCGTCGCGGGTGTCGAGGTCGAGATCTGGACCCTCACCCCGGAGATGGGTAGATACATCGCCCGTTTCGACGACCTCACGTTGTCGCTGAACTATCTGCGCGCACGAAGTGAGGTTCCCGCCGGTGAGGCCTTGGACCTGCTGATGGCCGACGTGCTTCGCGCGTACGGACGCGCCGAGACGTAGGAGTCCTCCGCGGGTCGTGCGGCATTGCGGACCCGCGCAACCAGACAGTTGAAGTTGACGCCGCATTCAACTTATAGTGCGGAGGACGAGGAGCACGGCTGCCGGGAGGACATTGTGGACGTTGCAGGGAAAGTGGCCATCGTGACCGGCGGGGGGAGCGGGATCGGTGACGCCCTCGCCGCTCGCCTCGCACACGCAGGGGCCCGGGTCGTGGTGG
>BBEG01000709.1 GCA_001312645.1 Rhodococcus sp. JCM 9791
CGCAGCCTTCACCGACACCGCACTCGAGCGCGGCGCCGTCGCCGTCCTCACCGACAGTGAAGGAGTCGAGGCCGTCGCGGCCGCAGCCCAAGGATCCGGTCCGGTGCAGGTGCTGGTACACCCGGACCCCCGTTCGGTGCTGGGCGTCGCGTCGGCCACCGTGTACGGACACCCGTCCGAACGGATGCAGGTCATCGGTATCACCGGAACGTCGGGCAAGACCACGACGTCCTATCTCGTCGAAGCGGGCCTGAATGCGTCCGGTCGCGTCACCGGGCTCGTGGGCACCGTCGAGACGCGCATCGCAGGCCAGCGAGTACCCAGCGCATTGACCACCCCCGAAGCTCCGCAACTTCACGCGCTGTTCGCCACGATGCTCGAACACGGCGTCGACACGGTGGTGATGGAGGTATCGAGCCACGCGCTTGCCCTCGGCCGGGTCGCCGCCACCGAGTTCGCAGTCGGAGGATTCACGAATCTGTCGCAGGATCACCTCGACTTCCACAAGGATTTCGACGACTATTTTGCGGCCAAGGCACGCCTGTTCGCGCCCGACTCGCCTGTTCACGCCCACCGTGCCGTCGTGTGTGTCGATGACGACTGGGGCACGCGCATGGCCGAGATCGCGCGCTCTGCGAACGAGGACGATCCCGCCGGTGTGCGGACGGTGTCGACCGACGAGGCTCGGGACACCGTCGCGGACTGGTCGGTGTCCGACGCGGCGTCCGATCCCGCGGGCGCCAGGAATTCAGTTTGACCGGGCCCGACGGGGTGGTCCATCGAGTCGGCGTGCGGTTGCCGGGTCGGTACAACATCGCCAACGCCGCACTCGCAGTTGCGCTCTGCGCCTCGGTCGGTGTCGACGTCGACGTGGCCGCTCGAGGAGTCGCGAGCGTCGATGTCCCGGGTCGCGTCGAGCGCATCGATTGCGGGCAGGAGTTCCTCGCGGTCGTCGACTACGCCCACAAACCCGCTGCGCTCGAAGCCGTCATCTCCACCCTGCGACGCAGCATGTCGGGACGCATCGCCGTCGTCGTCGGCGCGGGCGGTGATCGCGACCGCGGCAAGCGTCCGCTCATGGGATCGGTCGCGGCCTCAGCGGAGCTCCTCGTCGTCACCGACGACAATCCCCGGACCGAAGACCCCGCCTCGATTCGGGCTGCAGTGCTCGAGGGCGCCTACGCGCTCCGACAGGACCGGCGTGGCGAGATCCGGGAGATCGGCGACCGGCCGCTGCGATCGACGCAGCCGTTGCATGGGCGCGCCCCGGCGACGTCGTGCTCGTCGCAGGCAAAGGCCACGAGCGTGGCCAGGAGATCGACGGAGTCAAGCATCCGTTCGACGATCGTGAGGTACTCGCGACGGCAATCGAGCGGCATCAGCGCAGCGGAGGCACAGAATGATCCCGATGACACTGGCCCGGATCGCGGAGGCAGTCGGGGGGACCTTGCACGACGTCGACGACCCGGCCGTCGAAGTAACCGGAACAGTCGAATTCGACTCCCGTCGGATTGCCCAGGGTGGCCTGTTCCTCGCGTTGCCCGGTGCGAAGGCCGACGGTCACGATCACGCGGCTGCTGCGATCGCCGCGGGCGCTGTC
>BBEG01000710.1 GCA_001312645.1 Rhodococcus sp. JCM 9791
CGAAAGGTAGAGCCTTGCCACACTTCACCAAACCGGCAGCAGGAAGCTGGACCGAGAACTACCCGGAACTCGGCACCGCACCGGTCGACTACACCGACTCCATCGACCCCGCCTTCTTCGAAGCCGAACGCGAAGCAATCTTCAAGCGCACCTGGCTCTACGTCGGCCGCGTCGAACAGCTCCCCCGCGTCGCGCCTACTTCACCAAAGAACTCCCCTCCGCCGGACCCGGCACCTCCCTGGTCATCGTCAAAGGCAACGACAGCAAGATCCGCGCCTTCCACAACGTCTGCCGCCACCGCGGCAACAAACTCGTCTGGAACGACTTCCCCGGCGAGGAAACCGCAGGCAGCTGCAAGCAGTTCACCTGCAAATACCACGCCTGGCGCTACAGCCTCGAAGGCGAACTCACCTTCGTCCAGCAGGAAGGCGAATTCTTCGACCTCGACAAGGGCGACTACGGCCTCAAGGACGTACGCTGCGAAACGTGGGAAGGGTTCATCTACATCAACCTCGACCCCGACGCCATCCCCCTCGTCGACTACCTCGGCACCTTCGCCAAGGGCTCGAAGGCTACCCCTTCGGTGAAATGACCGAGGTCTACAGCTACCGCGCCGAAATCGGCGCCAACTGGAAGCTGTTCATCGACGCATTCGCCGAGTTCTACCACGCACCGATCCTGCACATGAAGCAGGCAGTCAAGGACGAAGCAGACAAGCTCGCCGGCTACGGCTACGAAGCCCTGCACTACGACCTGCAGCCCCCGCACTCGATGATCTCCTCCTGGGGCGGCATGGCACCGCCCAAGGACCTCAACATGGTCAAGCCCATCGAACGCGTCCTGCGCTCCGGACTGTTCGGCCCCTGGGACCAGCCCGACATCGACGGCCTCGCCGACGACCAGCTGCCCACCGCACTGAACCCCACCGGCTTCCACAGCTGGGGCCAGGACTCCTTCGAGTTCTTCCCCAACATGACCCTGCTCGTCTGGAAGCCGGGCTGGTACCTGACCTACGCCTACTGGCCCACCGCCGTCGACAAGCACATCTTCGAGGCCAGCCTCTACTTCGTGCCCCCGAAGAACGCCCGCGAGCGCCTCGCACAGGAACTCGCCGCGGTGACCTTCAAGGAATACGCCCTCCAGGACGCCAACACCCTCGAAGCCACCCAAACGATGATCGGCACCCGCACGGTGACCGAATTCCCCCTCTGCGACCAGGAGCTTCTCCTGCGTCACCTCCACAAGACCGTCGGAGACTACGTCAAGGAGTACCGCGATGCCTCTGCCAACTGAATTCGCCGACCTCGAGCCCTACATCGGCTGGGACCTGGCCAC
Source organism: Rhodococcus sp. JCM 9791 (assembly GCA_001312645.1). Classification (GTDB taxonomy): domain Bacteria; phylum Actinomycetota; class Actinomycetes; order Mycobacteriales; family Mycobacteriaceae; genus Rhodococcus. The sequence goes on from BBEG01000710.1 coordinate 1,336, forward strand.
CGAACCCGAACGCTACGCCAAGCGACTCGCCTCGACGATGCCGGAAATGCAGGAGTTCTACAACGCCGCATTCCCCCGCCTCGAAGACGCCATCGCCTTCTGCGACAAGTTCGACCTCGACGACCTGCCCGACGATGCACGCACCGTCATGCACCTGATGCAGTCACTGGTCATGGTCTCCTTCCCCGTCGAAGTCTGGAAGCAGCCCCGCGTCCCCGACAGCGGCGCCGCCTGGGCCGAAATCACCAAAGAACCGGTGGT
>BBEG01000711.1 GCA_001312645.1 Rhodococcus sp. JCM 9791
GCTGCGCCTGTTCCACGGCCGGGGCGGCACCGTCGGCCGCGGCGGAGGGCCGAGCTACGACGCGATCCTCGCGCAACCACCTGGTGCGGTGAACGGGTCACTGCGCCTGACCGAACAGGGCGAGGTGATCTCCGCGAAGTATCGCGATCCGGTCCTGGCCCGCCGCAATCTCGAGGCGCTCGTCGCGGCCACGCTCGAATCCACGCTCCTCGACGTCGAGGGTCTCGGCACCGACGCACCCGCGGCGTACCGGATCTTCGACGAACTGGCAGACCTCGCACATCGGGCTTACCGGGATCTGGTGCACGAGACTCCGGGCTTCGTCGAGTACTTCACCACCTCGACACCTGTCGCGGAGATCGGTGATCTGAACATCGGGAGCCGCCCGGCGTCCCGCAAACCGACAAAGGCGATCGCCGACCTGCGCGCCATCCCATGGGTGCTGGCCTGGACCCAATCCCGCGTCATGCTGCCCGGCTGGTACGGCACGGGAAGCGCCGTTGCGGACTGGATCGGCGACGACCCCGACCGGCTCACGACGCTGCAGGACCTCTACCGTCGGTGGCCGTTCTTTCGATCCGTGCTGTCGAACATGGCGCAGGTCCTGGCCAAATCGGATCTGGGGTTGGCGGCGCGCTACTCGGAACTCGTGGAGGACGAAGCGCTGCGCGAGCGGGTGTTCGGCCGGATCGTCGCAGAACACGAACGCACCGTGCGGGTGTACCGGCAGATCACCGGATACGACTCGCTCGTCGCTGACAACCCCGCATTGGAACGGTCGCTGCACAACCGGTTCCCGTATCTCGAACCGCTCAATCACCTGCAGGTCGAATTGTTGCGGCGTTATCGTGGCGGTGAGGACACCGACGAGGTCAGACGCGGTATCCAACTCACCATGAACGGACTTGCCACCGCGCTGCGCAACAGCGGCTGAGATTCCCGAGAAAGAATCTTCGCGCGGTGTGTCGATTCGGAGCGGGTCCGATCGTCGTCATCATGTACGGCAACCCGGCCGCACAATCCCTCATAGGAGAACCGTTGTGAAGTACATGTTGATGATCTACGCAGACACCGGCTCGGACATCGAGCCCACCTGTGACTTCGAGGACTGGCAGCAATACGACAAGGACTTGAAGGAGGCGGGCGTCTTCGTCTCCGGACATGCCCTCGAAGACCTCGTCACCGCCACCTCCGTCAGGGTGGACACCGACGGCCGCCGCAGCATCACAGATGGTCCGTTCGCAGAGAGCCGTGAGGTTCTCGGGGGATACGACGTCATCGACGTCCCGAATCTCGACGTCGCACTCGACTGGGCGGCACGCTGCCCGGGGTCGCGGGACGGCGGCCGAGTAGTGGTGCGGCCCATCGCCGAGTTCGGGGCGTAGAACCGTGACCGACCCGGACACCTCCGTCGACACCGCGCTGCGGGTCGAGGTGGTGTTCCGGGAGGAATACAGTCGGCTGCTCGCAGCGCTCGTCCACCGGTTCGGCGACCTCGACCTTGCTGAGGAAGTCGCGTCCGAGGCAGTCGAGGCGGCCTTGGTGCACTGGCCGGTGGACGGCGTCCCGGACCGACCCGGGGCGTGGCCTGCTC
>BBEG01000712.1 GCA_001312645.1 Rhodococcus sp. JCM 9791
CATGCCGCGCTGGCGGTGCTGCTCGCCCGGTTGTCGTCGACCTGCGACATCGCGATCGGCACGCCGGTCGCGGGGCGCGGGCACCGCAACCTCGACGAGTTGATCGGCATGTTCGTCAACACCGTCGTGTTGCGCACCCGCGTCGACGACACCGAATCGTTCGCGGCGTTGCTGCGGCGGGTCCGCGGGGACGACCTCGCGGCGTTCGATCACGCGGACATCCCGTTCGAGCGTCTCGTGGAGGTCCTCGATCCGCCCCGGTCGACGGCGTATTCACCGCTGTTCCAGGTGATGCTCGAATTCCAGGACACCGAACGCCCCGAGGTGGTGTTGCCGGACCTGACCGTCGGGGTCCTCGATCTCGCGGCGCCGTTGTCGCTGTTCGATCTGCAGTTGTCGGTCGCCGAAACCGTCGACGACGACGGGCCGGCCGGGATCGCGGCGTACTTCACCTATGCCACCGATCTGTTCGACACCGACACCGTGGTGTCGTTCGCGGACCGGTTCACCCGCATCGTCGACGCGATCAGCGCCGAATCGCCCGCGGCCGTGGCGCCGAGATCCCGGTCGGTGACATCGGCATCGTCACCGGTGTCGAACTGGCTGCCCTCGCCCCGGCCCGTGGCCTCCCCCCGGTCTCGCCGCAGCAGTGGCCGGAGATGCTCACCGCCATCGCCGCGATCGTGCCCGACTCGGTGGCCTTGTCGTTCCGTGGCCGCGAGGTGACCTACCGGGAACTCGACAACTGGTCCACTCGCGTCGCCCACCTGCTCATCGACACCGGAGTGGGACCGGAAAGTGTGGTGGCACTGGGTATTTCGAGGTCCATTGAATCGGTGGCGGCGGTGTGGGCGGTCACCAAGGCCGGCGCGGCGTTCGTGCCCGTCGACCCCACCTACCCACCCGAACGCATCGCGTACATGCTCACCGACTGCGCCGCAGCCCTCGGATTGACCACCGCAGACCACCGCGACCGGTTACCGGGAACCGTGCCGTGGCTCGTCCTCGACGACCCCGACCAGCGCGAGCGCATCGCCACGGCGTCCACCGACCCGATCACCGACACCGACCGCACCACCCGCTGCTGTTCGACCATCCCGCCTACCTGATCTACACCTCCGGCTCGACCGGCCGACCCAAGGGGGTCGTCGTCACCCACCGGGGCCTGACCAACCTCAACGCCGAGGTCCGCGACCACTTCGCGATCACCCACCACGCCCGCGTCTCGCACCTGGCGTCCCCGAGCTTCGACGCGTCGATCTTCGAATACACCAAGGCGTTCTGCGCCGGCGCGACCCTGGTGATCGTGCCGCCCGACGTGTACGGCGGCGACGAACTCGCCCGGCTCCTGCGCGACCAACAGGTCACCCATGCATTCATCACCCCCACCGCGCTGGCCTCCCTCGACCCGCACGACCTCGACACCCTCCGCGTCCTCGTCGTCGCCGGGGAGGCATGCCCACCGGAACTCGTCGCCCGATGGGCCCCGGGCCGCCGGATGTTCAACGGCTACGGCCCGTCCGAGGCCACCATCGAAACCAGCGTCAGCCCGGCGCTGCACCCGACGAGGTCGTCACC
>BBEG01000713.1 GCA_001312645.1 Rhodococcus sp. JCM 9791
TCGGAATGTGTCAAGGCGTTTGAGTCCAACGGGAGTTACGCAGCGGCCTGATCGACGCCGGGTTGGTCCGGGTCAGGTTCGGCTGCGGGTTTGTTGATCCACGCATCGGCCGGCAGATCCAAGATCTTCGGGGTACCGGCCGTCCCGAAACGTTCGGGATACTGCGCGCGGGCTCGAGCAAGCACGGCGGCACGTTCGGTGGCCTTCTGCCCGGCCAGACCGAAATGCACGTCCGCCGGCGTGTGCAGACCGATACCGGTATGGCGATGTTCGTGGTTGTACCACGCGGTAAACGAGGCTACGAGATCCCGAGCATGGTGGATCGAGACGAAGCGCTCCGGCCACATCGGCCCGTACTTGAGCGTCTTGAACAGCGCTTCCGAATAGGGGTTGTCGTTCGATACCCGCGGCCGTGAATGCGACCGGGTGACCTCGAGATCGGCGAGCAGCGTCGCGACCGTCTTACTCGTCATCGACGTTCCCCGATCTGCATGTACGACGTTCGGGATCCCGTGCACAGCAAAGATTTCGGTCATCATCTCCGTAGCGAGTAGTCCGGACTCGTGTGTCTGCACGTGCGCTCCGACGATGTAGCGGGAGAAGATGTCGATCATGACGTAGGCGTCGAAGTAGGTGCCCTTGACCGGGCCGGGCAGCTTGGTGATGTCCCAGGTGTAGACCTGACGCGGTGCGGTGGCCACCAGTTCCGGGCAGGCCCGGGCGGGGTGGCGAGCGTGCCGGCGCCGCTCTTTGACCTGAACGTTCTCCCGCAGGATCCGATACATCGTCGACACCGAACACAGATAAATCCCCTCGTCGAGGAGCTGGGCGTAGACCTCGAGTGGCGCCTGGTCGACGAACCGGGCGCTGCACAGCACATCGAGCACGGCCCGGCGTTCGGTGTCGGTGAGTTTGTTCTCCGGGCTGCGGCCGGCGGTGGTGACGGCCGGATCCGTTGCCGTCGGACGAGCTTTGTCCCGCGCTGCGGTGCAGCGGGCGATTCCTGTCAGTGTGGTTGCATCCCTTGTGGTTATACCGGAGTTGGTGAGTTCGTGATGGGCGTGCATCAGCGCTTCTTGCGCTGCTCGTCCGTGTTCGTGCTCTCGGAGAGTTGTTCCAAGAGCTCGTGTGCTTTTCCCATGATCCCCAGTGCGGTTTGGGTGGTGGCCAGCTTCTTGTTGGCCTGTTCGAGTTCGCGGGTGAGTCGGGCGATCTCGGCTTGTTCGGCGGTGAGTTTGCCGATTTTGGCGCCGGGTTTCGTGCCGTCGAGGACGCCGGCGTCGCGTTGTTTGCGCCATTCGCTGATCAGCGAGGAGTACAGGCCTTCGCTGCGCAGGTAGGCCCCGCCTCCGCCCATCTGGCAGGCCTGCTCGTACGCGGCGAGGTGGGCGAGCTTGTCGGCGGCGCTGAAGGTGCGTCGTTGCGGGCCGTCGGCGCGGGGATGCGAGGGTCCATCCGGTTATTGTCCTCGACCGGCACCATGCTGGAAATCGTCATCGTGGGGTTGATCCGTATCTCGCCCTGCAGGCGGGGTTGCTGTGAACCGTTGGACTCAACTCAGCCTGACACGCAGGG
>BBEG01000714.1 GCA_001312645.1 Rhodococcus sp. JCM 9791
TGGTGCGGGGCACGGGCCTGATGGGCGGCAACGATCCGCTGGTCGAGGCTGCAGAGGCCGCCGGTGTCCGCACGTGGTCGACGCAGGAGATGGCGACCGAACTGCTGAAGCTGGTCAGTGTCGAGGCCAAGCGTCTCGCCACCGACAAGCCGCTCGTCGCCGACCTCACCGGCGGACTCGCCGAGGCAGGACTCGATCTGCCCGCGCTCGCGAAGCAGGCTCAGGACGCGGCCACCGCCGAGGACGAGCTGGACGAGGACGACTCCGCGACCATCGCGGCGCTGCCCGCGGCCCCGCGTCTCGACGCGACCCCGGCTCCCGAGTGGAGTCAGGTCACCGCCGATCCGGCAGACCTCGTGGTCATCGTCGGTGCCGGCGAGCTCGGCCCGTACGGTTCGTCACGTACCCGCTTCGAGATGGAGGTCGACGAGGAACTGTCGGCCGCCGGTGTGCTCGAACTGGCGTGGGTCACGGGTCTGATCGAGTGGGAGAACGAGCAAGCCCGGCTTCTACGACGCCGAGACCGGGGAACTCGTGCCCGAGTCGGAGATCGCCGACCGCTACAACGACGCGGTGGTCGAGCGCTGCGGCATCCGCCGCTACGCCGACGACGGTGCGATGGTGGACAACACGGCTCCGCTGATGACCTCGGTGTTCCTCGACAAGGATCTGTCCTTCGTGGTCGGGTCGGAGGCAGAGGCCCACGCGTTCGTCGACTCCGATCCGGAGAACACGATCGCGGCGGTCGACGCCGAGTCCGGAGATTGGACGGTCACCCGTAAGGCAGGAACCGAGATCCGTGTGCCGCGCAAGGCGAAGCTGACGCGCACGGTCGGTGGTCAGATCCCGACCGGGTTCGATGTCACCCGCTGGGGCATCCCCGCCGATATGGCGGACGCGGTGGACCGTGTGGGTCTGTGGAACATCGTGTCCACGGTCGACGCGTTCCTCACCGGTGGTTTCACCCCGTCCGAGCTGCTGCGCTGGGTGCACCCGTCGATGGTGGCGAACACGCAGGCACCGGTATGGGCGGAATGACGTCGATGAGGTCGCTGTACATCGACACGCTGCTCGGCGAGAACCGCGCGAACGACATCCTGCAGGAAGCCTTGCCGAACGTCATCGCCGCGCATGTCGTCCAGTCGTACGTCGGTGGCTACGGTGCGATGGTGCACCCGGTCGCGGCGTGTGCCACGGCTGCGGTGTCGGTCGAAGAGGGCGTCGACAAGATCAAGCTGGGCAAGGCCGAGCTGGTCGTCGCCGGTGGCTTCGATGATCTCGGTATCGAGGGCATCGTCGGATTCGGCGATATGTCTGCCACGGCGAAGTCCGACGAGATGACGGCGAAGGGCATCGACGATCGCCGCTTCTCGCGGGCCAACGATCGCCGCCGCGGCGGGTTCGTCGAGTCGGCCGGTGGTGGCACCATCCTGCTGGCGCGTGGTGATCTCGCGCTCGAGATGGGCCTGCCGGTTCTCGGTGTCGTGGCGTACGCCGGTTCGTTCGCGGACGGTGTCCACACCTCGATCCCGGCCCCCGGTATCGGCGCGCTGGGTGCGGGTCGCGGCGGA
>BBEG01000715.1 GCA_001312645.1 Rhodococcus sp. JCM 9791
CTCCGTCCGGCACACCGGTCTTCGGCGCTTGCGCGGCGGCTACGGAGTGCTCCTCGACGCACTCGAGGAGGCAGCCGGGGCCGAGATCCGCTACGGAACCGTGGCCTCGAACCTGCGTCGTGTCGGGGATCGCTGGTCACTCGATCCGGTCGGCGAGGTCGACGGTGTGATCTTGGCGGTACCCGCACCGGAGGCAGCAGCTCTGCTGGCCGGATCGGTCCCGCCCGCCGCGGCGCAGGCCGCAGAGATTCCGCTCGCGTCGTCGGTGACCGTGTCGCTCGCGTTGCCGTCGGACGCGGCACTACCGCAGAACTCGGGCATTCTCGTCGCCACGGGAGAGGAACTGTCGGCCAAGGCATTCACACTGTCCGGGCGAAAGTGGCCACACCTCGCCGAACGCGACGTCACACTCGTCCGTGTGTCGTTCGGCAGGTTCGGCGACGACAGGCTCGTCGATGCATCCGACGAACAGCTGATCACCCTTGCCCGCGCCGATCTCGCCACCGTCACCGGTGTCGCCGACGAGCCCTCGGCTGCATTCGTGCAGCGGTGGCACGGCGGCCTGCCCCAGTACCGGGCCGGACACACCGAGATCGTGGCGGCGTTCGAGCGGGAGATCGACGGAATCGACGGGCTCGCCGTAGCCGGCGCGATGCTGCACGGAGTCGGTGTGCCGGCGTGTGTCGAATCAGGCACAAAGGCCGCAGCACGGCTCGCGACACGAATGGCAGGATGAGGGGTATGGCACGTCTCGATTTCGACAAGCTCAATTCCACCCTTCGCTACGCGATGTGTCGGTGTTCCAGGTCAGGCCCGGCGCACTCGGTGACGACCGGACGGAGGCCATCGAGGACTTCCAGAAGTTCCTCGCCTCGTTCGAGGGCACCGATGTCATCGTGCGTGGGGTCTACGACATTGCAGGGATGCGCGCCGACGCAGACTTCATGATCTGGACCCACGCCGAGCACATCGAGGATCTGCAGAAGTTCTACGCGGACTTCCGCCGCACCACGATCCTCGGGCGTGCGAGTACCGCAGTGTGGTCGAACACCGCACTGCACCGGCCTGCGGAGTTCAACAAGAGCCACCTTCCCGCGTTCGTTGCGGGGGAGGAGCCGGGTGACTACATCTGCGTGTACCCGTTCGTACGTTCCTACGAGTGGTATCTCCTTCCCGACGCCGAACGTCGCAAGATGCTCGCGGACCACGGCAAGGAGGCACGTCCGTATCCGGAGGTCCGTGCGAACACGGTTCCCTCGTTCGCGCTCGGCGACTACGAATGGATTCTCGCGTTCGAAGCCCCGGCCCTGGACCGGATCGTCGATCTGATGCGCGACCTGCGTGCCACCGAGGCGCGTCGGCACGTCCGGGAGGAGACCCCGTTCTTCGCGGTCCGCGCGTGGCGCCGGAGTCGCTGATCACCTCGCTGCCTTGACCACATCCGGCGAGTCGCGGCACTCCCGAACGGCCGATGCGAGGTATTCGCAGATGGCCCACTGGGGGATGTTCTCGGCCCAGGTGGACGGCGGCGAGGTCGTCGCCGTCCACCCG
>BBEG01000716.1 GCA_001312645.1 Rhodococcus sp. JCM 9791
TGCGAGATCGTCTCCCCCGCCCGCGGCGGGAAGCCACCTGGTGCGGCGAAGCTCATCGAGCAATGCCTCACGGATGCGTCCGTCGACCTCGCTGCGCGCGAAACCCGGTATCGGCACCAGCGCGAGTCGCTGATCACCGGGTAGGGCCGCGACGAAGTCTGCGTACCCTGGACGAGATGCTCGACCGGGGCCCCCGGCAACATCCGACGACGGTCCGGTTGCATCGGAACGTCGGCGACGACGAGCGCGGGCAACGACAGTTCCTCGTCCGACCGGGTGGGTGCGCGGAGCACGTCGTCGTGGACCGGCCGGACCACACCCTCGACGACGGGCACCAGCCATCGGGCCGAAGCACCGCGATGCTCCCACCAGCAGTGATCACCGACACGGAGTTCCCGAAGCCCGGACTCGAGAATGCTTTCGGTGCGGACGAATTCGTCTTCGTCGATGACGATCGTCTGCAGTGCGGGTAGTTCGAGCAGCAGATCGATCGCCTCACGGCGGAAATCGTCGAGCAGCGTCTCGGTGTCGATTCCGGAACGGACGTCGAGCACCACTTCCGAGTCGCTTCCCGCGGCAGGTGCTGTAGTGCTCGGCCACACCAGGCGCAGGTCGGCACCCTGCCGTCGGGCAGGGCCGATCCGTGTTCGGCCAGGACGTCGCGGGTCTGCGCCGCGGAGAACCTGATGGACCCGGTGCGCGACCGCACCTCGACCTCGTCCGATATCGCAAGGACGGCGGTGAATCCGACGCCGAATCGCCCCACACCACCGGTCTTGCTCGACGCACGTAACGCGGTCAGAGCCTGGACGCCGGCCTCGTCGAGGGGTGCTCCGGTGTTGGCGACGTGCAGGCAGGTTCCGACCTGCCACACCCGCAGGGTGCCCGGAATTCCGGCACGACTCGCGGCGTCGGCCGCGTTCTGTGCCAGTTCGGTCAGTACCCGGTCGCGGTATCCGGCGCGGACGAGATCCGCTTCGGTGGCGATGTCCTCCCGCAGACGCGTCGGCGACGATCGCCACGCGGCAACGAGACTGTCGCGTAGCGCCGCGGTACCGAACGGGTCCGCGGTGTCGGAGACCTGCACGTCAGTCGGTCTGTTCCGACTGTGGGTTCTCGGTGACGGCAGCGTTCTCGGTGTGTTCTGCAGCGACGGCAGGGAGCTCGACGATCTCGACCGCCCCGTCGTCGTATGCGTCGAACTGCGGCGAACCCGCACCGGTGGGCAGGGTGGTGTCGGAGTGCGCACCGCAACCGAATTCGGCGTGCACGACATGACCGTCGGCGGCGTATTCGTTTCCGCACACACCGAACGCTGCCCGCAGCGACCCCGCGAGGGGCAGGTAGAACCCGCACAGCATGCACGTCGACGGTGCGGCCTTCGCCATCTCCGAGCCGGGCCCGTAGTCGCCGTCGAACCACCGCTGCGCTGCGGCGAGCCTGCCTTCGCGACTCATCACCTGTTTGCGGCCGAGCCCGATCTCTCCGGCAGTCTCGTCGACATCCGGATCGCCGGAGGCGGTGTAGCCGGCCACGAGC
>BBEG01000717.1 GCA_001312645.1 Rhodococcus sp. JCM 9791
GTGCCGGTGCCGCCGGACTCGGGTCCGGCCGAACTCGCTCACATACTGAAGGATTCGGGTGCACAGGCCTGGCTCGGGCGTGCGCCCGACGCGGGTGACGCTGCCACGGATGCGCAGGTGCCGGAACTTCCCGTGTTGCCGGTGCGACTGCACGCGCGCGACTGGCATCACGTGCCGGAGCCGAGCCCGACGAAGATCGCGTTCGTGCTCTACACATCCGGCACCACGGGAGCGCCCAAGGGTGTATTGCTCAGCCGCCAGGCGATCGCCGCTGGTCTCGACGCGCTCGTGCGGGCATGGGACTGGACCGAGCGCGACACCCTGGTGCACGGACTGCCGCTGTTCCACGTGCACGGCCTGATTCTCGGTGTGCTCGGTTCACTTCGGGTGGGCAGCAGGCTCATCCACACGGGCAAGCCGACGCCACAGGCGTACGCGGAGGCTGCCGGCACCCTCTATTTCGGTGTGCCGACGGTGTGGTCGCGTGTGGTCGAGGACGAAGAGTCCGCGCGCGCTCTGAGCAGTGCGCGACTGCTCGTCTCGGGCAGTGCCCCGCTTCCGGTGCCGGTGTTCGAGAAGTTGCGCGTGCTCACGGGGCAAGCTCCGATCGAGCGCTACGGCATGAGCGAAACAATGCTCACGTTGAGCACCCGTGCCGACGGTGAGCGTCGACCCGGCTGGGTGGGGACACCGGTCGCCGGGGTGCAGACGCGGCTGCGGGACGAACGCGGTGCCGACGTGCCCCACGACGGGGAGAGCATCGGCGTGCTGCAGGTGCGAGGTCCGATGTTGTTCGACGGCTATCTGGGTCGCCCCGAGGCCACGGCTGCATCGTGGACGGACGACGGCTGGTTCATCACCGGTGATGTCGCGGTGATCGATGCCGAGGGCTTCCACCGGATCGTCGGCCGGGAGTCGACGGATCTGATCAAGACGGGCGGCTTCCGGGTGGGGGCAGGGGAGATCGAAACCGTGCTCCTCGGACATCGGTCGGTAAGAGAGGTTGCGGTTGCGGGACTGGAAGACGATGATCTCGGCCAACGTATCGTCGCGTTCGTGGTTCCTCACGTCGATGGTCCGGAAGTGGTCGAGGAAGAGTTGATCACGCTTGTTGCTCAGCAGCTTTCGATCCACAAGCGCCCGCGTGAGGTGCGAGTGGTCGACTCCTTGCCGCGCAACGCGATGGGAAAGGTACAGAAGAAACTGTTGCAGTAGCGGCGCCGACGGAACAATTTCCGGCCGAGTGTCGGTGCAGACGGAAAGTCGACACACAGTCGGCTCGGGGGGTTGCGTGTGCCACACTCCAGGGCGGATTGTCTACTGCAGAGTAAGTAGGTCTACTCACTTCGATGGGGGTTCGAGGTATGTCTCTGACGGATCAGGTTCGCGAAACCGAGCAAGCGCTTCGTCCGGATCGCTACGGCAGCGCGAGCCCGGCCTTCATGGTCGACGGCAAGCCCGCATCGGTTCCGCTTCGCGACCTGCCGGCGGTGGCGCG
>BBEG01000718.1 GCA_001312645.1 Rhodococcus sp. JCM 9791
TCCGACCCCGCCCCGAGCCCTACACCCGGAACCTGCACCGGAGCCGACACCGCCCTGCGAGCAGCCGGTCGACCCGGCGTCCTGACCACTGCAGGTAGGGCTCCTCCGGGATGATCGCCGCACAGTGAGGCGTTGACAACCCACATGGATGTCGCACTGTCGCTGCTCGACCGCTCCCGCACCAGGGAGGGGCAGGACGACGCTTCTGCACTACGGCAGACCCTGCACCGCGCGGAGCTCGCGGAAGCCGCGGGATATCACCGTTTCTGGGTCGCCGAACATCACGCGGTGCCGGGTGTGGCATCCGGCGCCCCGGCACTGCTGATCCAGGCCGTCGCCGACCGTACGCATCGAATCCGGGTCGGGTCGGCCGGGGTGATGCTGCCCAATCATCAGCCGATCGTCGTCGCCGAACAGTTCGCCACACTCGGAGCGCTGCATCCGGGGCGGATCGATCTCGGTGTCGGGCGGTCGCTCGGCTTCACCGCGCTATTCGCGAGGCCTTGCGCACCACCCGCGCGGACCCGGACGACTTCGCCGCAGATATCGCCGAACTGCGCGCATATCTCGACGACACGGCGCCGGTGTCGATCAGGCCACGTGTCGCGCAACCTCCGCCGCTGTTCGTGCTCGGGACCGGTGCCGGCCTTCAGGTGGCCTCACACCTGGGCCTACCCGCAGTCGTCGCAGGTCCGATCCTGACGCGGGGACCCGAACCGTTCGACCGCTATCGCGCCGACTACCGGCCCAGCGCAGCGAATCCCGAGCCGTACCTGGTGGTCGGTGCCGACATCCTCATCGCCGACACCGAAGCGGACGCGGCCGACCTGCTGTTGCCGGAAGGGTGGGCGATGGCGCTGTCCCGAGAGCGCGGCTACTTCCCGCCGCTGTCGCCTGTCGAGACACTGCGCGACCTACCCGTCACCGAGCGCCGACTGCGGGTTCTCGACGGCACAGCGGCTGCGGCGATCGTCGGCACCGAGGATCAGGTCGCCGAACAGATCGAGAAGATCATCGCGACGACAGGCGCCGCCGAGGTACTGAGCTCGGGTTCCACATACGACCTCGACGCGCTCTACGCGTCGGACGCGCGGCTGGCGCGACTGTTCGGCCTAGGCCCGGCGAGCGCCGCCCCCGCAGCCCGCATCGTCTCCGCATCCGATGCCACCAGTACATCCGCGAACCGCGACCGGTAGTCGCCGAGATCGTCACCGACCGACCCCACCACCGCGACGACAGGCGCCGAACCACTACGCGCCAGGATTGCCGAGATGATCTTGCCGGCACGCGACTGTGCGTCGAGTCGTCCCTCGCCGACCACGACGAGGTCGGCGGCGGCGAGCGCGGCGTCGAATCCGGCCACGTCGAGCACGTAGTCGGCGCCGGGGCGCAATTCGGCGTCGAATCGGGCCCACAGTCCGCCCGAGAATCCGCCTGCCGCACCTGTGCCGTCCACCTCCCGCGGGTCACGAGGCAACGACGCTGCAGCTTCGTGCAGT
>BBEG01000719.1 GCA_001312645.1 Rhodococcus sp. JCM 9791
CCGCCGGCGCGGCGTATGTGCCATCGATCCGGACCAGCCCGCGCAGCGCACCGCGCATGTACTCGACACGGCACGGCCCGCACGTGTGCTCGATGCGCTGCCCGACGCTCTGTCGTTCTCCGACAGTGCGGTCATGGATACCGATCGTCGTAGGCTCTGCGCTCCGACGACCTCGCATACGTGCTGTTCACCTCCGGCTCCACCGGGCGTCCCAAGGGTGTCGCGATCTCGCACCGCAGCATCGTCAATCGGCTGCAGTGGATGCAAGGCCGGTACCCGCTGACCGGCGATGACGTCGTCCTACAGAAGACGCCGGCGACGTTCGACGTCTCCGTGTGGGAGCTGTTCTGGCCGTTGCTGACCGGCGCTACCGTGGTACTCGCGACCCCGGACGGGCACCGCGACCCTCGCTACCTGTCGCGGACGATCGACGAACATCACGTCACCACAGTGCATTTCGTCCCGTCGATGCTGGATGTCTTTCTGGCGGAATGGCCCGATGTCTTCGTCGCGGAGGGCGATGTGTCGCGGTGCGCGGATGTGCGGCAGATCTTCACCAGTGGTGAGGCGCTGACCGCGGCGAGCGTGTCGCGGGTGGCGGAGACTCTCGGCGTGCCCGTGCACAACCTGTACGGACCGACCGAGGCGGCCGTGGATGTCACCGTGCACGAGACGGTGCCCGGCGAGACTCCGGTGCCCATCGGTACACCCGTATGGAATACGTCGGTGCGGGTCCTCGACGGGCACCTGCGCCCCGCGCCCATCGGGGTCGAAGGCGAGCTCTATCTCGGTGGTGTGCAGCTCGCGCGCGGCTACTACGGTGCAGCGCGACTGACAGCGGAACGATTCGTCGCCGACCCTGCAGGAGATGGTCGGTTGTACCGTACGGGCGACCTGGTGCGGTGGCGTGCCGACGGCGCGCTCGAATACGTCGGACGCAGCGACTTCCAGGTCAAGTTGCGCGGCCAGCGCATCGAACTCGGCGAGATCGAAGCCGTACTGCTCGAGCACGAGACCGTGACCCAGGCCGTCGTCGTGCTGCACCGCGACGACACCGCCGGCGAACATCTCGTCGCGTACCTGGTCGGCGACAGTGGAACAGGGCACGGCGATGCGGCCCTCGCGCACGCCGAGTCGCGCCTCCCGCGACACATGGTCCCGACCCTCGCCGTGTCCCTCGACGCGATGCCGGTCACCGCAAACGGCAAGCTCGACCGGAACGCTCTGCCGGAACCCGAGTTCGGGTCCGCCGAACATGTGGCACCGGCGTCGGGCACCGAACACCTCGTCGCCGGAGTGATCGCCGAACTCGTCGGCCACGACCGAATCGGAGCCACGACCAGCTTCTTCGACCTCGGCGGCAACTCGCTCACCGCGACCCGCCTCCTCGCCCGCCTCGACGACCACTTCGGCACGCGCCTGCAGGTCCGCGACCTGTTCGACAATCCCACGGTCACCGGACTCGCCCGGATCATCGACGG
>BBEG01000720.1 GCA_001312645.1 Rhodococcus sp. JCM 9791
TGGAGTCGAGCGCGACCGGGAGCCCGGCCACTTCGAGGGCCCGCGCAAACCCTGCCACGCCGATGAGGCGCCCCCGCCCACAGTTCAGCCCGCCAGGAGTCGGTCGAGGCCGGCGCGCGCGACCCGTTCGAGGTCTTCACGATATTTCAGGACTGCGCCGAGGGTTGCGGCGGCGGTCGCGGTGTCGAGCACGTCGCGGTCGAGTTCGATCAGTGCCCGCGCCCAGTCGAGGGACTCAGCGACACCCGGAGGTTTGAGCAGGTCCGCGTCGCGGAGGGCGTGGACGGCGCGGGCGATCTGTTCCGCGAGCGCGGCATCGATTCCGGGGAGCCGGCGGCGCAGGATGCGATCTCGCGGTCGAGGTCGGGGTGTTCGACCAGTGGTAGAGGCAGCGGCGTTTGAGCGCATCGTGCACCTCGCGGGTGCGGTTGGAGGTGAGTACGACGAGGGGCGGAACACTGGCCCGGATCTCACCGAGTTCCGGGATTGTCACGGCGTTCTCGTCGAGGACCTGCAGCAGGAATGCCTCGAACTCGTCGTCGGCGCGGTCGATTTCGTCGACGAGAAGCACGCACGGAGCGTCGGTGAGGGCTTGCAGCAGTGGGCGGGTGAGCAGGAATCGTTCGGTGTAGAGGGAACGTTCGGCGGTATCGGCGTCGAAACTGCTCGCGCTTGCGGCTTCGAGTGTGCGCAGGTGCAGCAGCTGCCGGGGAAAATCCCAGTCGTACAACGCCTGTGACGCATCGATGCCTCGTGGCACTGCAACCTGATCAACGGCAGATTCAAGGCCTCGGCGAGCGCGACGGCCAGCGACGTCTTCCCTGTGCCGGGCTCACCCTCGCAGAACAGGGGCCGGCCCATGCGGAGCGCGAGGAACGCTGCCATCGCGACGCCGTCGTCGGCGAGGTACCCGGTCGATTCGAGCGCGGCCGTCAGTTCTTCGGGGGACCGAATATCCACCGTCATATCTGCCATTGTGCGAGCCTAAGACCTCGTCCACTCGGTGGGGGCGGATGCGGGACGCCGGACGCGCGCCGGATCGGATTTCGTCATCCGCGCGGCGATGAGAACGACCGCAGTTGCTGCTGCGGCCGGTGCGATCAGCAGCCACGGGTTGTCGAAGCCGCCGGCGTCGGCCGTCACCAGGTTCAGGCCGAGGTGGATGAGCGTCGCCGGGATCATGCGCTGCGCGAAACTGCCCCGGGCGATCAGCACCATTGCGAGCCCCATCAGTGCCGTCGAGAGGGCAAACCCCGCGACGAACAGGAGGCCTTCCGACCAGTAGCCGATATGGGTCGCGCCGAACACCGCGCCGAGAAGCAGGGCCGCTACCCATCGGGACATTCGTGATTCGGCGAGATGCTGCAGCGTGCCGCGCCACCCGATCTCCTCGCCGAGGGCCCCGACGGCCTGCGCCGCCAGCACCACCGCGAGCGGTACTCCGGCGACACCGATTCCGGAGCCGAACGAGAAACCGG
>BBEG01000721.1 GCA_001312645.1 Rhodococcus sp. JCM 9791
CCGTCACGCGCCGTCGTCAACACCACAACCGGAGCGGCAGTAGCCAGAATGTAGGCATTCCGATCCGCGGGCTGATCCGGATCCACCGGCACATACGCACCACCGGCCTTGACGATCGCATACATACCGACCAACAAATCCAACGACCGACGCATCGCCAGACCCACCGTCGACTCCGGCCCCACACCCACCGAAACCAAATGCCGCGCAACCCGATTCACACGAGAATCGAACTCCGCAAACGTCAACGACCGACCCTCGAACTCCAGCGCCACCGCACCCGGAGTCCGACGCACCTGCGCCTCGAACAAATCGACCAACGTCGACGACGACTCGACCTCGTGCGCAGTATCGTTCCACCGCTCCAACACCAGAGACCGCTCATCACCATCGAGCAGGTCGATGTCACCGACCTTGACCTGCAGGTCTGCGACGACCGCGTCGAGGACCCGCACGAAGCGGTCGGCGAAGGCCGTCATGGTGGGCGCGTCGAACAGGTCGGTCGCGTAGGTCAGGTCGACGAGGTAACCGTCGGCGGTATCGTCCGACACGGTGACCTGCAGGTCGAACTTCGCCACCGCGGCATCGGTGCTGAGCGCCGACACGGTCAGGTCCGGGAGTTCGAGCGAGTCGGTATCGAGGTTCTGGAACGCGAGCATCACCTGGAACAACGGATGCCGCGCCGTCGAACGCTCCGGATTCAACACCTCCACGAGACGCTCGAACGGCACATCCGCATGACCGAACGCATCCAGATCGCTACCGCGCACCCGCGAGAGCACCTCTCGAACGACTCACTGCCGTCGACGCGGGTCCGCAACACCAACGTGTTGACGAACATGCCGATCACATCATCGAGTGCAGCCTCACCGCGACCCGCAACCGGAGTACCGATCGCAACATCGTCGGTAGCCGCCAACCGTGCGAGAAGCACCGACAACGCTGCGTGCACGACCATGAAGTCGGTGGTACCGGTACGACGCGCCAGATCGGCAATGCCCGCACGAAGGTCGGATCCGATCGTGAACTGCTGCGCTGCACCACGATACGACTCCACCGCCGGGCGAGGACGATCAGACGGCAGCTCCAGCTGCTCCGGGACACCCGCGAGCGTGTCGCGCCAGAACGCCACCTGAGCCGAGATCACCGAGTCCTGATCGTCCTCCGCACCCAGCACCTCCCGCTGCCACAACGCGTAATCCGCGTACTGCACCGGAAGCGGCTCCCATGCGGGCGCACCACCCGCGGCGCGGGATGCGTAGGCCGTGACGACGTCGCGCGTGAGCGGTCCCATCGAGAAACCGTCCGCGGCAATGTGATGCAGAACCAGGACGAGTACGTGCTCGGTGTCGGACAGCTCGAGCAACTGCACGCGGACCGGCACCGAGGAGGTGACGTCGAACCCCGCCGACACGAGCTCGGTGATCTTCTCGACGACATCCGATTCGGTGGCCTTCACCGGTGACAGATCCGGCG
>BBEG01000722.1 GCA_001312645.1 Rhodococcus sp. JCM 9791
CGACGAGACTCGCGAACCGCCCGAACCGTCCTGCCGCGACCGCCCACGCGAGTTCGGCTCCGGCTCCGCTGCCCACGAGATGCACCCACGGCAGCGTCAGGTCATCGAGTATCGCGAAGACGTCCGACGGGGCGAGTCCGTCGATGTGATCGACGACGACCGTGCGTAGATCCGAGTTGTGCAGTCGCTCGCACACGACGTCGTACACATCTGCCGACTCCCCTGCGTCGGGAAGCAGCAGCACCGTATGCCGACTGTCCGGCCCCCCGACATACACCCGAACGCTCCCCCCTGGGGCGCTCACCGTCCTGGTTTCCATGCGGCCAAACGCTACACGCCGGAACATCCCGCATCGGGCATTGCATCCCGCCCGGCTCGGCTCTACGGTTAGTTACATGAGTAATGAACCGATGAACCTGCCGTCGAACTCATGCTGACCGACGGTGGGCAACCACTGTTCCGCCAGATTGCGGAACTCGTGGAGAACTCGATCATCGACGGGTCACTTCGCGAAGAGGAGCAGGCGCCATCGACGAACGAACTCGCGACCTTTCACCGCATCAACCCGGCCACGGCCGCAAAGGGCCTCAATGCCCTGGTCTCCGACGGAATTCTCTACAAGAAACGCGGAATCGGCATGTTCGTCAGCACCGGCGCCCGCGACACCCTCAGGGCACGTCGCCGCGAACGGTTCGCACTCCAGTACATCGCCCCGCTCCTCCGCGAAGCGGACAAGCTCGGGGTCACGACCGAAGAACTCAAATCGATGCTCGACAACTGGGAGACCTGATGTCCGACACGCCCACTCCCCCACTCGTCCGCGCACTCGGGCTGCGGCAGCAGTTCGGCACCGTCGCCGCGCTCGACGACGTGGATTTCGAACTGCAGCACCACACCATCTACGGACTGCTCGGCCGCAACGGCGCGGGGAAGACCACCCTCATGCAGATCCTCACCGGGCAGACGCTCCCGAGCGCCGGCCGGATCGAGGTGTTCGAAACCGATCCGTACGAGAACGCCGCGATCATGCAGCAGATGTGTTTCGTCGCGGACACCCCGAGCTATCCCGACTCGGTCCGCGTCGAACACGTACTCAGCTCATCGGAACTCCTGTTCCCCCTGTGGGACAGCGACTACGCGCACCATCTTCTCCGCGAGTTCTCGCTCCCCGAGAACCGCCGGGTCAAGAAGTTGTCGCGCGGTATGACCTCCGCACTGGGGATCGTCGTCGGTTTGGCCTCGCGTGCTCCGCTGACCGTCTTCGACGAGCCCTACCTGGGACTCGACGCCGTCGCGCGGAAGATGTTCTACGACGAGTTGATCACCGACTACGCCGCGCACCCACGCACGATCGTCCTGTCGACACACCTCATCGACGAGGTCGCCGACCTTCTCGAACACGTACTCGTGCTCGACCGCGGTCGGCTGGTCCTCGATGTGGACACCGATACGGCACGCGCCCGCGCCGCGGTCG
>BBEG01000723.1 GCA_001312645.1 Rhodococcus sp. JCM 9791
CGACGCCACGACCACCGCGCAGAGCACTCGATCCGGTCGACGCCGCATCGTCGGTGATGCGATGGCACGTCGTTCGAGCGTCGGCGCGCGTCGGAACCGGGAGCAGCGAGGACGGCGGCCGCCAGGAACAGGATCGATACGGTCACGACCCCTCCCTCAACCGCAGGATCCGTTCGAGCCGTTCCGAACCGGAACCGGTTCCGCCGGCGTACGTCCACGCGGGCACCACCAGAATCCCCGCGACCGGGTCGCGTTCGACCACTCCGATCTCGACGAGTCTCCTGGTTCCGTCGGGAGCACGATGGACGTGCAGGATCACCTGGACGGCGGCGGCAAGCTGGCTGTGCAGGGCGGCGCGATCGAGTCCGCCCAACGCTGCGAGTGCTTCGAGTCGGGCAGGCACCTCGTCGGGTGAGTTCGCGTGGACGGTGCCCGCACCGCCGTCATGACCTGTGTTCAGCGCTGTGAGGAGATCGACCACCTCGGCGCCCCGCACCTCACCGACGACGATCCGGTCCGGCCGCATCCGCAATGCCTGACGCACGAGATCACGCACGGTGACCTCCCCGACGCCCTCGACGTTCGGTGCGCGAGCGACGAGACGCACTACGTGCGGGTGATCCGGCACGAGTTCGGCTGCGTCCTCGACGCATACGATTCGTTCTCCGGGGGCGACCGCGCCGAGGAGCGCCGCCAACATCGTCGTCTTTCCCGCGCCGGTCCCGCCGACTACGAGGAAGGCCACGCGCCCCGACACGATCCGACGGAGCAACCGGTGGGCGTCTGGATGCACCGCTCCGCGCTCGACCAACGCGTCGAGCCCTTGCGTCGCCGGTCTCAGCACACGCAGCGACAGGCACGTTCCGCCTTGTGCGACGGGGGCGAGCACTGCGTGCAGGCGGACGCCGAACTCGCCGTGCCCGGGGAGGCGGCCGTCGACCCACATCTGCGCGTCGTCGAGCCGACGCCCGGCGAACAGTGCGAGACGTTGCGCGAGACGCCGGACGGCAGCCTCGTCCGGAAACGTCACCGACGTGAGCGCCAGGCCGCTACCACAGTCCACCCACACCCTGTCGGGGGCGTGACCAGTACGTCGGTCACGGTAGGGTCGGCGAGCAACGATTCGAGGGGGCCGGCTCCGGTGAGCTCGGTCTGCAGGTGACGTAGGGCGACGAGAAGATCGGTGTCGCCGAGCACTCCACCGGCTTCGGCTCGCAGCGCGGTCGCCACCCGTGCGGGTGACAGATCTCCCGGTTCGGCCGCGAGCCGATCGCGTACCCGATCGAGTAATTCGGCGTCCAGGACATCGTTCACGCAGCACTCCTCGTCCCGGCGCGAGCGGACGCGTCGAAGACCTCGAGGGCTGCGACAACGAGCGGCGACCGCCGCCGCAGTCGTAGACCGCCACGTTCGAGGGCCTCTGCGAGTCCGGGCTGAGGACGCATCGCGGCCAGCAGCGGGAG
>BBEG01000724.1 GCA_001312645.1 Rhodococcus sp. JCM 9791
CGCTCGCCGAATCCGGTTGTCTCGCACCGCACTGGCCCGCTCCGTACGGGCGCGGGGCCGGCCCGGTGGAACAGCTCCTCATCCAGGAAGAGCTTGCCGCCGCAGGAATCCCGCGGCCGGACCTGGTGATCGGCTGGTGGGCGGTGCCGACCGTCCTCGAGCACGGCACCCCCGAGCAGATCGAACGTTTCGCGATGCCCACCTTGCGCGGCGAAATCGTGTGGTGTCAGCTCTTCTCCGAGCCCGGCGCCGGATCCGACCTCGCGGCCCTGCGCACCACCGCGGAAAAGGTCGACGGCGGCTGGACGCTGCAGGGGCAGAAGGTGTGGACCTCACTTGCACACGAGGCCGACTGGGCCATCTGCCTGGCCCGCACCGACCGGGACGCTCCGAAACACAAGGGCATCACCTACTTCCTCGTCGACATGAAGTCCGCGGGCATCACTGTGGCACCGCTTCGGGAGATCACCGGCGACGCGTTGTTCAACGAGGTGTTCCTCGACTCGGTGTTCGTGCCCGACGAGTGTGTTGTCGGTTCGCTCGGCGGCGGCTGGAAACTCGCACGGACCACGCTCGCGAACGAGCGGGTCGCGATGGGCGGGAAATCGTCGCTCGGCCCCGCAATCGAAGAACTCCTCGCCTCGGCTGCACCCGGCGACGCGGTGGCCGACGACCGGATCGGTACTCAGATCGGCGAGGCGCTGGTCGGTTCGCTGCTGGACATGCGTACCACTCTCGCGCAGCTCGAGGGTCAGGATCCCGGCCCGGCGTCGAGCGTGCGGAAGCTGATCGGAGTGCGTCAGCGTCAGGACACCGCGGAGCTCACGATGGATCTCGCGGGGGAGGCCGGATGGGTGGAGGGTCCACTCACGCGCGAGTATCTCAATCTGCGCTGTCTGACGATCGCAGGCGGTAC
The DNA here is from genome assembly GCA_001312645.1 of Rhodococcus sp. JCM 9791. Taxonomy (GTDB): domain Bacteria; phylum Actinomycetota; class Actinomycetes; order Mycobacteriales; family Mycobacteriaceae; genus Rhodococcus. The sequence continues at coordinate 917 of BBEG01000724.1, forward strand.
GGAGCAGATCCTGCTCACCGTCGCGGCCGAACGCCTTCTGGGACTGCCCAGGAACTGACCAGGAGTTGACGAGGTCGGAGGTCGGGGTGCGGCGAGTCCCGAAGGTCGGGACGGGCTCGCCGTCGGCGTGTCGGGTCATGCACGATACGAGCCGACGGCGGTTTCGTAGACATCGAAATAGTGCTACAACTAGAACACGTTCTAATTAGAAGGTGGTTACGGTGGATTTCGCACGTGACGAGACGCAGGAGGAAGTGGCCGGAGTCGCCGCCGACCTGCTCGGTCGGGGTCTGGGCTCCGACGAACTGTGGTCCGCGCTCGCCGGTGCGGATCTGCTCTCCCTGGCATTGCCTGAACGGCTCGGTGGCTCCGGGCTCGGAGTTGCCGAGGCGCTCACCGTCCTCACCGAGGTCGCCGCGTTGCGGCGCTGATCCCGGTGCTGCCCACCATCGGGTTCGGTGTGCTGCCCGTACTCGCGCTGGCCACCGACGAGCAGCAGGACGAATTGCTGAGCGGGGTCGCGGCGGTGGTGTCCTCACCG
>BBEG01000725.1 GCA_001312645.1 Rhodococcus sp. JCM 9791
GACCGTCGCGCCCACCCGGACGCGACGACGGCGACGATCTGACGATGCGGTGGCTCGCCGCCGGTGCGGTCACGGGCCTCGTCGGTGGCTTCGTGACATGGCTGGTCGACACCGCCACCTCCATCCCGGTGGGCGTGAAGTCGTTGTTCTTCGAACTGACCTCCGGCGCCGCCTTCACCGTGCTGCTGGTGTTCCTTCCTGCGATGGCCGCGGTCGCAGTCGGCCGATTCCTGGTCCGTCACGACAAGTCCGGCGACGACGACTGGTCCGACCACTCGAACCGTCCGGAGCGCGAACCCGCGATGGCCGCCTCCACCCGAGGGGCCTCTCAGGACACCGCCACGGACTCGATCCACGGCACCGCCACGGACTCGATCCACGGCACCGCCACGGACTCGATCCACGGCACCGCCACGGACTCGATCCACGGCACCGCCGCGACGGAGGCCTGGCGCAACGACGAGGCGCCGACAGAGGTGTTCCCGGCCGTCGATCAGACGTCCCGCAACCGCGACGCCTGACACCCGCTCGCAACATTCCACAAACAACCCTATCGTTCCCCATTGATACATCTTATAGGGGACGATAGGGTTGTTTCATGCCTGAAGTTTTGTACTCAGTGGACCAGGTCGCAGAACGCCTGGGGCTGCACGTGCGCACCGTCCGCAACTACGTGCGCGACGGGAAGCTCCCCGCCGTGCGCATCGGCAAGCAGTACCGGATCGCCCACGACGACCTCGAGGCGTTCACCGGCCGCCCGGTGCCACCACCGCTCAGCGACAGCACCTCGACCATGCGGCACAGCGAGGTGTCGAGCATCATCGAGATCGACGCCGTCGACCCCCACACTGCCTATCGGCTCAGCACACTGCTCACGCGTCGGTGGCACATCGCGACGAGGGCACGACACTGCGCCTGGACACGATCTACGACGAGCAGCGCGGTCGCATGAAGGTCGTCATCCTCGGTGGCCTCGCCGACACCGCTCGACTGCTGGAATCCGTCGAGGCGGTGCTCGACTCATGAGCACCATCTACCGGTCCGAGGCCGCGCCCGCCGGATGATCCAGCGCTACCTCGAACAACTCGACGCGTGGCCCGTACCCGCGGAGAATCTGAGGATCGGCACCAGGGAGGGCGAGACGTTCGCCCTCGCCTGCGGTCCCGCCGATGCGCCCCCAGTGGTGCTGCTACACGGGTCCGGTGCGAACTCGTCGACGTGGCAGGGCGATATCGAGTCCTGGTCCCGGGATTTCCGCGTATACGCTGTGGACATGGTGGGCGAACCGGGCCTGAGTGCCCGGTCCCGCCCACGCCTCGACACCGATGCGGTCGCGCTGTGGCTCGACGACGTGCTCGACGGACTCGGCCTGACCAGTACCGCCCTGGTAGGAATGTCGCTCGGCGGGTGGAGCGCGCTCGACTACACCTCCGGAGACCGGATCGGGTCGACCG
>BBEG01000726.1 GCA_001312645.1 Rhodococcus sp. JCM 9791
CTCGCCGGCACCGCCGCCCGCCACGCCGATCCGGATGCCGACCGCAAGGCCGGTGAGACGCTGCTGGCGTCGCCGAAGAACCTCGCCGAGCACGCGTTCGTCGTCGACTGGATCCGGGCGCGGCTGACCCCACTGTGCAGCGACCTCGACATCCCCGCCGGACGGGAGCTGACGTCGACGCCGGACGTGTGGCACCTCGCGACCCGATCACCGGCACACTGCGCGATCCGGTTACCGACGCGCTCACCGTCGCTGCTGCGCTGCACCCGACACCTGCGGTCGCGGGAACACCCACCGAGGCGGCTCTCGCGGCGATCCGGGCAACGGAAGGAAACCGCCGTTTCTACGGCGGCGCGGTCGGCTGGTGCGACTCGAACGGCGACGGGGATTGGCTCGTCGCGATCCGCTGCGCCGAGATCAGCTCCGACGGGCTGCGGGCCCTCGCGTGGGCAGGCGGTGGCATCGTCGCCGAGTCCGATCCCGACGACGAACTCGCCGAGACCACCGCGAAACTGCGCACGCTGTTGGGCACCATCGGACTCTGAGCCGCTCGGACGGTGCGCTGGCACCGTCTCCGCTACCCGGGGTGATACCTTGACGCGGAACCAAACGACGTGAGTCGATCGATGATGGGGAGTTGGGTATGGGGAAGTTCCTGGGGCCAGGCTTGATCAGCGCGTTGGCCGGCGTCGTGGTCGGCGCTGTCGCCGTATTCGGAGTCACGGCTGCGGTATCCGAGAACTCTCGTCCCGAGATCGATCGCAGCGGTAACGCTGATTCGTCCCTCCTGAACCAGGTTGAGTACGGCAGCCGCTGACGGCGCCGGCAACGCTTCGAGTTCACGTACGCACGGCGCTGCAGAACCTCCCGGCGCCGAGACTTCACCGAACGCGGAACCACTGTCGCGGCGGTGGCTGTATGTTGTCACCGCCATCGCGTTCGTTCTGTCGTTCGCGCAGGTTCCCGGCCTGATCGTTGCTGACACCAAGTACGACCTGACGCAGAACCCGATCGGTTTCCTCACGCGCGCGGCTCACCAGTGGAGCAGCCTGGCACCGCTCGCAGGTACAGAACCAGGCGTACGGGTATTTCTTCCCACACGGTTCGTTCTTCGCTCTCGGACAGCTTCTGCACATCCCCCCGTGGATCACTCAGCGCCTGTGGTGGATGCTGCTGCTCGTCGCGGGTTTCTGGGGTCTGATCCGGCTCGCCGAAGCGCTCGGAGTCGGCAGCCGCAGTTCGCGGGTGATCGCAGCGATCGTGTTCGTGCTGTCGCCGCGCGTCCTGACGACCTCGGATCCATCTCGTCGGAAGCGCATCCGCTGATGCTCGCTCCGTGGGTGCTGCTGCCCTGGTGCGGTATCTGAACGGTCGGGATGCGCTCTCGCACCGTGTTCTCGCCGCGCAGTCCGCCGTCGCAGTCGCGCTGATGGGCGCGATCAACG
>BBEG01000727.1 GCA_001312645.1 Rhodococcus sp. JCM 9791
CGGCTGTGCCGCTCGGTGGTCGGCATCGACGCGAGGCGGGCCTACCACCGAGATCGCGATCCTCGCCGACCACACGGCCGACGCCGTGCACGTCGCGGCCGACATGATCAGCCAGGCCGAACACGACGTCATGGCCGCGTCCGTCCTCGTGACCACGAGCCCCGAACTCGCCGACGCTGTCGACACCGCGCTCGCCGCACAGCTCGAACTCACCAAGCACCGCGAACGCGTCGCGACCGCGCTGTCCGGAAGCCAGTCCGGCATCGTGCTGGTCGACGACATCGCGCAAGGCCTGAACGTGGTCAACGCCTACGCGGCCGAGCACCTCGAAATCCAGACGGAGAACGCATCCGACGTTGCCGCACAGGTTCGGGCGGCCGGCGCGATCTTCGTCGGCCCGTGGGCCCCGGTCTCACTCGGCGACTACTGCGCCGGCTCGAACCACGTGCTCCCCACCGCGGGCTGCGCGCGGCACCAATCCGGCCTCAGCGTGCAGACCTTCCTGCGTGGAATCCATGTCGTCGACTACACCGAGGCAGCCCTGAAGGACGTGTCCGGCCACGTGATCACTCTCGCGAACGCCGAGGATCTGCCCGCACACGGCGAGGCCGTGCGACTGCGCTTCGAGGCACTGAAGTGAACGCGGCGATTCCGGGTGGTTTCGTCACACTCGACGACCTGCCCCTGCGCGAGAACCTGCGCGGCAAATCGCCGTACGGTGCTCCGCAACTGACGGTGCCCGTCCAGCTCAACACGAACGAGAACCCGCACCCGCCGACGCAGGCCCTTGTCGACGACGTCGCGGAATCGGTCCGCGAGGCAGCGACTCGACTGCACGCTATCCCGACCGCGACGCCGTCGCCCTGCGCACCGATCTCGCCGCGTACCTCACTCGGCAGACCGGTGTCGCGGTCGGGCTCGAGAATGTGTGGGCGGCAAACGGATCCAACGAGGTGCTGCAGCAGATTCTGCAGGCGTTCGGCGGGCCGGGCCGCAGCGCAATGGGTTTCGTGCCCTCGTATTCGATGCACCCGATCATTGCCGACGGAACACAGACCGAGTGGTGGCCCACCTACCGGCGAGACGACTTCACCCTCGACATCGAGCTTCCGTCGCCGCGATCCGCGACCGGCAGCCCGACGTCGTGTTCGTCACGAGTCCGAACAATCCGACAGGCCACAGCATCCCGCTCGACGAGCTGCGTCCGATCCTCGACGCCGCTCCGGGCATCGTGATCGTCGACGAGGCATACGCCGAGTTCTCTGCAGTGCCGAGCGCGCTGGCGCTGATCGACGAGTACCCGGCGAAGATCATCGTCTCGCGCACCATGAGCAAGGCATTCGCTTTCGCCGGTGGTCGGCTCGGCTACCTCGCCGCCGCCCCCGCGGTGATCGACGCGCTGCTGTTGGTTCGTCTGCCGTACCACCTGTCGGTGATCACG
>BBEG01000728.1 GCA_001312645.1 Rhodococcus sp. JCM 9791
GCGGGTTGCCCGACACGGTGCGATGGCTCGACCTCCACAGCAGCGACCTCCACACCGACACGCGCACCGGCGTCACCGCACCGATCACCGACGCCGACCGGCGGATGCCGCTGCGCCTCGACCACACCGCCTACCTGATCTACACCTCCGGTTCCACCGGCCGCCCCAAGGGGGTGGTGACCACACACCGCAGCCTGCACAATTTCGCGCTCGACCAGCGCGAGCGTTTCGGTGCGGGGCCGGGCTCGAAGGTCATGCACTTCTCGTCACCGAGCTTCGACGCGTCGATATTCGAATACCTGCTGGCCTTCGGATCCGGCGCCACCCTCGTCGTGGTGCCCCCGGAGTTGTACGGGCGCCGAACTCGGCCGGTTCCTCGCCGAGCACGCCGTCACCCACGGTTTCATCACCCCCGCCGCCCTCGCCTCCCTCGATCCCGCCGACCTGACCGCGCTCGTCGAACTCGCCGTCGGCGGCGAAGCCTGGCCGGTGGATCTGCTCGACGCCTGGGTACCGGCCGGCGCCTCGTCGACGCCTACGGGCCCACCGAAACCACGATCATGGCCGCGATCAGCGACCCGCTGCACCACGACAGCACCCTGACCCTCGGGCCGCCGCTGCGTGGGGTGCACGCCGTGATCCTCGACGAGTTGCTGCGGCCCGTCCCCGTCGGGGTGGCCGGTGAGCTCTACCTCGCCGGTACCGGACTGGCGCGTGGTTATCACGCGCGGCCGGACCTGACAGCAGGCCGGTTCGTCGCCGATCCGTACGGCCGGGCGGGGGAGCGGATGTATCGCACCGGGGATGTGGTGCGGTGGGTCGGTGACCCGGCGGGCCGGCTCGAGCTCGAATATGTGGGCCGGTCCGATTTCCAGGTCAAGATCCGCGGGTTCCGTGTCGAACTCGGCGAGATCGACGCCGCCCTGTCCACCCATCCCGACGTCGGGTTCGCTGTGACCGTCGCGCACATCGCCCCGTCGGGCGAGACCGTACTCGTCGCGCACTGCCACCCGACCGCTCCCGGAACCCTCGACCGGGAATCCCTCAAAAACCATGTGGCGCAGCGACTTCCTGCGCACATGGTGCCGACCTTCATCACCGTACTCGACGAGATCCCCCTGACGCCCGTCGGGAAACTCGACCGCAATGCCCTACCCGTACCGGATCTGACCCGCACCGGCACCGACCACCAGCCGCCCACCGAGGGACTCGAAACCGTTCTGGCCGAGCACCTGAGCGAACTGCTCGGACTCGACACCCTTTCGGCCACCGACAGTTTCTTCGACATCGGCGGCAACTCACTGATCGCGACGCGCGCCGTCGCCCGCCTCGGCGAACACCTGGGCCGCGACATCCCCGTGCGCGCCCTGTTCGAGCATCCCACCGTGCGGGACCTCGCGGCGCATCTGGACGCTGTCGAGGGCACCCCCGACCACGG
>BBEG01000729.1 GCA_001312645.1 Rhodococcus sp. JCM 9791
CGCGTCCAGCCGGGTGCCGACTCGCTGCTACGCACCCGCCTGACACTGGACGAATGCGCGCGGGGAGTCACGAAGAGCGTGACCGTCGACACCGCGATCCTGTGCGATTCGTGCACCGGTTCCGGTACCCACGGCGATTCCAAGCCCGTCCGATGCGAGACGTGTGGCGGTGCCGGTGAAGTGCAGTCGGTCCAGCGTTCGTTCCTCGGTCAGGTCATGACTCCCGGCCGTGCCCCACGTGTCGTGGGGCCGGCGAGACCATCCCCGACCCCTGCCACAAGTGCGGCGGCGACGGGCGGGTGCGGGCACGCCGCGAGATCACGGTGAAGATCCCCGCAGGCGTCGGCAACGGAATGCGCATCCGCCTCGCGGCGCAGGGTGAGGTCGGCCCGGGCGGCGGCCCGGCCGGCGACTTGTACGTCGAGGTCCAAGAGCAGCAGCACGACATCTTCGTCCGTGACGGCGACGACCTGCACTGCACCATCCGCGTGCCGATGGTCGACGCGGCGCTGGGAACTTCGGTCGGCCTCGAGACGATCCTCGACGGGTCCATCGACATCACCATCGACGCCGGAACCCAGCCAGGCTCGGTGTCGGTGATCCGCGGGCACGGAATGCCGAAACTGCGCTCGGGCGCGCGCGGCGACCTCCACGCGCACCTCGAAGTGGTGGTGCCGAACAAGCTCGATCACAAGCAGACCAAGCTGCTCGACGAATACCGCACGATGAGCGATCGGGACCGCGTCGAGGTCGTATCGAAGTCGTCTCAGCATTCGTCGGGCCTGTTCTCGCGTCTGCGCGACGCGTTCAACGTCCGCTAGGCAACCACGGTGGCCGCGACGCTGTTCTATCTCGACCCCCTGCCCGAGACCGGTCGATCGCCGTCCTCGACGGCAAAGAGGGTCGTCACGCGGCGACGGTGCGCCGCATCTCCGTAGGAGAACGGCTCGTGCTCTCCGACGGGCGGGGTGGCGTCGCCGACGTCGAAGTGACGGCGGTGGCGAAGGACCGGCTCGAGGCCACCGTGCTCGGGCGCGGCACGATCGAACCGCCGCGACCGACCGTGACCGTCGTGCAGGCCCTCCCGAAATCCGATCGGTCGGAGCTCGCCGTCGAACTTGCGACGGAGCGGGTGCCGACGGGTTCGTGCCATGCAGTCGTCGCGCTGCGTTGCGCGGTGGGATTCCAAGGCGGACAAGGGTTTGGCGAAGTGGAAGGCGGCGGCGACGGCCGCGGCGAAGCAGTCCCGTCGGGCCTACGTACCGAGGTGGACTCACTGCACCGCACCGCTGACGTGGTGTCCCGGGTGCGGGAGACCGTCGAAGGCGGTGGCGTCGTCGCGGTGCTGCACGAATCGGCCACCGTCCCGTTCTCGGCGTTGCCTCTTTCCGAGGCGCCCGAACTGGTCCTCGTCGTCGGCCCCGAAGGCGGGCTCGACGA
>BBEG01000730.1 GCA_001312645.1 Rhodococcus sp. JCM 9791
CCCGCTCAGCGGCTTCGACCCGGCGGAAGCCGCCACCGGGGCGGGCAGTTCGCGGTGGTCGACCTTGCCGCCCGGGGTGAGCGGCAGGGCATCGAGCACGGTGATCGATCTGGGCCGCAGGTAGCCGGGAAGTTGTTCGGCGAGGTGGATGGTCAGATCGGCTGTATCCACCTCACCCACCACATACGCGGCGAGGTGCCCGCCGCGCACCACGACGGTGGCGGCGCGCACGGCGGCGAACGAGGTGAGGGCCGTTTCGATTTCGCCGAGCTCGATGCGGCGGCCACGGATCTTCACCTGCTGATCAGCGCGGCCCAGGAAGATGAGCTGCCCGTTGGAATGCCAGCGCACCACGTCGCCCGTGCGATACATGCGACCACCGAACGGCGACGCAATGAAGCGTTCGGCGGTGAGTGCCGGTGCGCCGAGGTAGCCGCGGGCCACGGCATCTCCCCCGAGGTACAGCTCGCCGGACACTCCGACGGGCACCGGGTGCAGGCGGGAATCGAGGACCATTGCGGTCATACCGTCGATGGGTCGCCCGATGGGAACACCGGCTCCGGGTTCGAGCGGTGCGCTCAGCGTTGCGAGGACGGTGGTTTCCGTCGGCCCGTAGGCGTTGAGCATGGTGCGGCCCGGCGACCAGCGGTCGGCGACGGCCTGCGGCAGTGATTCACCACCGGCATCGAGCATCGTCAGATCGGGCAACCCGTGTTCGGGGGTGACGGCGAGGACGGCGGGCGCGGTGATGGCGTGGGTGACGCGTTCGGCGCGCAGCAGTGTCGCGAGGGCGGGGCCACCGACGGCGTCGGGTGGCAGATGACGACGGTGGCACCGGAGTCGAAGGCGAGCAGCAGTTCTTGGATCGATGCGTCGAAGCTGGGTGCGGCGAGGTGCAGCACGCGCGAGTTCGCGTCGGCGCTGTAGCGGTCGCGCAGCGTGGTCACCAGCGCAGCGATCCCCCGGTGCCCGACGGCGACGGCCTTCGGTGTGCCGGTGGAGCCGGACGTGTAGATCACCCACGCGGGGTTGTCGAGATGCAGCGGGCGCAGCCGGTGCTCGGCGGTGAACTTCTCCGGCGACTCATTGTCGGAGGTGGGCGCGACGCGGGTGAGGTGCTCGGGCAGTTCCGGGTGCTCGCCCACGACAGCCACCTGCACATCGGCGAGAAGTTCGGCGAGGCGGAGCTCGGGAAGTTCGGGGTCGATCGGGGTGTAGGCGGCGCCGGTCTTCGCGACGGCCCACAGCGCGATCACGGAGTCGATCGAGCGGGGCAGCAGCACCGCGACGCGATCTTCGGGGCCGGCACCGGCGGCGACGAGGCGATGGGCCAATTCGTCGGAGCGGCCGTCGAGCTCGCGGTAGGTGAGTGCTTCGCCGCGGTCTCGCACTGCCACGCGATACGTCTGTGCGTGTGCGGCAAGCAG
>BBEG01000731.1 GCA_001312645.1 Rhodococcus sp. JCM 9791
CCACCCGGCCCGATTCGATGCGGATGTCTCCGGCTGCCAGCTCCGCGAGAGCCTCACGCGCGGTCTCGAGCTGCCCAGCGTCGGGCACCACCAGCTCGATGCGTTCCCCGCCGACGAGCGACTTGAGCTCGTCGGCGGTACCGCGGGCGATGATGGTGCCCCGGTCGATCACGACGATCCGGTCGGCCAGTCGTTCTGCCTCGTCCATGTACTGCGTGGTGAGCAGCAGGGTGGTGCCACGTTCGACGAGCTTCTCGATGATGTCCCACAGATCGAGGCGGGCACGGGGGTCGAGCCCCGTGGTGGGCTCGTCGAGGAACAGCACGGGCGGCTCGGCGACCAGTGCACCCGCGAGGTCGAGCCGGCGCCGCATACCACCCGAGTAGGTCTTCACCGGGCGATCGCCTGCGTCGACGAGGTCGAATCGGCCGAGCAGCTCGCGTGCCCGCTCACGGCTTCGCTTGACACCGAGATGGTAGAGGCGCCCGACCATTTCGAGATTCTCGTACCCGGTGAGGTATTCGTCGACCGCTGCGTATTGACCGGACGCCCCGATCTGTGTTCTCAATGCTGCGGCCTCGGAGACCACATCGAATCCGGCAACCTCGGCGCGGCCACCGTCGGGGACGAGCAACGTGGTCAGCACGCGGATCGCGGTGGTCTTCCCGGCGCCATTAGGGCCGAGGAGCGCGGTGATCGTGCCTCCGGAACATGAAGATCGATTCCGTCCAGCGCGGTGAAATCCCCGAACCTCTTGATCAATCCTTCTACGACAATGGCGTCGGCCATATGTTCTCCCCTGGATTTGGGTGCTCGCCCAGTGTGCATCAGGCACCGACAGAACGCGACCGAATTTGCCCGCGCGGGCTCGGCGCGGAATTCGATCGAGTCTCTCCGTCAGCGCCCCGAACTGCTGTATTTTGTGAACACTGCGGGATTCGCTTCTGAACTCGAAAGCCGGTTCACCATGAGTACTGGTTGCGATTCGGATGGTGTCGATTCCGGGTCGGACACTCGATCCGGATCCGCCGTCGTCCTGGCGGTGTTGGCATCCGGCCAATTCCTCATGACGCTCGACAGTTCGGTGATGAACGTGTCGATGGCGACGGTCGCACAGGATCTGGGTACGACGATCACCGGCATCCAGACCGCGATCACGCTGTACACGCTGGTGATGGCGTCGCTGATGATCACCGGCGGCAAGATCGGCACCGCACTCGGACGACGACGAGCCTTCGGCATCGGTCTCGTGATCTACGGTGTCGGCTCGCTCGTCACCGGTCTTGCCCCGAATCTGTTGATCCTTCTGGTGGGGTGGAGTCTGCTCGAGGGCATCGGCGCGGCGCTGATCATGCCTGCGATCGTGTCGCTCGTCGCTGCGAACTTCCCACCGGAACGACGCGCGGCGGCGTACGGACTCGTCGCG
>BBEG01000732.1 GCA_001312645.1 Rhodococcus sp. JCM 9791
CGGCTACCTGCCCCTGGTCGCCCGCACCAGCGTCCGCAGCCGCATCGTGGTGATCCTGGCCGGGACTGCGGCGACCACCGCGATCCTCGGCGTCGTGACCACGGCCGCTGCGTTGATCGGCGCGGCGATCGGCGCGGGACTGGTGCGCGGATTGTTCACCTTGATCCAGGCCACCGCCATCACCGACCGGTGGGGCTCGACCCACTACGGCCGGCTCGGGGGCTGATGTCCGCCCCGATCGTGGTGGTGATGGCGTTGGCGCCGTGGGCGGGAACCGCCCTGGCGTCGGCGACCGGCAGCTACGCCACCGCTTACCTCGTCCTCGCAGTCGTTGCCGTGATCGCCGCGCTCCTCGCGGTCGCGTCCGTGCCGCGCCTGACCACCACCGACACCCTCGAAGGAAAACCATGACCGACTATGACGCTCTCGTCGTCGGCGGTGGCCAGTCCGGCCTCGCCGCCGCCCACGCCCTGTCTGCTCGAGGCCTGCGCACCGGACTGCTCGAAGCCGGCGACGAGCCGGTCGGGGCGTGGCCGCACTACTACGACAGCCTGACCCTGTTCTCCCCGGCGAAATACAGCGCCCTACCGGGCGTGGCGTTTCCCGGCGATCCGGACCGCTATCCGCGGCGCGACGAGGTGATCGACTATCTGCGCCGCTACGCCGCCGGACTCGACGTCGACATCGTGACCGGTTCCCGCGTCGAGACCGTCACCTGCGAGCGGGGCGTCTACACCGCCCACACCGCCGCTGGCGATAGTGTCACCGCGCCGATCCTGATCGCGGCCACCGGCTACTTCGGGTCCCCGAATATCCCACCACTGCCGGGTCTGGACACCTTCGGCGGCACGGTGCTGCACACCAGCGACTACCGCGAGCCTGCTGCGCTGGCCGGTCAGAACATCATCGTGGTCGGTGCCGGTAACTCCGCTGTGCAGATCGCCACCGAACTCACCGAGGTCGCCTCCGTCACCCTCGCCAGCCGCCGACCTCCGAAGTTCATGCCGCAGCGACCTTTCGGACGTGATGTGCATTATTGGTTGACGGTCACCGGGTTCGATCGCGCTCCTCTCGGGCCACTGCTGCGCACCCCGCCGACCCAGCAGGTTCTCGACACCGGCCGTTACCGCCGCGCCCTGGCGAGCGGCAATCCGCAGCCGCGACCGTTGTTCACCGGTCTCGACGGCGACCGTGTCACCTGGCCCGACGGCACCACCACCGCTGACACGGTGCTGTTGGCCACCGGTTACCGCCCGCACCTGCCGTATCTGACCGGCCTCGACGGCACTGACCGGCCTCTCCACCGGCAGGGCATCTCGACCACCCACGCCGGTCTCGGGTATGTCGGCCTCGAATGGCAACGCAGCCTGTCGTCGGCGTCGCTGCGGGGTGTCGGCCGCGACGCCGGCCGGGTCGCCGAT
>BBEG01000733.1 GCA_001312645.1 Rhodococcus sp. JCM 9791
GACCAGCGCCGGGTCGTACAACTCGGCTTTCGACAGCCCTCGACCCACATACAGCACCCGCACGGGTACCGGGCTGTCGGTGACGACCTGCAGCAGATCGCGGTCACCGCTGACCACCACCACCGGATCGGTGCGTTCGGTGGCAGCGAGGGTGCCCATCACGTCGTCGGCTTCGAACCCGTCGGCGCCGCCGGTGGCGATCCCTGCGGCAGCGAGGATGTCGAGGATCACGGGGATCTGCGGGATCAGCGCGGGCGGGACGTCTTCGACGGTGCCGTCGGTAGATCCGGCGGCGACGCGGTGCGCCTTGTAGCTGGGCACCGCCGCGACCCGGAATGCGGGCCGCCAATCCAGATCCAGGCAGGCGACCATTCGGGTGGGCCGCCTGCGTTTGATCAGCGTCGCGACCATGTCGACGAACCCGCGGATCGCGTTGACGGGGGTGCCGTCGGGGCCGGTGAGGGAATCGGGCACGCCGTAGAACGCGCGGAACCACAGGCCTGCGCTGTCGAGCAGCATCAGCGACGGCGCCCCGGTGGGAAGTGCGGAAGTGTCGGGTTCGGTCACGGACCTCATCCTGCCATCTGTCGGTGGGCACTAGGCTCGACGGCATGAGCACCGCTGAGTCCCGCTTCCCCGCCGTCCGCTACGGAGCCCGACTGCGCCGCGCCGCCGAACTCGGCGCCGCCGCCGGACTCGATGCGCTCCTGATCACCCCCGGCCCGGACCTGCGCTATCTGATCGGGTCCCGCGCCGAATCGTTCGAACGCCTCACCTGCCTGGTGATACCCACCGACGGGTCGCCGACCGCGGTCGTCGTGCCGCGCTTGGAGCTGGCGTCGCTGAACGAGTCCGCTGTCACCGAGCTCGCACTGCCGGTGCGCGACTGGGTGGACGGGCAGAACCCGTACGCGATCGTCGCGGAATTCGTCCCCGCCGGGGGAAGGTCGCGGTGGCCGACGCGATGCCGGCGCTGCATCTGGTGCCGCTTGCCGCAACATTCGATCACGTCCCGGTGCTCGCGACGCCGGTGATCCGGGATCTGCGCATGATCAAGGACAGTGACGAGATCGAGGCATTGCGCCGCGCCGGCGCCGCCATCGACCGCGTGCACGCCCGGATGGGGGAATGGCTGCGCCCGGGCCGCACCGAAGCGCAGGTCGCGGCGGACATCTCCGCCGCGATCATCGCCGAAGGTCACACCGAGGCGGCATTCGTGATCGTCGGGTCGGGTCCGCACGGCGCCGACCCGCACCACGAGGTGTCCGACCGGGTCATCACCACCGGGGACATCGTGGTCATCGACATCGGGGGCCCGGTGGAGCCGGGCTACAACTCCGATTCGACCCGCACCTACAGCATCGGCGATCCGGATCCCGCGGCCGCCGAGAAGATCGCGTTGCTCGAGGCCGCGCAGCAGGCC
>BBEG01000734.1 GCA_001312645.1 Rhodococcus sp. JCM 9791
CCGTGTGGAAGGCGGCGCCTCGGTGACCTCCTCCGGCAACGGCACGGTGCGAGGCTCCGGCGGCGGTGTCGGCGCGGGTTTCGGTGCCGGCCGTTCGACCGGTTGTGGTGGTGCGGTGGCAGTCGCACCCTGCTGAAACTGAATCCGCTCTGCGCTTTGTAACCGCCCGAGCGATCCTTGCTTCCGCCGTGTCGAGCTGCGGGGTCTCCTGCGCCGTCAGCGACACCTGCCGTCGCCGATAGAGCGTCAGACCCACGACGAGCGCGACGAGAACAACCGCGAGGGCGGCCGCGATGATTATCCAGGCTCCGGTACTCACGCACCCATACTGTCAGGCCTGGAGCTCGCCTTCCGGTTCAGGGACCGGTGTCGTGACATTCTGCCGCGCAGACGCTGGGAGATCACGCGGGTGATGCCGTCACCTCGCATACTGACGCCGTACAGCGCGTCCGCGACCTCCATCGTCGGCTTCTGGTGGGTGATGACGATCAGCTGCGATTTCTCGCGCAGCTGCTCGAACAACCCGATCAGCCTCCGCAGGTTCGTGTCGTCGAGCGCTGCCTCCACCTCGTCCATGACGTAGAACGGGGAGGGCCGGGCACGGAAGATCGCCACGAGCATCGCAACGGCAGTCAGTGACTTCTCACCACCGGACAGCAGCGACAACCTCTTGACCTTCTTGCCAGGGGGCCGGGCCTCCACCTCGATGCCCGTCGTGAGCATGTCCTTCGGGTCGGTGAGGACAAGTCGGCCGTCGCCGCCGGGGAACAGCTTTGCGAACACCTGCTCGAACTCGCGCTCCACGTCGGCGTAGGCTCGGTGAACACCTGCAGGATCCTCGCGTCGACCTCTTCGACGACGGCCAGCAGGTCCTTGCGCGCGCTCTTGACATCCTCGAGTTGCGTCGCGAGGAAGTTGTACCGCTCTTCGAGAGCGGCGAACTCCTCGAGGGCGAGCGGGTTGACCTTGCCCAGCGTCGAGAGATCCTTCTGGGCGCGCTTCGCGCGGCGCTCCTGCGTCGCGCGATCGTAGGGCTGCGGCTGCGGGGCGACCACCTGTTCGCCGCGTTCGCGTGCCTGCTCGTACTCGGCGATTTCGAGATCGGTCGGCGGGAGCAGGACATCGGGGCCGTACTCGGCGACGAGGTCGTCGAGCGCGATGCTGAACTGCTCGAGAATCGTCTGTTCGAGCTGTTCGATGCGCAGCGCAGCCTGCGCCCGTGCCACTTCGTCGCGGTGCACGGCATCGGTGAGCTGGTCGCGCTGAGTGGAGAACTCACGGACGAGCCCCCTGGCCCGGTCGAGTTGCTCGGCGCATTCGGTGCGGCGGCGGGTCAGTTCTTCCCGGTGTGCGTGCGCAGAGGCGACCGCGGTCTCGAGTTCGCCGGTCACGCGG
>BBEG01000735.1 GCA_001312645.1 Rhodococcus sp. JCM 9791
GCCCGGGACAGCAGCGCAGGCGCAGGGCAAGGCCTGGCGTTCGCCGGTGGGTGGGGCATGGCCGGAATGTTCGGCATGACCTCACTGGTCACCTACTCGATGTTCACGTGGATCCCCGACATCCTCACCGACGCGGGTGCCACGCCCGCGTTCGGCGGTGCAATGGTGGGGCTGTTCTCCTTCATGGGGCTGGTATCGGCTTTCGGCGCCCCGTCGCTCTGCGCACGGATGCGCAACCCGTTCCCCGTCGTGCTCATCGCCGCCACGTGCTTCTTCGTTTCGTTCCTCGGGCTGTGGCTCGCTCCGATGAGCGCGCCGATCCTGTGGATCGTGTTGCTGGGTCTGGGGCCGAGCACCTTCCCATGGCGTTGACCTTGATCAACCTTCGGACCCGCAGCCACATCGGATCCTCCGCCTTGTCGGGCTTCACGCAGGGTGTGGGCTATGCAGTCGCGTGTGTCGGTCCGTTCCTGTTCGGTGTGCTCCACGATGCCACGTCGGGATGGGGCGCGTCCTTTGCACTGCTCGGCGTGGCCGTCCTCGTACTGGTCACCGGTGGCTACCAGGCATGCAAGCCGCGCGTGCTCGAAGACAGCTGGCATGCAGTGGAGTCACGTGTGTGAGTGACCGGACGGTCTCGACGCGGAGCGGCGAGCCGGACATGAGTATTTGCTGCTCCGTATCCGTCGTAACCGCCGCGCCGCTCGAGCAGTTCGACCTGGAACCCGCCGGGGACGGGCAGCGTGTAGGCGTGGAGGAGTTCGCCGTCGCCGACCCGGTCGTACAGCAGACCGTGCTCGCGCAATGTGTCCAGCAGGGCGGGCTCGAGCATGAACCGCGCGTCGAGGTCGACGTAGTAGTTCTCCGGGGGAGTCAGGAACCGGACACCCCGAGACCTCGCGCGGCGGACTTCGGCGACGACATCGGCCGTCGCGAACGCCAGCTGCGAAATGCCGTGCTGCTGAGGAATATCCGGACCGGTTTCGGAGACGTTGAGTGCGACACGCAGATTCCCCTTGTGTGCGCGGAGTGCGCGGATCCGTAACCGGCCCTGCGGCTGGATGTACTCCTCGGGAGTTTCCGGTTCCAGTCCGAACAGGGTGCGGAAGAACGAAAGCTCCTGGTTCAGCTCGTCGGCGGGCACGGTCATGTCGACGTGGTCGAGACCGAGCCAGCCGTGCTCCTGCGCGGAGTCGCCGAGCGGGACGAAATCGGTGCGCCAGTCGTCGGTACCTCCGGGCTCCGAACTGACGAACACGTGCAGACCGGAAGGTGATGTGATGCCCGGCAGATCGGCCTCACCTGCACCGCGCGTGCGGTCGACCGCGGGCCACAGCAGAGCCGCGGCGCGTTCCGCGATGTCGGACACCGGTGGTGCGACGAGCCCCAGG
>BBEG01000736.1 GCA_001312645.1 Rhodococcus sp. JCM 9791
CGGCGCAGCACCAAACCCGGCCGACGGCCGGTTCGACAGGGAGGACCTTTGATGGCAGCGGCGACGCCGGCCGGGGACGCGAGCGCACCGAGCGCCCGCACCCTGGTGATCATTCCGACGTACAACGAACGCGAGAACATCGGACGGATCGTCGCGCGGTTGCACGCTGCGCTTCCGCAGACGCATGTGTTGATCGTCGATGATGGCAGTCCGGACGGCACCGGCGCGTTCGCCGATGAGCTCGCGGCCGCGACCGTGGCCCGGACGGGGCGGGTGGGCGCATCGAGGTGATGCACCGTACCGAGAAGAACGGTCTCGGTGCCGCCTACATCGCCGGATTCCGGTGGGGTCTGGACCGCGGTTACACGGTGCTGGTGGAAATGGACGCCGACGGCAGTCACGCCCCCGAACAGTTGCCTCTGCTGCTCGACCGGGTCGATGCCGGTGCGGATCTGGTGCTCGGATCGCGGTATGTGCCGGGCGGCACCGTGGTGAACTGGCCGTGGCATCGGGAGGTGCTCTCCCGCGGTGGCAACATCTATTCGCGTCTCGCGCTCGGGGTGAAGGTCCAGGACATCACCGGCGGCTACCGCGCGTACCGGCGGCACGTGCTCGAGGCCCTCGATCTCGATGCGATCGCCTCGCACGGCTACTGCTTCCAGGTGGATCTCGCATGGCGGACGCTGCAGGCCGGATTCACCGTCGGCGAGGTCCCGATCACGTTCACCGAACGAGAGATCGGTGAATCGAAGATGAGCGGCAACATCGTGCAGGAAGCGTTGCTCAAGGTCACGCTGTGGGGGCTCGAGTCGCGGTGGTCGAAGGGGCGGGCACTGCTGGCCCGGTCGATCGGTCGCTGACGCAGAGTGTCGCCCGGACCTTCTCGTTCGGCGGGGCCTGTCTCACGCCGGATGATCGAACGGGCCGCGCGCCACGAGGTCGTCTTCGACCCCGAGATGTCCGCACAGCCGGCGGATCGCGGTGCAGTCCTGCACCACCGGGTGGGCGGCGGCGGCCTCGGCGGTGTCGTCGAGCATCGCCTGCCTCCGGGGGATCTGCTCGTGCGCCACGATCGCGGCCCAGCTGTCCATGTCAGTGCCGGTGAACGCCTCGACTCCGGAGGCCAGCGCGTCGAGCAGCAGTTCGCATTCGGTGGCGTCGAGCTCGTCGAAGACCATCGTGAGCAGTTCCCCGGCCAGGGAGCTGTGGCACAGTTCGTCGCGGCGATGCACCGCCACGGTGCTGCGGTTGACCGGCTGCACCGTCTCATCGCCGGTGAACAAACCCAGATATGCGCTGATCGACGTTTCGGCGACTGTGGTGAACGCCAACCGGATCAACGCTGCGTGCCGTGGGTCGAGGGCGTGGGCGACCGCGGCGTCGTGG
>BBEG01000737.1 GCA_001312645.1 Rhodococcus sp. JCM 9791
GTTCATTCCCCTGGTGATGGTGGTGCTGGTGTCGGTGGCGGTGTTCGTCACCGCGCGCCCCACCCTCGGGACTGCCCCGGCCCACAAACCGAGCGTGCAGCGCGTGGTGCTGGTGATCGTGGGGGCGGCCGCGGTCATCGGGTTCTACGACGGCATCCTCGGTCCCGGCACCGGCACCTTCTTCATCATCGTGTTCGCGGCGATGCTCGGTAGCGAATTCGTCACCTCGGCGGCGATGGCGAAGGTCCTCAACTTCGGGTCGAACCTGGGGGCGCTGGTGTTGTTCGCACTCGGCGGGCACGTGTGGTGGACGCTCGGGTTGGCGATGGCGGTGTGCAATGTCGCCGGGTCGGTGCTCGGGTCACGCACCGCGTTGCGACGCGGCGCCGGGTTCGTGCGGGTGGTGCTGCTGGTGGTGGTCACCGCGATGGTGATCCGGCTCGGAATTCAGCAGTTCGGGTGAGTGGGCCGATACGCTGCTGCAGGTGAACGTCGTCGATCCCGATTTCCTGGCGCTGCCGTTGCCACGCATCGCCGATGCAGCGCTGTCGGTGGCCGCGCGGCGGGTGCGCAGCACGCCGATGTGCGGGTGCATCGGGTGCGCACCCAGTCGTTGATGCTGCGCGACGGTGCGGTCCAGTCCGCGGTGGACGCATCGGATCTCGGGGTGTCGGTGCGGGTGCTGATCGACGGGACCTGGGGTTTTGCGTCGAATCCTGAACCGGATCCCGACGGTGCCGCGCATGCGGCGACTCGTGCGGTGGCGGTAGCGCGGACGTTGCGCCCGATCAACCGCGACCCCGTCGAGTGGGCACCCGAACCGGTGTACCGGGATGCGACGTGGTGCTCGGACTACCGGAGCGATCCGTTCGCCGTGCCCACCGACGAGAAGGTCGCGGTGTTGACGGACTATTCGCGCCGGCTGCAGCGCGCGGACGGTGTGCATCACGTGGCGGCAGGCTGCGAGCTGGTCAAGGAGCAGAGTTTCTACGCGGATCTGGCGGGGTCGTCGATCACGCAGCAGCGGGTGCGGGTGCATCCGCATCTGGAGGCGACCACGGTGGACCGGGACGCGGGGACGTTCGAGTCGATGCGCACCTTGGCCGCACCGACCGGGCGGGGCTGGGAGTACGTGGCCTCGGATGCGGTGTGGGACTGGTCGGGTGAGCTCGCTGTCCTGCCCGAGTTGCTGATCGAGAAGGCGCACGCGCCGACGGTGACGGCGGGCCCGACGGATCTGGTGATCGACCGACGAATCTGTGGTTGACCATCCACGAGTCGGTCGGGCACGCCACCGAATACGATCGGGCGATCGGCTACGAGGCTGCCTATGCGGGCACCTCGTTCGCGACCCCGGACCGGCTCGGATCGCTGCGCTACG
>BBEG01000738.1 GCA_001312645.1 Rhodococcus sp. JCM 9791
GGTGACGAGCACCGCGCGCGACACGGTGGTCAGGGGCCGCCGCGCTTCGGCGCCGAAGAACGCCGCGCTCTCGAAACCCGCCATCCCGAATACGACGACCAATGCCAGGAACGGCAGGGAAGCCGACATGCTCGTGGTTCCCGATACGACGGTCGCGCCGGAACCGGTGACCATCAAGACGCAGATCAGCACGAGCGAGCAGATTTCGACGACGAGAATCGCGCGGGTCGCGACACGTACGCCACTCACCGCGATCAGTGCGACCACCACGGTGACGATCGCGGCGGTGATCGGCAGGAGGCGGTTCCCGGACCACGGCACACCCAGTGCGGTCGCTGTTCCCAGCACACTCTCGGCGGAGTTGGCCAGCACCGAGATCGAGATGCCCAGATAGCCGAGGAACAACGCCGCCCCCACCGTCAACGTCGCACGGCGCGGCAGCCCGTGGAACGCGAAGCTGTACAACGATCCTGCTGCGGCGAGCCGCCGTGTGAACTGAGTGACGCAGTAGGCTACTGCGACAACACATGCAGTCGTACCGAGGATCGCCACCAGAGCACCGATACCGGGTTCGGACCCGATGATCCACGACGCGATGAAGATCATCCTGTCGCCGGTGCGACGGTCGACAGGGATTGTCCGACCAGGTCCACTTGCGAGAGTCTGCGACGACCCAGCCCCCTCAGCGGCGAGTACACCGGTGCGGTCACCGGCTCGCTGTTACGGGACGTCGAGATTGCGGCACCGAGCGCTCCACCGATCCATGAACCTCTGCCACCACGCCTGTCGCTATTCACTCGGCGCCTCCCTTTCCCTGCGGGCCCGCCATCCGAGCCGGGCCACCGTTGGAGAACCTTAGGGTTTTCGTGTTTCCGATCGGTGTTCCGAATCCCGCCGGACCGCCCGTGGTGTAACAGGAATGTTTCCGACGTGTCAGCGGCATGATCCCGAGTGGAAATCGTGTCGGACTGTGCACTGCGCAGACCGTGCCGGGCGTCACATCCGCAGAGCCGCACGCGCCGGGCTCGGCCGCGTCACCTGTGAGGACGTGGATCCCTCCGGCACAGGCACATTCCCACTCGCCGACACAACGGTTGTTTCACCGACGACGCATCGGCGCCCCAGAGCGCAAGCACGATTGGCCCGACGACAGAGAGGGCGTGATCCATGTTCTGGGTGATGGTCGCATCGATCATCGGGGGGACGCTCCTGATCGCGGGCATTCCGAAGCTCCGCGACCGGGACGGACTGCTGACGGTGGTCAAGGGGTACCGGCTCCTGCCGGACCGAGCGGAACGTACGGTCTCAGCGACACTGCCGATCGCCGAGACGCTGGTGGGCGTCGCGTTGATCGGCGGGGTCGGTGGCCGGTGGCCGG
>BBEG01000739.1 GCA_001312645.1 Rhodococcus sp. JCM 9791
CCGCTCGACGGAACTGCATCTGCCGGCCGACGGCGTCCCGCATCTCGGTCGCGTCACCAGCCCCGGGGCGCGGGCCTGACCGGGTTCACGGCACGTGTCGGCGATCCCGTCGGCATCCTCACCGATGACGGCGAGTCCTACCTGGGCGAAGACCTCACCGCAACCGCGGTCGCGTGCCTGCTGCACGACGCGGTGGATCCGTCTGCACCGACGCCGGCGACGACGCTGGCGTATCCGGCTGCGTGGTCCGAACACTCGGTGGCTGCTCTGGAGGCCGCTCTCGTCCGCGCGGGAGTGGACGCAGTCCTCGTCACTGAGCCGGTTGCGGCCGTGCGGTGGCTCGACGGCTCCCGCGAGGCACTCGCCGATGACGATGTGACCCTCGTGTACGACCTCGGTGCCTGCACCCTCGACGTCGCGGTACTCCGGGGCGGTACCGATCCTGTGCTCCTGGGGCGCCCGGTGTCGAGCACCGAGGTGTCCGGCGATCTGCTGGATCACGCGCTCACCTCCCACGTACTCGATCAGGTGCGTGGCGCGGTATCCGACGCCGATCTGCTCGCACCGGCAACGGTGGAAGCTCTGCACGGTCTGCGCTGGAACTGCGCGCCGCGAAGGAGTCGCTCTCGTCCGACACCGAGACCACCGTCGCGATCGACCTGCCCGGCATCCGGCAGAGCGTGCGCGTGGTGCGCGACGAGTTCGAGGAGCTCGCGCGCGGACCGCTCGAGGCGTCACTCGACACGCTGCACGACGCCCTGCGCGCCGCGGGCATCGACATGTCCGACGTGGGCCGTGTGTTGCTCACCGGCGGTGGAGCGTCGATTCCCCTTGTCGCGGAACTTGTCTCGTCCCGGCTCGGCCTTCCGGTGGTCGCGTCCTCACAGCCCGCGTTCACCGCTGCGCACGGTGCAGCACTCGTCGCCGCAGCCACGATTCCGGCCCCCGTGCCCGAAGCTGCGCCCGTAACGGACGTCGATGCCGATACTGTCGCTCTTGCTGCGATGCCGGCAAGCGGGGTGCATCGGCCGCTGTGTTCGATCCGGCGCCGAACGAACCGGTGCGATCGCAGGCCCGCAGGGCCACCGTCATCGGAGCCGCGGCCGCAGCAATCGTGTTGCTCGCCGGTGGCGGGCTCGCGATCGGCACACTCGCGACCGGAGGCGACAGCGGGACCAACAACCTGCTGGGTGACGCGGCAACGACCAGCACCACTCGCACTCCCTCTTCGGGGTCCATTCCGGCCCTCGATCCGGCGTCCGGTGTCGCTGTCGGCGACCCCGGCCTGTCCGCGACTGCAGTGCCTGCGGGAATCACACGCGCTGCCACGACTGCGGACGCGGTCGCCACACCGGACGCACCTGCGAATCCCGGCA
>BBEG01000740.1 GCA_001312645.1 Rhodococcus sp. JCM 9791
CTGCCCTGCACCGCGACGACTTCACCGGGCACGCGGCGCTGGTCGTCGACCGCGCCACCGACATCCTCGTCGGCGCCACCTTCGTCGGATCCGAGGTCGCCGAACTCGTCCACGCCGCTACCATCGCGATCGTCGGGAAGGTGCCCCTCGATCTCCTGTGGCATGCGTCCCGGCCTACCCTACGATCAGCGAAGTGTGGCTGCGTCTCCTCGAAACTCGCCGCCACTGAGGTGCTTTCGCACAGCGCAGGTCGATCGACCGTTTGGCGATCACAGATCGAGACCACTTTCGCTGTTGGAATCCTCCGCCACGCCGGCATTCGTAGTTGTACCAACGACCGTCGAAATCGAAGGAGTCGTCGATCTTCTGGATCTTACCGTTGGAGGGACCGATCCGGAGCGACTCGGCGGCGCCTACGCGCGCTACCGTGCTGGATCAGCCGAGTTCGCGGCAGTGTTCACGGAGGATTCTCCTATCGGCGTAGATCGAATCGCTCGGCGAGTTGCATCCGGTGTCGAACGGTTCCGAACGGTTCCGAGCGGTCTCGACGTCCCGCTGCGCTTCGGAGGACATCCGGTCTGTTGAGGGCGTCCTGCATGTGGATCGTGGAGACAGCCGGCCGACGGCCGCGTGCACGCCTCGTCTCGGGTGACGTGTCGGCCTGATAGCCTCCGGGACAGTGAACATCATTTCTTGTGCGTGACCTTCGAGCCTCGCATCGACAGTGAACGACGCCGCGCGTCTGCGGCGGTGATTTCGCATGCCGTGCGTGGGAACCCGATGCCGGGTTCCCTGCGACCGCATCCCACCGGAATCGCCCCTCGGAGTTCACATGTCCCTCACCTCCTCCACCGACCCTTCTCTGTCCCATGCCGACCTGCGCGGCGACTGCAGGCGCTGTCATGCACTGTGCTGCACCGTCTTCGGTTTCTCCCGCTCCGCGGATTTCGCCACCGACAAACCCGCCGGGTCGCCGTGCGCACACCTCGGTCGGAGTTCTCCTGCACCATCCACGACGCATTGCATGCGCGCGGCTACCGCGGCTGCACCGTGTTCGACTGCTTCGGTGCGGGACAGGCGGTCTCCGCTCGGATCCCCGCCGAACACGTCGCCGCCGTGTTCCCGAGAATGAAGCAGCTGCACGAGATGCTGTGGTATCTCGCCGAAGTGCAGCGCCGAGCATTCGCTCCCGATGCCGCCGCCGCTGCCCGCACGCTCGGCTCCTCGATCACCCGCTTCGCTCATAGCGACGCCTCCGAATTGCTCACCCTCGACCTGGGCCTACTGCATGAGCAGGTGCGCGCGCTGCTCATCGAGGTCAGTGCCGAACTGCGCGCGTCGTATCTCGCGTCCACCGCACCGG
>BBEG01000741.1 GCA_001312645.1 Rhodococcus sp. JCM 9791
GGCGCGCAGGGTGCGGCGGCCGGATAGAAGTGCAGGTCGCGTCGACGGCGGTGCGACCGTCGGTGCTGCGCTGGGGAACCGCTGCGTGCCATGGGCGAAATCGAGCAGGATCGCCCAGCGCTCGCTGGTGCGTCCGCGCAGCCATACCTTCCGGGTGTACACGCGGTTGTCCTCGGTGACGCGGGTGGCGAGCACGTGCCAGTGATCGCGGACGGCGGGTTCACGCCGGACGTCGTCGGCCTTCGTCGGGAAGCCGAGGTGGGTGTGCACGGATCGGGCGAGCGGATCGGGAAGGGAGGCTACGTCGCGGTACGCGCGGATGAGCAGGTAGATGCGGCCGTACTCGGACAGAAGCCGTGTGGGCCAGTCGGTTCCGGAGGTCGCCATCCCCGGGAGTGCGCGCAGCATCGAGGCGACGCCGGGTGCCTGCGCGTCGATCATGCGTGAGGCCACCTCGTCGTAGGTGCGGTAGTCGTGGGAGATCGACCCGAGTCCGCTGCGGACCCGGTCGGTGAGCCAGCGTTCGAGATCGTCGAGCCCCGCCGCGACGCGTTCGGCGCGCCGTTGTGCCGTCGTGGGATCGGGCGTCTTCGTCGATGAGCCGGCGTGGGCGGGGGTGTCGTCGGTCGCGTCGGCGGTTGTGGCGGCTTTCTCTGCCGGGTGTGGAGCCACTCTGAGGCGAACTCGGGTTCGGAACCCGCGGGAACAGTGCCCGACGCCCACAGCGTCAGCAGGCTCAGTGCGTGCTTGCAGGGGAACTTGCGGCTCGGGCACGAACAGCGGAATGCGGGACCGGTGAGGTCCACTGTGGTGGCGTAGGGCTTCGACCCGCTACCGCGGCACAGTCCCCAGATCGATCGCTCGGAGTATCCGGTGTCGGACCATGCGGACGAGAGTCGACGGGCAGCCGACATCGACGCCTGATCCGGCGCTGCTGCGGTGATCTGTTCGAGGGTCCAGGGGGGTGTCACGGTGAAGAAACGTACGGCAGCACTCCGACAGATTCGTAAACGATCAGGACGATGCGTGTTCGGTGAGGCGGCCACGGATCCCATCGACGAACAAGGTCAACCCGAAGTCGAATCGGGTGGCGGGGTCGCCGTCGAGCAGGTCGTCGTCCGACGTCGCGACGTTCTCCGTTGCGGTATCGGGGGCGATCGGCGCGCGGGTGAGCGCGCCGAGTTCGGCGAGTTGGAGACGTGACTGCTCGTCGACGGTGTGGCCGAGGACATAGTGCAGTAGCGCGTAGCCGGTGAGTTCGGAGTGCGCGCGGGACAGTCCCGCGAGTAGTGCGGCCGTGACGAAGCTGTCGCGGGCGCGGGAGGTGGTCAAGCGCGAGGCGTAGGTCGCGGCG
>BBEG01000742.1 GCA_001312645.1 Rhodococcus sp. JCM 9791
CCCGCGCAGGCAGGTCCGTCGGCGAGGACGGCCTGCCAGTTCAACACCTGCGGCGTCGGGTGCCCCGCCCGGTGTAGCGCCGCGGTGAGCAGGGTGGTGCGGCGACTGCCCGGGTTTCCGACGACCAGCAGTTCGGCAGTGGAGGTCATTCGGAGACAGCGGTGTACAGGTAGACCTCGTCGCTGTATGTCTCGGGTTCCTGTCGGTCTGTGGCGGAGATCTCGATCTGCGGGTGCGCCGCGCGCAGTCGCGTCAACGCCTCGTCGGACACGAAATGATGGTCGAGGATCAGGGTGCGCACCGCTCCGAGATCAGCGGCGGCGAGGGCATCGGCTCCGGTGTCGGTCAGAGTGCCGTTCGACAGGTCGAGCACGGTGATGCGCTGCAGGACAGGCGCCTGTGCCAGGGCCGCGGCGATGCGGTCGGCCAGCTCGCTGTTGCGCAACCCCAGTCTGGTCATCGCCGGGAACAGGGTTCCGGCGAGCAGGTCGGTGAGCGGCTCGAGGTCGGTGATGGCACCGTAATTGTCGACGCCGAGCCAGATCTCGAGGTCGGTGAGTGCGGGGGCGTCGATGGCGAGCAATGGCTCGAGGTAGCTCTGTTGCAGACCACCGGATTCGACGGTCAGCGAGCGCAGGTGGGGTAGGGCCGGTGTGGTGAAGGGGACCGGCTCGTTGATGGTCGTGGAGCTGCCTCCCCGCAGCTGGAGAATTTCGAGGTGGGGGAACGCGGCGAGGACCGCGCCGAGGTCGCCCCAGTCGATCCACGAGATCTCGGATTCCTCGAAGGTCATATCGCCGAGGAACAGGTGCCGCACCGCAGGGAACGCCGCGAGCAGCGGCACCACCTTGTCGGCGGGCAGCGGATCGCTGGCTTCCGACCATTGGCCGAACACCAGCGCGGTGATCTGCCCGGCCCAGGGCTGACCGGCGAGGGAGAGCAGGTCGTCGACGAATCCGTCGTCGCCACGCTCCCAGTCGGTGGCGAGCTTCCACGCGACTGCAGTCGGATCGGCGGGGGTGGTGGTGTCGGCGCTGTACTGCTGGATGGGGAGTCCAGCGAAGGTGCTGGTGGGGGTGTCGATCGTCACCGGTGATGCTCCGTTTCCGAGGGAGTGGGTCGGTCGAACTGTGCCGTCGGCACTTTATGACACGGCCCCGACTCGTTTCGGAGGGAGCCGCGCGGCACACTGGCATCATGAGCAACACCACAGCCGGTTCGTCGGCGCCGGGCATCATCGTCGTGTTCGGGGGACGCAGCGAGATCGGTGTCGAGATCGCCGCGCGGTTGGCGCAGGGTCGCACCGTGGTGCTGGCCGCGCGCCGCGCCGATCACCTCGACGAACCGGTCTC
>BBEG01000743.1 GCA_001312645.1 Rhodococcus sp. JCM 9791
CGACGACTCACCTTGCGGATCCGGGCGTCGTTCCACGAGAGGAACGCGTCCTGCCACTCACCCGGTTCACCGTCCTCACCTGCACCGACCGAGGATCCAGGCAGAGCGCCACCGTCGCGACGGCCGCCGCTTCGAGCAGCGCGCTGCGGTCGGGAGGCTCGGCCTTCGGGATGTGCAGCACGAGAGGCATCGCGAGCACCGCAGACGGATCGTCCGGGTCATCCCGGTCGCCGTACCCGTGAGCGAGTACGCCGTGCCTGGATTCGAATCCGGGATCGGCGAAAACCGGATGCGGCTCAGGCACCGTGCTCGAGCGGGACGCGCCGGAGGGTTCCGTCGCCGCGATCGGCTGCTTCGATCTCCTCGCGCGTCACGCCCAGGACGAACAGGACTGCGTCGAGGTACGGGTAGGACAGCGCGGTGTCGGCGACCTCACGGAGCGCGGGCTTCGCGTTGAAGGCGATACCGAGACCGGCTGCACTGAGCATGTCGATGTCGTTTGCGCCGTCGCCCACCGCCACGGTCTGCTCGATCGGGACGCCGGCGTCGTCGGCGAATTCCCGGAGCGCCCGTGCCTTCGCCGCGCGATCCACGACATCTCCGATGACCTTGCCGGTGAGCTTGCCGTCGACGATTTCCAGGGTGTTGGCGCGCACGAAGTCGAGTTCGAGATCGTGCGCGAGGCCTTCGATGACCTGACGGAATCCGCCCGAGACGACGCCGCAACGGAATCCGAGACGACGCAGCGTCCGGATCGTGGTGCGTGCGCCCGGCGTCAGTTCGATCTGCTCGGCGACCTCGTCGATCACGCTGGCGGGCAGCCCCTCGAGGGTGGCCACGCGCTGCTCGAGCGATTCGGTGAAATCGAGCTCCCCGCGCATTGCTGCTTCGGTGACGGCGCGGACCTTGTCCTCGACACCGGCATGGGCGGCGAGCATCTCGATGACCTCGCCCTGGACGAGGGTCGAGTCGACATCGAACACGATCAAGCGCTTCGAGCGGCGCGCGAGGCCCCCGCGTTCGACGGCGATGTCGATGTCGAGTCCCGCGGCGAGTTCCGCGAGTGACTTGCGCAATGCCTTGTCGGCGTCGGCGCCTGGTCGGTGGCGGTGACCATCAGTTCCAGGCCGGTGAGCGGATAGTCGGCGATGCCGCGGATCGAGTCGATGTTCGCGCCGAGCGAGGCAAGAGTGCGGCCGACGGAGCGCATGGCGCGGGCGCTGACGGGACTTCCGAGCACGACGACAGCGTGAGTGGAGACCGCACGGCCGTTCTCGGGTCGGGCGCCGAGCTCGACGTCGGCGTGCATGCGACGGTGGCCATCGCGGCCTCGACCTCGTCC
>BBEG01000744.1 GCA_001312645.1 Rhodococcus sp. JCM 9791
CGCCGCGCAGCGCCGCGAGGTAGGACAACCGGAATCGTTCACCGGGAGCGTCGGCGCCTGCCGCTCCGGACAACAGTTCGTCCGCCTTGCGCAACAGCGATGCGGCGCGCGCCGACATCGACGGTCCTACACAGGCCCCGGGGACCGTCCGCCGACGACCTGATGTGATCTTGATCTCGCGGTGTTCGGCGCTGCCATGACTCACGCACCTTCCTGCCCTGCCGCAGTACGGCTCCGGCCCGGAGGATCCGGGGATGTTCGCTTCCCTCGAACATCCCCGGATCACCGACATCGAACATAAGTTCGACGTATTCAATATAGCTGGACCCACCGACACGTCGTCAAGGGAAGGCGGTCTCCGTCCCCACATGAGCACTGACCCGAATCGGCACGACCCGAAGCCGATACTCGTCGACCTCACTCCAGCGGAGTTCCGGACCCACCTGCCCGAACTCCTGTCCGTCTACGTCACCGCCATGCGATACCCGCGTGGCACCGAACACCACCGGGCACCGATGTGGTCGGAGCATGCCGACCGCGACGGCTGGCACGCCGTCGCCGCGATGATGCCCGGCGAACCCAGCACCTTCGTCGGGATCGCCTACGGCTATCACGGGCATCCCCACCAGTGGTGGAACCAGCAGGTACGCACTGGGATGACTCACGCAGGAATGTCCCCGGACTCGATCGATGCGCTGCTCCGCGACTACTTCGAGCTGACCGAACTGCACGTGTGGCCCGACGCTCAAGCCACCGCATCGGCGAGGCACTGCTCCGCAGATTGCTCAGAGATCGCACCGAGGAAGCGGTCCTTCTGTCGACCCCCGAGTTGCCGAAGAGGACAACCGCGCGTGGCGTCTCTACCGACGTTTCGGCTTCCGCGATGTGGTCCGCCGGTTCGTATTCACCGGCGACTCCCGGCCTTTCGCGGTTCTCGGTCGCGCGCTGCCGATGGATGCAGACCCGTCCGAGGCGCCGAGATGACCAGCGCGGATGGTTCGGTGCTCGACGCCGTCGTCGTCGGTTCCGGCCATAACGCACTCGTCTCTGCCTGCTATCTGGCCCGGGAAGGCTGGTCTGTCGAGGTGCTCGAGCGCGACGCGGTACTCGGTGGGGCAGTCTCGACCGTGGAGCGATTTCCCGGATACGCGGTCGACCGCGGGTCGTCGGCACACATCATGATCCGACATTCGGGCATACTCGAGGAACTCGATCTGGCTCCCACGGCCTGCGTTACATCGACTGCGATCCGTGGGCCTTCGCCCCGCCTCCGGTCAGCAGCGACCGGCCGGGCATCGTCTTCCACCGCGACCTCGACCGCACCTGTGCGTCGATCGCGG
>BBEG01000745.1 GCA_001312645.1 Rhodococcus sp. JCM 9791
CCCGGACGCGGACGCGACGACGCAGCCACCGACCAGTACCCGCCGGCGCCGGCCGACCCGAGATCGTCGCACGCCTGGAATCCGAACAACTCCTGCCCGCCATCTGGTTCCGTTTCAGCCGCGCCGGGTGCGACGCCGCGGTCACCGAATGCCTCGAGGCCTCGGTGCGGCTCACCGACGGATCCGACTTGTCCGCCATCCGGTCCATCGCGGAGAAACACACCGCGGCACTGCCTCCCTCCGATCTCGATGCGTTGGACTACGCAGACTGGATCGACGGGCTCGAACGCGGATTCGCCGCGCACCACGCGGGCCTGGTCCCCGCATTCCGGCACACCGTGGAAGAACTCTTCGCCCACAACCTGGTGAAAATGGTCTTCGCGACAGGGACACTCGCGGTGGGCGTCAACATGCCTGCCCGGACGGTCGTGCTGGAACGCCTCGACAAACCGACGGCCGACGGACCGGTACGGCTGACTGCCGGCGAGTACACCCAACTGACCGGACGTGCCGGTCGGCGTGGCATCGACGAACAGGGACACGCCGTGGTGCTGTGGAGTCCCGACATCTCCCCCTCAACAGTCGCCGGACTCGCCTCCACCCGCACCTACCCCCTGCACAGTTCACTGCGCGTCGGATACAACACGGCGGTCAACCTCGTCGACGATCTCGACGTGGACGGTGCCCGCGCGCTGCTCGGTCGCTCGTTCGCTCAGTTCCAGGCGGAGAACTCGGTCGCCGCGCTGGCAGCGGCCGCCCGGGTCAACACGGCGACACTCGCCACGCTCGACGCAGAACTCGGCGAGGCCGACGGATTCGCCGAATACCGAAGCCTGTACGACCGACTGGCCGATGCCCGCAACACCGCACCGTCCGACACCGTCACCATCCTTGCGCGGGCGATCCGGTCTCACCCGGGTCATCGTCGTGGCGACCGCGACCACCTGTTGACGCTCGCCGGCCGGCGCAGTGCCTGCACGCGGACACCGAATTGCTACGAGGACAGGTACACGCGGTTTCGGGACGGCTGATCGAGACGTTCGATCGCACTCTTGTGCTGCTCGACGAGCGCGGCCACGTACTACTCGACCCGGCCAGCGGGCACGCACACGTCACCGACGACGGCCATCGGCTCAGCCGGATCTATTGCAGCAGTGATCTTCTCGTATCGGAGTGCCTGCGCACCGGCGCCTGGTCAGGACTCGAGCCGGCCGAGTTGGCCGCGGTCGCGTCGAGCGTGCTCGGCGAAAATCGCCGTCGCACAGCCGCAACCGCAGGACGGATGACACCCGCGGTCGACGAGGCACTGCGCGCGACGGTCCGGTTG
>BBEG01000746.1 GCA_001312645.1 Rhodococcus sp. JCM 9791
TGAGGGCGCCTCTCGCCGCCGGAGATGCCGGCGCCGACGAAGTGCAGGCCGCGTTCGCGCAGGCGGCTTCGCGGCGGATGGTGTCGGTGTAGAGGGCGTTGCCGCCGTCGATGATGATGTCGCCGGGTTCCATGGCGTCGGCGAGTTCTTCGATGACAGCGTCGGTGGCGTCGCCGGCCTTGACCATGATCAGGACGCGGCGGGGCTTCTCGAGCGCGGCGACGAACTGGTCGATCGTTTCGGTGCGCACGAAGGTGCCGTCGCTGCTGTGGTCGGCGAGCAGGGCGTCGGTCTTGGCGATGCTGCGGTTGTGCAGGGCGACGGTGTAGCCGTGGCGGGCGAAGTTCCGGGCGATGTTGGACCCCATGACGGCCAGGCCGGTGACGCCGATCTGGGCGAGGGGGGTATCGGTGCGTTCGACGGTCATGGGTACAGCTTCCCCCGAAATGGGGCGTGATCGAAATCGAACGGGGATGCGAGGTGTGTCAGTGGTGGAACAGGCGGGTCAGTTCGGTCAGCCAGGGGACGGCGACGGCGACGGTGGGGACGACGAGGATCGCGGCGGCGGCGATGTAGGCGCACGTGGAGATGGTCAGGTCGGGGCCGGGCTGGGCGAGTCGCTGTACTCGTAGCAGGGTGGAGGGTCCGCCGACGGCGAGGGCACCGGTGGGGGTGTGGGCGTCGGCGCAGGCCACGAGGGCCCGGGCGAGTGGGGTGGGTCCGGTGAGCCGGACGGCGGAGTCGTCGGCGAGCATCTCGACGAGGAGCTGCACGGAGCCGAGTGCCGATCCGGAGCGGACCCAGCGGGGGAACGCTTCGTAGACGGCGGTGAATGCTTCGAGGATGAGGTCGTGGCGGGCGCGCAGGTGGGAGTGTTCGTGGCGCAGGACGGCGCTCAGTTCGTGGTCGGTGAGGTTGTCGAGGGTGCCTTCGGACAGAACGACGCGGTGCCGGATGCCGGGCAGGCAGTAGGCGATGGGGTCGGTGCTGTCGAGGATCCGCACGTGGGGGAGGGTGCGGACGGCGGAGATGTTGTCGCGCCGGTCGAGGAGGTCGACGAGCATGCGGTGGCGGGCGCGTCGGCGGCGGGTGCGTACACCGACGTGCACGGTCGAGTAGATCAGGCGTCCGCCGATGAGCAGGGTGAGCATGAAGACGACGACGTACGTCAGCCACAGGGGTAGTCCGAGCGCGTCGATTTCTTCGAGGGGGCCGGTGGTGGGACGGCCGTCGTGGCCGGGGACCAGTAGGCGGCTGGCGATGGCCAGGCCGGAGCTGAACGCCGAGAGGACGGCGGCCAAGGCGACGGCC
>BBEG01000747.1 GCA_001312645.1 Rhodococcus sp. JCM 9791
TTCACGGCCGCGGTCGACGAACTGCGCGGGGGCGGGACACCACGGTGACCTCGCCGCAGGGCAGCTCACCGCCACCGACCGCGCGCGGCCGGATCGGATTGTGGATGGCGCGACCCCTCGCGTCGTTCCACCTCGTCGTGACCATCGCCGTGTTGCTCACGGTGCTGGGCCTCGTCATGGTGCTCTCGTCGTCGAGTGTGGAAGCCGTAGCGGCGGAGACCTCGCCGTACCGGATGTTCACGTCGCAGATCATGTTCGCCTGTGTCGGTTTCGTCGCCTTCTATGTCGCCTTGCAGATTCCTGTGCGCCTGATGCGCCGGTTCGCATTCCCGGCGTTCGCTGTGTCGGTGTTGCTGCTCGTACTCGTGCTGATACCCGGTATCGGAACCGAATCACAGGGCACCCGCGGATGGTTCGTCGTCGCAGGAATATCTCTGCAGCCGTCGGAGATCGCGAAGATCACGATCGCGATGTGGGGTGCACACCTGCTGGCCTCGAGGCGAGGGGAGAACTCCACCCTCAAAGAGATGATCGTGCCGCTCGTTCCCGCGGCACTCCTGGTGACAATTCTCATCGTCCTGCAGCCCGACCTCGGGACCACCGTCTCACTCGTCATCGTCGTCCTGGCCCTGCTGTGGTTCGCAGGTCTGCCTCTGAAGATCTTCGTCGGAATCGTCGGAACTGCCATCGCAAGCGCCGCCGTCCTCGCATTGACCGCCGGGTACCGTTCGGCGCGCGTCCGCGCGTTCTTCAACCCGGGCGACGACCCGCAAGGCATCGGCTACCAAGCACGACAGGCACGTTTCTCGCTCGCGGACGGCGGAATCTGGGGTCGAGGCCTCGGACAGAGTCGCGCCAAATGGAGCTACCTACCGAATGCCCACAACGACTTCATCTTCGCGATCATCGGCGAAGAACTCGGTTTCATCGGTGGCGCCGCCGTCGTCGGCCTGTTCGCGCTCTTCGCCTACGTGGGCCTGCGCATCGCGATGCGCTCGGTCGATCCGTTCCTCCGGTTGTTCACCGCCACCGCCACCGTGTGGATCATCGGCCAGGCCTTCATCAACATCGGCTACGTCGTCGGACTGCTGCCCGTGACCGGTCTTCAGCTTCCACTGGTGTCGGCCGGTGGCACCTCCACCGCCACCACCCTCCTCATGTTCGGTCTGATCGCGAACGCAGCACGACACGAACCGGAGGCGATCGCAGCGCTGCACGCCGGCCAGGACGGGCGACTGGCCCGGATCATGAAGATCCGTAGACCCGAGGCCTACCGCCCTGCGCGTGGCAACGCACGCGGTGGG
>BBEG01000748.1 GCA_001312645.1 Rhodococcus sp. JCM 9791
CCCGCGCAACAGTTCAACCAGGCGCCGGCCGGCCCGCCCGAGGTGAACCTGACGAAGAGCCGCCCCGTCAGCCTGGTGAAGGGCCAGAAGGTCACGCTCCGCAAGGACGGCGGTGTCGCGCTCACGTTCCTGCGGATGGGCCTCGGCTGGGATCCGATCAAGAAGAGTGGCCTGTTCGGCAACCGCTCCGCCAACGTCGACCTCGACGCGTCGGCTGTGCTGTTCGCCGACCAGAACATCGTCGACGTCGCGTACTACGGGCAGCTGACGTCGAAGGACGGGTCTGTCCAGCATCAGGGCGACAACCTGACCGGTGAGGGCGCAGGCGACGACGAGGTCGTCCTCGTCGACCTCACGCGTATCCCCCCGCACATCAACACCGTGATGTTCGTCGTCACCTCGTACAAGGGCCACACGTTCGAGCAGATCCAGAACGCCTTCTGCCGACTCGTCGACGGCACCACCAACGACGAGCTCGCCCGCTACACGCTGCAGGGTGGCATGCCGTTCACCGGCATGGTGATGGCGAAGGTGTACCGCCAGGGCAGCGAATGGAAGCTGCAGGCCATCGGTGAAGGCATCCAGGCCAAACACCCGGGCGAAGCTGCACCACAGCTCGGCCGTTTCTTGGTGTCGTAACCGTGAACGGAGTGTTCTCACCGGGGCAGAACGCTCCGCTGACGGCTCAGACCGTCCGCTTCACGACTTCGGCCGCAGTACCGGTCGACCTGTGCGCATTCGTCGTCGACGACCGCCTGCAAGTCGCGTCGTCGGACGACGTGGTGTTCTACAACCAGCCTCGGACGCAGGGTGTTCGACTCGACGGCGACGCGATCGTCGTCGAATTGGCCGCCCTGCGCACCGGCGTTCGCGTGTTGTGCGCGGTGGGAACGGATTCTGTCGTCTCCGTCTCCACCTCGCTGACAGATCCGTCGGGTGCACCGCTCGCGGCATTCGAGGTGGAGCCGTCCGGCGCCGAAACCGCACTGTTGTGCTGGGAGATCTACCCGCACAACGGAAACTGGAAGCTTCGGGCACTCGGCCAGGGCTATGCGGGCGGCTTCGGCGAGATGTTCGCTGCACACGGCGTCGAGGTCGACGACGACCCTGTGCTGGTGGAGCAGCAGCAGCCCGCGACGATACCGAGCGATCTCA
Organism: Rhodococcus sp. JCM 9791; assembly: GCA_001312645.1. Classification (GTDB taxonomy): domain Bacteria; phylum Actinomycetota; class Actinomycetes; order Mycobacteriales; family Mycobacteriaceae; genus Rhodococcus. The sequence goes on from BBEG01000748.1 coordinate 1,156, forward strand.
CACCGTCCTTCGAGTGGTTGTGGAAGATCTTCGAGGACGCCGCCCGATCCGCGACGGCCTACCTGTCGGCGCACGAATACGCACAGCACCGTCTCGACGATGAGCTGTCCGCAGCCGTCGCCGACCCCGCGACCCGCACCG
>BBEG01000749.1 GCA_001312645.1 Rhodococcus sp. JCM 9791
GACGGCCCGCTCGAGGAGCGGCTGCGCACGGTGGTGGGACGCGGCTTCGACGTCACCGTAGCGCCGCCCGTCGCGTTGACGGTGCTGCGGGAGAGCAGCGCTGAGGGTGCACTCATCGACAGTCATGTGCTCGTGCTGGTGGTGCATCACATCGCCATCGACGGCTGGTCCATGCAGGCCCTCGCCCGCGACCTCGTCGCTGCGTACGGAACCCGCGTTCTCGGCAACGCTCCCACCTGGGAGCCGCTGCCCATCCAGTACGCCGACTTCGCGATGTGGCAGAACGATCTGCTCGGCAGCGTCGACGAGCGCGATTCGCTCGGTGCCCGTCAGCTCGACTTCTGGCGCGAAACCCTCGCCGGTGCACCCGAGGTGTCCGACGTCCCCACCGACCGTCGCCGTCCGGCGGTCCCGTCGTTCCGCGGCGGCACTGTCTCGGCCGAACTCGACCCTCGGCTGTACTCGCGGCTCGAGGAGCTCGCACGAGACAGCGGGACCTCGCTGTTCATGGTGCTGCACGCCGCCCTCGCGGTGCTGCTGGCCCGGCTGAGCAGCACCGACGACGTCACCATCGGCACGCCGGTCGCGGGTCGTGGGCAGTCGAACCTCGACGACGTCATCGGCATGTTCGTGAACACACTTCCGCTGCGCGTGACGGTGAGAACCGGCGAGTCGTTCGACGATGTGCTCGCGCGGGTCCGCGATACGGACCTGGCCGCCTACGCGCATTCCGACCTGCCGTTCGAACGGCTCGTCGACGCACTCGGTGCATCCCGGGCCACCTCACACAACCCGGTGTTCCAGACCGTCCTCGCGCTCGAGGTGCCACGCCCGACTTCCGTGTCGCTGCCCGGTCTCGAAATCGATGTTCTGCCCGTCGATTTCGGTATCGCCAAGTTCGATCTCGAGTTCGCGGTCACCGAACACGACGACCACGCGACCGTCGCGTTGACGTTCGCGCGCGACCTGTTCGACGACCGCACCGCCGCCGCGATGCTCGAGCGATATGTGCGAATGCTCTCCGGCGCCGCGACCGATCCGTCGGCGGCAGTGGGCGACATCGACATACTGTCGGACGACGAACGTGTCGCGGTGGTGCGTGCGCCGGAGAACGCCCCGTACCGGTCGCTGCCAGACCTCTTCGCCGACGCCGCATCCGACCCCGAGGCTCTCGCGCTCGTCTCCGGCTCCGTGTCCGTGACCTACGGCGAACTGGATCGACGCTCGAACATCTTGGCCCGCAACCTCAGCGACGCCGGGGCAGTACCCGGATCGGTCGTCGCGGTGGCGGTG
>BBEG01000750.1 GCA_001312645.1 Rhodococcus sp. JCM 9791
AGCGTGCGCAGGTAGTCGGCGACCCGGTCGGCGGGTGGGCGGGCGGTGGTGAACAGATTGCAGAAGCCGCAGCGCATCTCGCAGAACGGGATGTGCGCGTAGAGGAACAGCGACGACAGTTCCTGCTCGGCCCACACGTCCCGCAGCCGCGGCGGCGGGTCGAGTGGCCGGTAGGCGCTCTTGTGCGGATACGCATACAGATATCCCTGGTACGGGGATGCGTCCAGATCGATGCCGATCTCGCTCATGCCGGTACCTCCGTCGGGTGCGGCAGGACGGTGTGCGCGTACGGCACCGTCCACACGCAGTCGTGCGCGAGCCGATGCCCGCGCCGGTCGTCGTCGCCGTAGGCGGTGCCGTGATCGGAGCACACGATCAGGAACACCGGCCGGGGACCGGCGGTGAGCAGCGCGGTCAGCTTCGGGATCCGTGAATCGACGTATCGCAGGGCCGCGGCGTGGCTGGCCGGCGTGTCGGGGCGCCGTGTGTCGGGGGTGCTGGCGATGCCGTCGAGATAGAAGTGGTTGGCTGATGTAACGCTGCGACGTTGAGGAACACGAACCGTGGGCGCGGATCGTCCACGGCGAGGCGCGCGTCGAGCACCTCGAGTTGGTGATCGAAGCTGGCGGGATCGGTCACGCCGGTGGCCTCGCTCCAGTGGCTTTCCTCGAACAGGTCGGGCAGCACCGACCCGAGCGCGGTCTGCCGGTTGAAGAATCCGACGCCGCCGATGCACACGGTGCGGTATCCGGCGGCGGTGAGCGCACCGACGACGGTGGCCTCGTCGAACAGCCAGGTGCCGGACCCGAGGAGATCTTCGGTGTGACCGGGGAACTGTGCAGTGAACAACCGGTCGTGGTCGCGCCGTCGGCCGGGGTGGGCAGGAAACCGGCGAAGAACGCCTGATGCGCGGGGAAGGTGAAGGTCGCGGGGGTGTGGCGGCGTTCCCACCGTCCACCGGGGAGCAGCTTGGCGAGGTTCGGGGTGCGGCCGGCGGCCAGCTCGGTGTCGGCGACATCGAAGCGCAAGGTGTCGAGGGTGACGAACACGATGTCGTGGGTGCCGACGGCATCGCGGAACGCGGGGATCTGAGTCATGCGGTGAAAGCTCCGGTCAGGCTGTGAATTTGGGCGTCGTATGTGTCGTGCTCGCGGTGGTGCAGGCCGGGTAGGTTCGGCAGCAGATCACCGAATGCGTTCACTTCGGCGACCGCCACCGGGATGGGCTGCGGCCCGCACGATGCGGCTCTCGCCCCGACGAGCACGTCGACCCCGACGGCGTGC
>BBEG01000751.1 GCA_001312645.1 Rhodococcus sp. JCM 9791
CGTTCGCGCCGCCGTCGGCGTTCGGGGTGAGGTGGGCGCTTCGCCGGGGCCGACCTGGCGGCCCGCAACGGTGAGCCCGGCATCGGAGTAGACGTCGAGGCTGTGGTCGTCGAGACCCATGAGACGCACGGCGATCGCGGAGTCCGGGACGGTGCCCAGGGTGGTGCCACCGTAGTAATGGCCGACGATGCGCTCGGCCGTCCAACCCTCCTGCGCGTAACCGTAGGCACCCCACTGGCCCATGCCACGCCCGTGTCCGTGGCCTTGACCGCTGAAAGTGAAGGGGGTGTCGGCAGAGACGGCCTGCCGGACCTCGGGATCCTCCGATCCGCCGCTCACGAGAACGCCGACGACAGCCCCGGCCAGCAAAGCCGGCGCGATGCCGATCACAGCGGCACGTGTCGCGGTCGGGCGCCATCCGTTGCGCAGCGGCCGACCGAGGACGACACGCCGTCTACGAATTTTTCCTCTGCGCCGAATCGACTGTCGTGCCATGCGCTGTGCTCCCTTGTTCTCGCATTTCCGCTGATCACGCGGACGGTCGTCCATGTGATCGCCCGCTCTCACGGATCGGACATCTCGAGACCGATGCTCAAGCTCAGGTTGAGGGTTATGGTTTGCTGTGTCTAGTGTGACAAGAGTGGCGAGGTATCGCAACAAATGTCACAACAGCAACAATGGCATCACAAGTTGCCTTCATCAGCGGGCCGTTCCGGCACGGATAGGGCTCGAGGATGTTGGATTTCGACCAGTGATATCGACCGTCCGAACCCGCGCACACCAACAGGGAGTAGCAAACAGTGCCGCATCGCCGCCCGAAGCCGTCGATCGTCCTGGGTGCCGTCGCCGCCCTGGCCGTCGCAACACCTTTCGCGGTGTCCGGCTTCACCAGTGACCAGACCGAGATCCGTCGAACCAGCGATTCCGTCGAAGCCGTCGCGCCCACGATCGCCGAAGTAGTGCTCGCGTCGGTACCCGACTCGTGATCCCACTCGAAGAACTGACCGGGCTCAACCTGCCCGACATGAGCCTCAAGGAGATCGTTCAGGGCCTCCCGCAGATCTCGACGCACCCGACCCCAACGGTGGACCGATCGGCCCCGTGCGCAGTCGTCAAGGAACTCACCCAGGACACGCCCTTCAGCCTCATCGCCCTCACGGCAAGCGACATCGCCGACACCGACGCGATGATCCGCGCGCAGAACGAGGACGGGCACGTGGCGTCCGTGGGCTGCGACCGAACCGATCGACAGCGCCCGCAACGACTCCGCCGAAG
>BBEG01000752.1 GCA_001312645.1 Rhodococcus sp. JCM 9791
CTGACGCGCCGCGATCGACGCGGGATCCGAGTGATCCCCCAGCAGTGCGCGTTGCCACATCGCGTAATCGGCGTACTGCACGGCGAGCGGCGCCCACATGGGTTCCGATCCGGACAATCGTGCCTGGTAGGCGACGAGGATGTCGCGGGCGAGGGGCACTGTCGAGCGCCGTCGGCGGCGATGTGGTGGACCACGACGACGAGCACATGCTCGTCGTCCGAGAGCCGGAACAGCGCGCCGCGGACGGGGGTCTCGACGGTGACGTCGAATCCGCGGCCGGCAACGGCGACGATCTCGTCGTACAGCATGTCGGCGGTGACGGCACGCGGGGTGAGATCGAGCGGTGCGGCGTCGACCACCACCTGGTGTGGGTGGGTCTCGGTCGCCGGGAACAGCGAGCGGAGGGTCTCGTGCCGCTGCACGAGGTCGTCGACCGCCGCCTGAAGTGCGTCGACATCGAGGTGCCCGGACAGGCGCACCGCAACGGGGATGTTGTAGACCGGCGATGCGGGGTCGAACCGGTTGATCAACCACATCCGCTGCTGCGCGGGCGAGAGCGGGATGCGCTCGGGTCGCGGACCCACGACCAGTGCAGGACGGTCCCCCGACACGCTGCCGCGGACCGCCACGGCCAGCGCCGCGACCGTCGGGTTCTCGAACAGCGCACGTACCCCGAGCGACGAATCGAGTCTGGCGATGACCCGCGTCGCCGACAGCGAGTTGCCACCGAGCCCGAAGAAGTCGTCGTGCGCACCCACTCGGTCGAGGCCGAGTATCTCGGCGAACACGTCGGCCACTCGCTTTTCATCCGTGCCGCTCGGTTCGACGAATTCGGTTGCGGCAAAGACAGGTTCCGGTAGCGCGCGGGTGTCGATCTTGCCGGCGCCGGTGCGGGGGAAAGCGTCGACGACGGTGATCGACGACGGCACCATGTACGCGGGCAGCACCTGCGCGGCGTGCACGGACAGCTCGGCCGGATCGACCCGGCCGGTCACGTACGACACGACCGTGCCGGTCGCCTCGTGCGACACGGTCACCGCTGCATCGACACCCGGGTGGCCGGCGAGCACCGCGTCGATCTCCGACAGTTCGATCCGGTGACCGCGCACCTTCACCTGGAAGTCGGTGCGCCCCAGGTAGTCGAGGTGGCCGTCGACCCAGCGGACGAGGTCGCCGGTGCGGTACATGAGCCGCCGTGCAGCGGGTTCGCGACGAATCGTGAGGCGGTGAGCGCCGCCTGAGCGTGGTATCCGCGGGCCAGTCGGCGCCC
>BBEG01000753.1 GCA_001312645.1 Rhodococcus sp. JCM 9791
CTCGGGCGTGACCTCGCCGGAGATGATCGGCACCACCGGCACCTCTTGGGGGGACCCGGCGAGGCCGGCGAGCAGCGACTCGAACGAGCCCGCCTCGAACACCGGCGTGATGGGGACCGGGAAGCCCTCACCGAGCAGTGGACCCATCAGCGACTCGATCGGGTTGCCCTCGACCTCGGGCTTGACCGGCAGCGGCACCGGGCCCAGACCTGCAAACGCGCTCTCGATGCCGCCGGCGTTGACGGTCGGCTCGGGTTCGATCTCGAACGGGACCCCGTACACCTTGCCGTTGGTCATCGAATCGATCGCGGCCTGGATACCGGCGTCGCCCAATCATCAGGCAGCCGGGCGTCGGCCTCGATCTCCAGCTCTATGTTGGTCTTCCAGCCCTTGCCTGCAAGACCGTTCTTCCATATCTCGATCTCCTCGCCGATGTCGCCGAGGTCCTGCGCGAGCGCGGTGGTGGCGTCGGTCGCGCCGATCGCATCGAAGAATGATCCGAGACCCGAAGTGGCAGCGGCGAACCCGTCGTTGAGCCCGGACAGTGCGGTCGAGATATTGGCAACGTTGTTGGCGAACCCTTGACCGTCGAAGCTCTCCATGACGCCGCCGAAACTGTTGGCGAGAGCGGCGATGCCGTCGACCGCACCGGACCAGTCGGCTCCGGTGAACGAGTCGAGCATCTTCCCGAACCCGTCGGTGAACCCGTCGATGGCACCGGAGTCGAGCCAGCCCATCAGACCGTTGAAGGCGCCGGCCATCCCGGCGATCGCGTCGCCGGTGCCCTCGATCATTCCGGGCAGCGTGCCGAACGCACGGTCCGCAGCGTCGACGACCCGAGGGTCGGCGAGTGAATCGAAGAACGAGCCGAACGCGTCGGTGAGAGCGGGCATCCGGGCGATCATGTTGTCCATGTGCGGGATGCCAGACCCGAACATCTTCTCGAGCATCGGCCCGACGTGCTCGGCCGCCTGCGGTAGCGAGTTGGTGAACTTGTCGATGATCTGCGACGAGCCATCGGCGATGCGCTCGAGTGACGGGGCGAGCGCGTCGAACGCGGGATGCAGTGCGTCGAACATCCGGCCCATCGCGGGGGCGACACGGTTGGTGATGTCCGTCATGTGGCCCTTGATGCCCTCGAAGGTGTTATCCATCTTCGCTTTGAGATCAGGGTTGTTCATCACTGCGAGCGCGCCCATCGCACCCGCGACACCGGCGGTGACACCGACAGCATCGCACCGGCCGCAGCCGACACCGCGCCGAG
>BBEG01000754.1 GCA_001312645.1 Rhodococcus sp. JCM 9791
CGCGCAGCGCCCCGGCGCTCCGAGGCTTGATGTCCCATGTTGCCGGGCGCGCGGCCACCCACCGTTGCGAGTGGATCGCGAAAGGGATGTGCACCAGGTACACGCCCACCAGTACCAGCATCAGGACGAACGGATAGGTGACGAGCGCTGCCGCGCCGGCTGCGACGAGCGCGAGCAGGCCGATCGCGAGGCGCGGCGGCACCGAAATGGATTTCATTGCGAGGGTGGGAATTCTGCTGATGATCAGACCACCGGAGAAGAGCGTCCACGCCACGACGAGCGGAAACGACGTCCACCATCCGTCGCCCCACTGGATGTACGCCGCGATCGGGCTCAGCGCGATGATGGCGCCGGCGGGTGACGGCACCCCGACGAAGTACTCACGGGCGTACGCGGGGACGGAGTCGTCCTCGAGCAGGGTGTTGAAGCGGGCCAGGCGCAGCACGATGCTCACCGCGTACAGCAATGCGATGATCCAGCCCAAAGCGTTGCCGTCGAGCAACGTCACATACAGCACGAGTGCGGGGGCGACGCCGAATGCGATGGCGTCGGACAGCGAATCGAGTTCGGCACCGATCTTGCTGGTGGCGTCGAGCAGGCGTGCGATGCGACCGTCGAGGCGTCGAGGATCGCCGCGGCCCGATCATTCCGAGAGCGATGCCGAGTTCCCCGTCGAGCGCAAACTTCACGGCCGATAATCCCGCAGACAGCGCGAGGATCGTGATCACGCTCGGAAGCAGCCGTACCGCCACCGGGCGATTGCGAGTCGCTCGGCTGTCGTCCCCTGTGGGGACGCTCGGTTTGAGGGGAGTCACAGCACCGGAGCGGACGGAAGCGCGGCAATGACGGTCTCGGCGCCGATCGTGCGCTGACCGCGCTCGACGAGCAGCGTGCTTCCCGCGGGCAGATACGTGTCGACGCGCGAGCCGAAGCGGATGAGTCCGTACGTGTCGCCGATGGGGACCGTGTCACCGACCTGTGCGTCGCACACGATGCGTCGAGCCAGCAGGCCGGCGATCTGCACGACCCCGACGAGAGCGCCGTCGCGCATCTCGAGCAGCATGCTCGTGCGTTCGTTGACCTCGCTGGCGTCGGAGAGATCTGCGGAGAGGAACTTCCCGGGCTGGTGCACGACCTTGCGGACGATGCCGCCGACGGGGCTGCGCTGCACATGTACGTCGAGCACCGACAGGAAGATGCTCACGCGGGGGAGCGGCTCGGTGCCGAGCCCGAGCTCGGCCGGCG
>BBEG01000755.1 GCA_001312645.1 Rhodococcus sp. JCM 9791
CAACACCGGCGCGCCGAGGGCTGCGGCGGTGGGCTCCACCAGCTCCCGCAGCGTCGGTACGCCCCGGGATCACCGGCGTCCGTCAGGTCGCCGGTCAGCAGCAGCGCATCGACGGGAACGCCGGTGGCGGTGAGGGTGTCGAGGACGTCGCAGAGTTTCTGCTCGCAATCCACGACTCCGTGCAGCGGCGCGGACCCAGCGGTGAAGTGCGTGTCGCTGATCTGGACGAGCGTGTGGGTGGGGCGGGGGTGTTCTGCGATCCGGGACGTCTCTGTCATAGGTTCAGTCAACGTCGCGCACACTGCGGCTTGCGATACAGAGGGTTGCGTGCAGATGACGGAAGATCGAAGCTGCCCGTTGAGTGGTCAGACAGCCCCGAGAGTGGAGACCACCCGCTGCAGCAGGACGGCATCGGCAGGAAGAATTTCGGGCGTGAAGGTCCAGTCGTTTCCCGTCCACGGGTCGGAGAAATGCCCCTCGTCCGTCGTCGGCAGATGTTGGGATTGCTCGAACAGAATCTGAAACGCCGTATCGTCCACCACCGTGTCGGCTGCGCCGGCAATCACGATCGAGATGTGCTGCGCGCCGGGAAGTCGGGTGAGACGGACGACCTGCATGAGATCGTCGCTGTTGTACCGTGGGGTACGCCGGCGAGTACGAGGACGCGCGGTTCCACTTGTGCCGCAGTGGATCAGTGGACATCGCGAGGGTCGTCAGCTCCGCGCTGTCGGCCAACCCCTTCAACTTCGCTGAGACGCCGCTGGTGTCGAGGACGGGAGGGCCGGCAAATACTGGAGTAGTCAGCGACCGTAGTTCGGTGAGCGCTCCGGAAGGATCGACGATGTCGATGCGCGTACCGGGTTGCGCGGCGAGCAGGCGCAATGCGAGTGCGGTGACGACCTGCTGTGTCGCCGAGTCCTGCTGCATCTCCGAGTCGCGGCTGTCGATCCACAACGGCCGGCGCATCGGCAACGGCACACAGAGCGCACCCGAAGAGGCCCGCGCTCGGGAGACGACAGTTCCCCGACTCGGATTCCGTCGCTCGGTGTGCGCAGGGTGTTCCAGACGGGAGATGCCCATGTCGCCAACGATGCAGGCAGTTGGTTGTCGATCGCGCGGAGTTCGTCGGTGAGCCGCGCGGTGTCGTCGCGATGTCGTTGCTCCGCGGCAGCGTTGAGTTCCTCGCACCGCTGGTGTGCGCGAGCGCGTGCGGCGTCGGCTGCCGGGCCGGTGCGGGTCGCGGGG
>BBEG01000756.1 GCA_001312645.1 Rhodococcus sp. JCM 9791
CCCGCACCTGCTCCGGCCCCGCCGCCCCCGCAGATCCGGATCAACGTGCCGGGTGGGCCTCCTGTAGTGATTCCCCTACCGTTCTGAGCGCGTGATCAGGACCCGGGCGGCGACCACGGCCGCAGGATGATCTCGGCCGGATGCGCGTCGGAGGGTGTCTCGACGGCGTTCCGGACCGCACGCGCCACCGTCGACGCTTTCAGGAACCGCGAGGGGTCGTAGTCGTCGCCCTCGGTCTGGACGATCGCGCGCTGCATGTCGGTGTCGATCCGACCCGGATGCACCGATGTCACCCGCAACGCCGGTTCTTCGAGACGCAATACGTCGCCGAATGCACGCAGTGCGAACTTGCTCGCGGCATAGGCTCCCCATCCGGGATTCGCGCGGATACCGGCTCCCGAATTGATCAGCACGACATGTCCGTTCGCGGCCCGCAATGCCGGGATCAGCAGCTGCGTCAGTGCCACGACGGACAGGAGGTTCGCGTCCATCATGTGTCGCCACTGCTCGACGTCACTGTCGGCGACAGTGCCGAGCTCGGCCGCACCCGCGTTGTGGACGAGGACGTCGAGCCGATCGATCCCGGTCGTCGCGGCGGTCAGCGCGTCGTGATCGAGCAGGTCCACGGGCCACGGCCTGCTGCCCGGGAGCTCCTCGGTGATGGCGGTGAGCGAGTCGGGTCGCGGCCGCCGAGGAGAAGATCGTGGGTGGGGGCGAGTTCGCGGGCGATCGCGGCGCGAGGCCACGGCTCGCTCCGGTGATGAGAGCTGAAGGTCGCATCCGATCACACTAGGGCGATCACAGCGGGACCGAACCGACCCGGTGGTCAGCGGACGGCGAGGATCTCGGCGAGCGTGTCGTCGGGAGGAGTCGATACCGCAGGGTCGCGGGGAAAGCGGAGTTCCAGGAATGCCTTCGGACGCGACAACACCCATTCGCGCAGATGGCTGCGAATCTGCGACACGAGCCGCACCTGTCCGCCCGCCACGACACCGGTCGCGTCGATCCCCGCGCGCAGACACAACGCGACCGCACGCGCCAGATGGAACCGCTGCGTCGTGATAGTCGCCTCTCGCACCCCGAACGTGCGCACCGCCCGCTGCGCGGTGTCGAAGGTGTCGAGACCGTACGGGTCTGCCACGATGCGGTCGCGGTCCACGCCGTGCTCGACGAGGTAGTCGATCATCGCGGTGATCTCGTTGCCGGAGCGTCCCTCGGCGTCGCCGGAAACGAGGACCG
>BBEG01000757.1 GCA_001312645.1 Rhodococcus sp. JCM 9791
AAGTTGCGCACCCCCGACCCGTCGGCGCGTTCGGACGGCCACAGCAGCTGGAGCGATCCGCGGTGGGGAACCGCTCCCGGCCCTGCGGCGACAACCAGAATTCGAGCAACGGCACCACCCACTCGAACTCGGGCACCGTCAGCACGGTGCGCCGACGCGGGCCGGAACACTCGTACCCTTGGCCCACCGCACCTGCACGGCGCCGAACCTGCGGTAGTGCGCTACATGCGGGTTGGGACCGAAATCGACGTACTCGAGCATCGCCAACTCACGTCGTCGGAGCCCGTAGCGTAGGCCACCTTGAACGCAATCGAGTCCCGCAGTGCTGGCAGCCACCGTTTCGATCGCTTGGCGAACTCATCGTCGACGAAGTCGTCCACCACATCGAAAAACCGCTGCAGCTCCGTTCGGGTGAGGCTGCGACGGCCGGGTGTGACCGCGTCGTCGGTCGCGTGACGGGGCGCATTCCATTCGAAGACAACCTGCGCCGGAATCTGACCGAATACCTTCTCGCAGAACGGTATCCATCCGTATCGAGGTTCGGTCACATAGCAACAGAACGTCCGGATCGACCCGGCGTTCGACCGCAATGTCGACAGCGCCAGTCGACGTTGTCCACTGCGCCGGTCGGCCATGAACTCGTCGAAGTGGTGGGGGGACCACGTCCAGGGATATTCGTTCGTATGCTGCTGGAAACGCCCGACCAGCCGACATGACGCCTCGATGTGCGCCACTGTCAACCCGCGGGCCAGCTGTTGCGCTCGCCAGCCGTCCAGCATCGCCTCGAAGGCACGATCCTCGGCGCGCAGCAAGCCGACGGTCTGATCACTCAAGAAGGCGGGAATTCTCCCCGGGACCACGTCCACACCCTGGGACCCTACGCGAGAATCTCTCATCAAATGAGAGAAACGGCCTCGGACCTGCACACCAACCACCCGGCCGCCATCCCGACACGTCAAGCACGCCTCAGCGGAACCCCGTCATCACTTGCAGGAACGGTTGTCATGGCATGGTGGGATGAGTAGTTGCATCTGTTTGAACTCGTCCTGGTTTATTGCCGATAACGAATATTACGTCAACCAACGGCCTGTGGTCGTGCCTCGGATGCATCATCGCGCCACCCGCACCGCCCGCGACCCTGTGCCCGAGTCGTCCCCGACACCGTCCGACGCCGGTGCTGGGTATCCCCGCCCGTGGGCTCCCGCCGCGCCTGGCCGACGCCTTTCGGC
>BBEG01000758.1 GCA_001312645.1 Rhodococcus sp. JCM 9791
CCGGGGACCGACCGTGGCCACCGCTGCCGCCGATACGGGCGTCGACCCAGTACGGCTTTCGCAGGAACGCGGTACGCGGAATGTCGGCGTAGTCACCTCGGGAAGCAGACTGCGCAGATCCACCTGGTGTCCGTGGACGTAGAGCTGCGCGAGCGCGGTGAGCACACCGAGCGACTCGTCTTCCTTACGCTTGAGCGTCTGGATGAACACGCCGTCCTGCACACCGGCGTCGAACGCGGTGGCAGCGACCGACATCAGCGTGGCGGGATTCGCGTTGAGCTCGACGAACGTCGTGTAACCGTCGGTGAGCGCCTTCCGGATCGCCTGGGTGAAGTACACGCTGTGCCGCATGCCCTTCGTCCAGTATTCGACCGGGTGGATGCCTCGTGACCTGCGCGGTACAGCGTTTCCTGGTCGACGGACGAGTACACGTCCACCTTCAGTCGCTGCGGCTCCATGCCCGCGAGCTCGGCGGCGAGCTCGCCCAGGATCGGATCGACCTGCGAGGTGTGGCTCGCACCCTTCGTCTGGAGGACCCGGGCGAACTTCTCCTCCGCCTCGCGCGCGCGACGATGGCGTTGACCTGCTCCTGCGGTCCACCGATCACGGTGTGGGTGGGCGCCGCATAGACGCACACCTCGAGCTGCGGGAAGTCGGCAGAACCGAGGTGATCTCGTCGGAGGTGTACTCGACGAGCGCCATCAGGCGGATGTCGTCACCCTCGAGTTGACCTTCCGCCTCGCCCATCAGGCGCGACCGGGCGCAGATCACGCGCACAGCTTCCTCGAGCGACAGACCGCCCGAGATGTACGCACCGGCGGCCTCACCCATCGAGTGGCCGACGATCGCTGCAGGCTCTGCACCGTGGTGCCGCAGTACCGCCGCGAGTCCGACCTGGATGGTGAAGATTCCGACCTGCGCGGTCTCGACGTCGTAGTCCTGCGCGTCGTCGAGGAACTTCTCCTTCATGGAGAAACCCGACTCGTCGAAGATGAACTCGTCGACCTCGTCGACCGAGGCTGCGAACACCGGGTTCTCGAGATACAGCTGCTTGGCCATCTTGCGATGCTGCGCACCGAATCCGGACAGCACCCACACCGGGCCGGTCGAGGCGGGACTGTCGGCGGTGAAGACGTTCTGCGCGGGCTTGCCTGCCGCGACGGCACGCAACCCGGCGATCGCCTCGGCACGGTCGGCAGCGATGACGACGGCGCGGGACCGGCCGTG
>BBEG01000759.1 GCA_001312645.1 Rhodococcus sp. JCM 9791
TCGCGCAGCAGGCTCGCGAGAGTGAGGTCCGGTTCGTGTTCGAGGAGTTCCTCGGTCAGCTGCACGAGGGCGGTGAGCGACGCCCACCTCTCGCGCGCTTGGGTGCCTGCGGGTTCGGCGTCGGTCAGCCCGAGCGGGACGAGAGTTGCCCGGACCAAGCTGATCAGGTTGGTTCCGCGGTCCGCGTCCTCGGGCAGGTCGTCGCGCGAGCCGGTCTTACGCAGTTCGTTCACCGCCTGGCGCACCTCGGCGCGCTGGAAGAACCCTTCGCCCCCGCGTACCTGGTAGGGGATGCCGGTCTCGGTGAAGGCCTGTTCGTAGGCCTCGGACTGAGCGTTGATCCGATACAGCACAGCGATTTCGGACGCCGTCACACCATCGCGGAGCAGCGTGGCGATGGCCTTCGCGACAGCTTTCGCTTCGGCAGGTTCGTCGTCGTACTCGGCGAAGACCGGCTCGGGCCCGGGCGAGCGCTGTCCGATCAACTGGAGCCTGGTTCCGGCGATCCGGCCCCGAGCCTGACCGATCACCCGGTTCGCAAGGTCGACGACCTGCGGGGTCGATCTGTAGTCGCGTTCGAGCCGGACCATGGTGGCCTCGGGGAACCGACGTGAAAAGTCGAGCAGGTGCTTCGGTGAGGCTCCCGTGAACGAGTAGATCGTCTGGTTCGCGTCGCCGACCACCGTCAGATCATCTCGATCGCCCAGCCATGCGTCGAGCACGCGCTGCTGCAACGGAGTGACGTCCTGGTATTCGTCGACGACGAAACAGCGATATCGGTCGCGGAACTCCTCCGCCACCGTCTGATTGCTCTCGAGAGCGCCCGCCGTCTGCAACAACAGATCGTCGAAGTCGAGATAAATGCCGTCCTCGCCCCGGTTCTTGAGCGATTCGTACCCGGCGTAGACCTTCGCGACCCGCTCGGCGTCGGCAGGTGGCTCACGCCGTGCCCGAGCCGCGGCCGCTGGGTAGTCCTCGGGTGCGTGGAGCGACCCTTTCGCCCATTCGATCTCGGACAGGAGGTCGCGGACCGTGTCGGTGTCGGTCGGGAATCCGGCGCGATGCGCTGCCTGCGACACAACCGCGAATTTGCGGTCGAGCAGGTGCCACGGAATGTCTCCGACGACCTGCGGCCAGAAGTAGCGCAGCTGCCGCAGAGCGGCGGCGTGGAAGGTACGGGCCTGCACCTGCGGACCCGATCCGCCGACCCCGAGCTCCCGGAGCCG
>BBEG01000760.1 GCA_001312645.1 Rhodococcus sp. JCM 9791
CGCCCACGCGGCCTCCTGCTTCTCCGTCGGCTCGGGGTTGGCCAGACGCTGAGCCGCGGCGAAGCTGTGCACCACGCGGAGCGTCGCGAACTCGGCTTTGTCCTCGTCGGAGAGTGCCTCGTACGCCGCGTACGTGTTCGCGAACTCGGTATCGCCGCCCTCGTCGGAGACCTGCAGCGCGGTCAGCAGGGTGCCTTTCTGGGGGATCTCGTCGGTGGCGCCGTCGATGTGCCAATGGAAGGTGCCGGTGTTGTACGACGCGAGGACAGTCTTCGCGGGGTCGAGGCTGATCGCGGACACCTCGGGATGGTCTTCCTGGCCGCCCATCGGTGGGACGACGACCTCGCCGAGCATGCGGCTCAGCGCGACGAGGTCGCTGTCGCTGATCCGCGCTTCGCGGAACACGACGACGCCGTACTCGTCGACGAGTTCCTGGCAGCGTGCGGCAGCCTCCGCCGTGGTGAGTGAGCGTCCGTCGACGCCGGTGACGTACGCGCGATTTCTTCGGAGATAGGAGTGATGTCGGGAAACAAGGTGCGGCCTCCGGGTCGGGCAAGAAGTAGCTATCGTCATTTTGAGAGTACTATTCTCTCTGATTATAAAGAAGGTTCTCGAGGAGGCTCGTGGTGCGGATCGGGTTGACGGGTGGCGCATCGACCGCCGACAAGATCGTGGGACAGGCACAGAAAGCAGAGGCCGACGGGTTCGCGTCGCTCTGGTACGCGAGCACTGTTGCGGGCGACCCGCTCGCCGCGCTCGCCGTCGCCGGTCGCGAGACCTCGTCCATCGAACTCGGTACCGCGGTGCTGCAGACCTACCCCGTCCACCCGCTGCTGCAGGCGAACCGTGTTGCGGCAGTAGCGGAAGCGATGGGGCGCCCCGGTTTCACCCTCGGGCTCGGCCCGTCGCACGAAAGTCTCGTGCGTGATGCGTACGGCATGTCGTACGACCGGCCCGGCCGCAACACCGAGGAGTACATGCGGATCATCACCGCACTCCTGCACGGCGACGACGTCGACTTTCAGGGCGGCGAATGGAGTACCCGCAGCGAAGGCGGATGACCTCGGTCGCGCATCCGGTTCCCGTGTTGCTGTCGGCGATGTCGCCTCGGATGCTGCGTGTCGCGGGGGAGTACGCCGACGGCACGGTGCTGTGGATGGCGTCGGCCAAGGTCGTCGAATCCGTCATCTCGCCCGCCATCCGCGCCGCAGCGGAGAAAGC
>BBEG01000761.1 GCA_001312645.1 Rhodococcus sp. JCM 9791
GCCGGGCGGGGGATCCCCGTTGCCTGCGTTCGGTGACGCCCTCGCACCCGCGATTCTGCTCGCGCAGGCCATCGGCCGGCTCGGGAACTGGTTCAACCAGGAACTCTACGGCCGTGAGACCACGGTGCCATGGGGCCTCGAGATCTACGAGCGCACCGACGACGCCGGTCGGAGCGCACCGGGGCTGATCGACGGCGTCTCGACCGGTGAGGTCGCGTTCGTCGTCCACCCGACGTTTCTCTACGAACTGTTGTGGAACGTGGCGATCGTCGTTCTGCTGGTGCTCGTCGATCGCAAGTTCGCGATCGGTCACGGCCGTCTCTTCGCGCTCTACGTGGCCGGGTATTGCGCGGGCCGATTCTGGATCGAACTGATGCGCGCCGACACCGCGACCGAGATCGCCGGTATCCGCGTCAACACCTTCACCTCCGGCATCGTGTTCGTGCTCGCCGTCGCTACGTGATCTTCGCGCGCAAGGGCAGGGAAGCGCCCGAGACACTCAACCCCGGTGCGGTGAAGGCCGAGGTTGCTGCAGCGGGCGGCGCGGCAACCGGTGACGAGGACGCCAGAGACAATGGCACCGGCACCGGAGGTGCCACGGGCGGGCAGACGGAGTCGAAGAAGAACGACGAGACACCGGATCCGGACGAGTCCGATTCCGCCGGTAAGGTCGAAAACGGCACACCCGGCACCAGCAAGGGGGAGTAGTAGTGACCACACCCGATTCCGATAACTCGGACAAGCGCGACGACTCGTCGGGGCGCGATCCCGTCGACAAGCCCGATCTTCGTAAGAAGACGAGTCTTCAGCACAGTCTCCTGCAGCACAGTCGTCCACGGAGAGCACTCCCGGGGCCACCCACGAATTCGGCCGGACCTTCGACTACGACGCGACCGCACAGGCGTCGCTGTCCGAGCAGCCGCCCACCGCGGAATCGCTCGGGGGATCCGCCGGTACACCGGGGCCGGGCTGGGACACCTACTCGGGTGTGGGCAACGGACCGGGCTGGGGCACCACCCGAGTTACCCGCCGCCGTCGGAAAACCTCCAGTCCGACTACCCGGCACCCGGAAGTGCAGAGTTCGGCACGGCTGCACCGCACTCGTATCCGGGTGGTCCGCACCAGGGGTTC
Organism: Rhodococcus sp. JCM 9791; assembly: GCA_001312645.1. Classification (GTDB taxonomy): domain Bacteria; phylum Actinomycetota; class Actinomycetes; order Mycobacteriales; family Mycobacteriaceae; genus Rhodococcus. The sequence continues at coordinate 1,132 of BBEG01000761.1, forward strand.
ACGCCGCCGCAATACGGCGCGCCGGGTCCGGTCTACGGCACGCCCGATCCGCAGTACCCGATCGGCGGCGCCCCCGGGTACCCGCCG
>BBEG01000762.1 GCA_001312645.1 Rhodococcus sp. JCM 9791
TCACGTCGTCGGCGCGCACGACGAGCGCCCGGCCGGCATCAGTGAAGCGCAGCCGGCGACCGGACGGTTCCAGGAGCACGACACCTACTTCGTGGGCAAGGATTTTGAGCTGCTGGGACACCGCCGACGGGGTCATCGACAGCGCTGCGGCAGTCGCAGAGACAGTGCCGCGATCGGCGAGTTCGCGCAGAATCCGCAACCGTGTCGCATCCATGAAGAAAATCTACACATTGACTTAAGAAAGTTTAGATTGTCGCAATTGTTGCCATAGCGAACAATATTGTGGTGACCACCCGCGCCCGACTCCTCGCCCTGACCGTCGTCCTTCTGTGGGGATGCAATTTCCTTGCCATCCGGGTCGGTATCGATCACTTCCCGCCGATCTTCTTCGCGGGTCTGCGGTTTCTCGTCATCGCCACCCCCGTCGTGTTGTTCGTCCCGCGACCCAAGGTGGAACTACGCTGGCTTCTGCTCTACGGCCTCGCCTTCGGATTCGCGCAGTTCGGTTTCCTGTTCTGGGCGATGCACGCGGGGCTCGCGACCGGTCTTGCGTCGTTGGTCCTGCAATCCTCCGCACCGATGACCGTCGTACTCGGCGCGGTGCTGCTCGGGGAACGACTCGGGCGCACCCAGATCATCGGACTCCTCGTCGCCATCGCCGGAATGCTGCTCGTCGCAGTGGCGCAGGGTGGCAGCAGCGTCGGACTCGTACCCCTTCTGCTCGGGCTGCTCGCCGGCCTCTCGTGGGCGATCGCAAACATCGCGACACGAAAGGCGAAGTCCACCGAACCGATGAAACTGATGTCGTGGATGTGCGTGATCGCCACCGCCCCACTGTTCGCGGTGTCGTGGATCGTCGAGGGTCCCACCACCGGCTGGGCGGCACTCGGGTCAGCTTTCTCCACCGACCAGGGACGCATCGCACTCGCAGGTCTCGCCTACACCGCCATCGCGGGCACCATCGTCGGCACCGGTATCTACGTCGGACTCCTCGGCCGCTACCCGGCGAGCACTGTGGCTCCGCTGTCGCTGATGGTGCCGATCGTCGGATTCACGGTCGCGTGGCTCGTACTCGGCGAAGTACCGACACTGCTGACCATCATCGGTGGCGGCGTGGTCATCGCCGGAGCGCTGGTGGCGCAGTCGGCCGGGCGTCGGGCAGCAGGTACCGCCCGGCCACTAGGGCGTCGGCGCGTCGTTCGGGCTACTCCCG
>BBEG01000763.1 GCA_001312645.1 Rhodococcus sp. JCM 9791
CCTCAATCTTTCGCGCGGGTGACGCGCTGGCCTGAGCAGTTCGGATTGGACGTGGAAAACCGTGGATCCGGTGTGCTTCCACGATCGACTACCCGACACGGTCGGGTGACGCCGGGGTCCACGGCCCCAAGCTGAGCGTCCCTTTCGTCTCGATGAAGAAGATTCGTGCAGGTCACACAGGTGCAGGTAGTGCTGCAAGCCGGTTCAGACCGGCCACGAGAACATCGACACCAGGAGCCGTCGCGGCCAGCCGTAACCGAACCCGGCGGGCATGCCGGGCGATCTTCCCGGCGATCGACAGCACCCGCAACCGCAACCGTTTCGGCTCCCACCTGCGTGCAGTCGTGTCGGTCAACGCGAGCATCTGCATCCACGCGAGCAGCTCGCACGCCAGTTGCACGAGCGCCAACCAGATCCGATTCTGATCGAACCCGTGCAACGGAAAATTCTGTAGTCCGGTCGCTTTCGCTGTCCGGATCCGGTCCTCGCACCGAGCCCGACGCCGGTGCCGCAACTCCAGATCGGGCAGTTGCCCGCGGCGGGTGTTGGTCACGAACGCCGTCAGACGCAGTCCGTCACGATCGGTGAACCGCAACTGCGCACCCGGATGCGGACGCTCCTTCCTCACGATCACGCGCATGCCGTTCGGCCACGTCGACAGGTCGAGCAACCCGGTGATCTCGGTGACCCAAGCGCCGTCACGGACCTGCCCGTCCGAGTCGTAGGCCGGCGTCCATGCCTGATCAGGAACGAGATCGATCGCGGCGGCGTGGGCGTCGGTCAACCCGAATCCGACCGAATACGAGAGCCTGCGCTTGGTCAGATACTCGATCAAGGAGTGGGTGCCGCCGGCGCCGTCGATCCGGACCAGCACCTTCTTCCCGACCCGATATCCCGGATCGAACGGCAACTGCGCGAGGGCGTCCTGCACGACGGTGATGTGGTCGGCGGCGGTGTTCGAACCGGCGTTACCCGGGCGCAGGAGCATCGCGACGGGTTCACCGGTGCCGTGCTCACCGTGGTCGACGAACGCGCATAACGGATGAAACCCGTAGCCGCGTTTGAAGTTCGGGGCGGCGTGTTCTTTGTTCGAGTGCGCGGTGACGAGGGTGGCGTCGATGTCGACAACCAGCGGTGTCCGCTCGTCGATGGTGTGATCCGGTGCCGAGGAGCCGGCGGCGGTCCAGGCGTGGGCGCGGGCGGCGGTGCGGG
>BBEG01000764.1 GCA_001312645.1 Rhodococcus sp. JCM 9791
TGCTCCACGCCGGCCGCGAGTTCTTCGACGCCGGATGCTTCGAACAGTGAGCGAACGGGAACGGTGATTCCCAGTGCTGCGCCGAGGCGGGCCACCACCTGAGTCGCAATCAGCGAGTTGCCGCCGAGAGCAAAGAAATCGTCGTCGAGGCCCACGCGGTCGACGTCGAGCACATCCGCGAAGACCCCTGCGACGATCTCTTCGATCGGTGTCGTCGGAGCGCGGAACCGGCGGGTTTCGAAAACAGGCTCGGGCAGTGCCTTACGGTCGATCTTGCCGGAGCTGCCGAGCGGCATGGCATCGAGCACGACGAAGGTCGTGGGGACCATGTACGCGGGCAACACCGAGGCCATGACCTCCTGTGCAGCTGCGCTGTCGAACGTACTCCCTTGCGCAGGAACGACATACGCGACCAACTGCTCGTGCCGTACCTCGGCTGCCGCCTGGGTCACCGGGGTGTGTTCGAGGATCGCCGACTCGACCTCGCCGAGCTCGACGCGCAGACCGCGCAGTTTGACCTGGAAATCACTGCGGCCCAAGTACTCGAGCTCACCGGCGGCCGTCCACCGGACGAGGTCGCCGGTCCGGTAGACGCGCGCGCCCTCCTCGAACGGCGAGGCGACGAAGCGCTCTGCCGTCAACTCCGGACGACCGAAGTAACCGCGAGCAACCTGGATGCCCGACAGGTACAACTCACCCACGACACCCACTGGAACGGGTGCGAGGCGCTCGTCGAGGACGTAGGCGCGGTGTTCCACACCGGCGAGCCCATCGGCACGGATCCTGCGGTGAGGTCGCCCACCGACCGCGCCGTGGCATGCACGGTCGCCTCGGTGGGTCCGTACAGGTTGTGAAGTTCCGCATCGCTGACGCGCGCGAACTGCTCGGCAACCGAGACCGGGAACGCTTCACCGGCCACGAGAACGACACGGAGAGAGAGGCATTCCTCGGCGGAGACAGCGCCGGCGAACACGGCGAGCATCGACGGCACGAACGATGTCGTCGTCACCGCCCGGTCGCGGATCACCCGCCCGAGGTAAGCGGGGTCGCGGTGACCGTCAGGGGTCGCGATCACGAGACGGGCGCCGACTGCCGGCGCGCCGAACAGTTCCCACACCGACACGTCGAAGGTGAACGGTGTCTTCTGCAGGACGACGTCGGCGGGGCCGAGATCGTATTCGGAGGTCAGCCACAGCACCTGGTTGACCGC
>BBEG01000765.1 GCA_001312645.1 Rhodococcus sp. JCM 9791
CCCTCGCCCTACCGGATCGAGGAGACCGACACCGGCCGCGACCTCGAGCTCACCCGCGGCAAGCGCCGCCAGAGCCAGGTCCGGACCTGTCCCTTGGCCAGTTTGCCTCCTGAGGACCGGGGCAGCTCGTCGACTACGAGCAGGTACTCGGGCAGATACTCCTTGGTCATCCCGTGCTCGATCAGATGCGCGGCCAGACCGGGCAGTGTCAGCCGGGCAGCGGAACTTCCGCTGACGGCGACGCAGACCCGCTCGCCGAAGACGTGGTCCGGAAGTCCTACGGCCACCGACATTTCGACATCCGGATGGGTTTCGACCTCTCGCTCCACGTGGGCGGCCGAGATGTTCTTCCCCCCTCGGATGATGATCTCGGCCTTGCGGCCCACGACGGTGAGGTAGCCGCCGTCGTCGATGGTGACCAGATCTCCCATGAGCAGCGCGCCGTCCGGTGCGTAGAGCGCGTCGTTGGCCGCCGGGTCGTCGTAGTACCCCATGCTCAGGAGCGGTCCCGTGCCGCCAGGCTGCCCCGGCCCGCCACTTGCGGTGATGTCCCGTCCCTCGTCGTCGTACAGCCGGACGGTCATCGAGGGCACCATCCGGCCCGCGGTCGTCAGCCGCTTCTCCCGTGGGTCCTTCGTCGTCGTGTAGCTGAACGCGCCGCTCTCGTTGGATCCGAAGAACTGCAGCACGGTGGCGCCGGTCCGGTCCTCGAACCTCGCGGCGTCCCGGTACGGCACCGCTTCGCCGCCGGTGAACATGACTTTCAAGGACGACAGATCGACCTGTTCCGCCAGATCCGAGGCGAGCAGCATGCGGAATTGCGTACTGACACAGAACAGGACAGTCGCCCGCTCCTCTGCGATCTTCCGCACCATCTCGTCGGCGGTGAAGCGGGGCAGCAGCACGGCGGGCGCCCCGAGCATCGCCGGTGCGAAGTGGCTCGTCCACAGTCCGAAGCCGAAGGGGGCCGGGACCGCCGCGAGGAATACCTCGTCGTGGCCGAGTTCGCCGGCTTCGACAGCCAGTTGGGAGAAGTGCATCCAGCGGTTCTGGAACTGCACCACACACTTGGGCAGGCCGGTGGTCCCCGAAGTGGAATTCAGCATCGAGACCTCGTCCGGACCGAGGGCGCGCGGACGCACCAGGTCGTCCGGGGCGAACTCGACCGGGACCTCACGCCAGCCGTCCGGGCGTCGAGCCGACGGA
>BBEG01000766.1 GCA_001312645.1 Rhodococcus sp. JCM 9791
GGTGACGACCCACACGGCGTCGCGGAAGAGGTCTGCGGATCCGGCATCCCAGCCGGACTCGGCGGTCCCGGCCATCGGATGTCCGCCGACGAAGCGTGCCGACAGGCCGCGTGCTGCGACCGTGTCGGCGATCTGACCTTTCACGCTCACAACATCGGTGAGGGCCACGTTCGGTGCGTGCTCGGTGATCGCCGCCAGAATCGAGTCGACGGCGGGCACCGGCACGGCGAGCACCACCAGGCTCGAGCTTCTTCCGCACGCGCCAGTGTGGCTGCCAGGTCGGTGGATGCGTCGAACCCGTCTGCGACGGCGGACTCCACCGCGTGCGCGGAGCGGTTGTATCCCCAGGCTCGACGACCCGTCGCTGTCGCGGCCCGGAGGACGGATCCGCCGATCAGGCCGAGACCGAGAACACAGATGGGGGGCGCGGCAGCAGGTGTGGACACCGCTCCAGATTGGCATATTCACCGGTGGGCTTCATTCGTGGGACCGGGCCGACTACCGTTGCGCGCATGGCTGCACAGCGTGTCGGGGACAAGAGCCCCGCGGTGAGTTCGACAGAGGACTTCGAAGGTTTTGCCGTTGCAGTGACGCGCGAGGACGGACGCTGGAAGTGCCGTGCACTGTCGGCATCGGCATTGACGAGCCTCGACGCTGCCGTGACGGAATTGCGGGAGCTCCGGAGTTCCGGAGCAGTGTTCGGTCTGCTCAATGTGGACGACGAGTTCTTCATCATCGTCCGCCCTGCTCCGGCAGGCACTCAACTGTTGTTGTCGGACGCGTCGATGGCGGTGGATTACGACGTCGCGGCCGACGTGCTCGATGCACTGAACGTCGAAATCCCGGACATCGATCCAGATGAGCTCGACGACGTGGAGCCCTGGGAAGAAGGAGACCTCGCGATCCTCGCCGACATGGGATTGCCGGAGCCGGTGCTCGCCGTGATCTTGTCGGAGACGGACCTGTATCCGGACGAGCAGCTCGACGAGATCGCGCAGAGACTCGGATTCGACGACGTGTTGAGCTCGACGCTCGACAAGATGAACTAGATGGGTCTGCGCGACGACGAAAAGCTGATCCGGGTCGCGTTGGACGCAGCGGCCGCCGCACCTGCCGGGGACGTCCCGGTAGGTGCGGTCGTGTTCGCGCCGGACGGCACCGAGCTCGCTCGTGCCGCCAACTCACGTGAGGCGACCGGCGAC
>BBEG01000767.1 GCA_001312645.1 Rhodococcus sp. JCM 9791
CCCGAGCCCGCCGAGCGAACACCGGAGTCCGGAGCAACCGAGATCGTCCCGGTGCCTGCACCGGCCGAGGGCACAGCCCAGCCCCAGGCCTCCCCCGTACCCGACGACACCCCGGTCGCCGCACCGGAAGCGTCGCCGGCACCGGAGGAGAATGCGGGCCCCTGCCTCGACCCGGCCTCCCCTATGGTCACGGACGCGCTTGCCTCCCTCGGCAATACGACGCCGGGCGGGAATCCCTGGATCGCGGGCGCCTACTCCGACGTCACCGATTCCTGCGGGCAGCTGCTGTGCTGATGGCGGAAACACCGGGCGGGACGGCAAGTTCACCGTCGCACGTGCTGTTCTTCCACGACGACACCTACCTCGGTACCGCCACCTCGGATTCCTACTCGTACACCCGAGTGGTGGGCGCCGGCGGGTCGACGGTGTCGGTGCAGTACCGCTGGCTCGCGCCGGAGGACGCGAATTGCTGCCCGTCGGGTGGGCCCGCCGTCATCGACTACACGTGGGACGGGTCGCAGGTGGTGATGGGGCAGCCGCTGCCGCAGGAGATGCTCGATTCCTACGGACCGCGGTAGCGGTGGCCTCATTGTCGGTCGATTCGACCTCATGCCGCGACTCGCCGCATGACACCGAGCGGATCGGAATACAGCGAACTCAACGACACCACACCCGCGGCGTGAGCCTGTACCCGGTTGCCGAATCCGGTGATGTGAACATCCTTGTGCGGCAAAGAGGATGCACGCTCGAATGCTTTCGCCACGTACGCGATTCCTTCCGGGTACTCGGTGAACGCCTGTCCGCCGAGAACCACACGGTCGGGGTTGAACAGGTCGCGGAGGATCGCAACGGTCCGTCCGAGCGTGGACGCGCGGTCGACGAGGATGGCGCGTGCCGCTTCCGACCCTTCGCGTGCCACTCCGTACAGCGCCCGGATCGACTGGTCGCTGCCCGTGAGCACCCCTTCACTGCGGGCACGCGCGAGCACCGCCCGGTCGCTGATCGTCGCTTCGAGGCATCCTGTACCGCCGCAGGTGCACTGCGCCGACGAACCCGTGGGTAGGTGCGAGATCGACCCGGGGCCGGTCGTCGGCGTATGGACCTTGCCGTCGAATGTGATGGCGATACCTGCTGTTTCGCGAGCGTAGATGTAGAGACCGGCACCGGTCGTGTCTCCGGCAGCCTTGTTCGGGGCCAGC
>BBEG01000768.1 GCA_001312645.1 Rhodococcus sp. JCM 9791
GAGACGATCGCCGAACTGCGCGCCTCGGGCATCCTGCCCGCGAGTGGCGACGGCAGCGACACCCGACTCGACACCCCGGTCGCCGTCAAGGAAGCGGTGTTGCCGTTCAACCGGTTCCGCCGCGCCGACGGAACCGGCGTCGATACCTGCTCAGCCCCGAGATGAAGTCGACGGGTGAGGTCATGGGCATCGACGACGACTTCGGCACCGCATTCGCCAAGAGTCAGGCCGCCGCGTACGGCCCGTTGCCCACCTCGGGTGTGGTGTTCGTCTCGCTCGCCAACAAGGACAAGCGGTCGATGATCTTCCCGGTCAAGCGGCTCGCGGATCTCGGGTTCCACGTGATGGCCACCGTCGGTACTGCGGATGTGTTGCGCCGCAACGGTATCCCGTGTGAGCAGGTGTACAAGGTGTCGGGCGAAGACCGCCCGGAGGGTGCACTGGACATCGTCGACCGGATCCGCGCCGGCGACGTGGACATGGTGATCAACACCCCGTGGGGCAACTCAGGTCCGCGTGTCGACGGATACGAGATCCGTAGCGCGGCGGTCGCGGCCAACATTCCGTGTGTCACCACGGTGCAGGGCGCATCTGCGGCGATCCAGGGTATCGAAGCGGCCCTGCGCGGCGACATCGGCGTCTCCTCGATCCAGCGTCTGCAGGCGCGGCTGCGCGACAGCGTCGCACAGTGACAGAGAACACCGCAGTGGCCGAACACGCAGCACCGGCGCGTTCGGACGGCGGCTCGCCTCGGCTCTGGCCGAGCGTGGGCCGCTGTGCGTGGGCATCGACCCACACCCGCAACTGCTCACCGCATGGGGCCTGACCGTCGATGTCGCCGGACTCGGGACGTTCTGTGACCGGTGCGTCGAGGCGTTCGACGGGGTCGCACTGGTCAAGCCGCAGGTGGCGTTCTTCGAGGCATTCGGGTCGGCGGGAATCGCCGTCCTCGAACGCACCCTGGATGCGTTGCGGAGCTCGGACACCCTGGTGCTCGCCGACGCCAAGCGTGGCGATATCGGCTCGACGATGGACGCCTACGCACGCACCTGGCTCGCCGACACCTCTGAGCTGCGCTCCGACGCCGTTACCGTGTCGCCCTACCTGGGCTTCGGAGCGCTCGCTCCGGCGCTGGAGCTGGCCGCACAGACCCAGCGCGGGGTATTCGTGCTCGCGGCCACCTCCAACCCCCGAGGG
>BBEG01000769.1 GCA_001312645.1 Rhodococcus sp. JCM 9791
GCCGCCGAGCAGTACGTCGGCGGCAAGCACGTGCTCGCGGCCGGTCGCCGGCATGCTGTTCCAGCCGTCGGCGCCGACTCCGACGACGGTGATCCGTGAACCCATGGCCGTGAACACTAACCCGTGGCCCGGGAGACGGGCGGGTGTGGATAGACTCGGCCACGGCAAGACACATCGAAGGTGCTTCACAGGGATAATCGGGAAGCCGGTGAGAATCCGGCACAGGCCCGCTGCGGTAACCCGGGAGTCGTCGATCATGCGCGTGAGCGCAGCCACCGGAGAATTCCGGGAAGGCGATCGCACGACGCTCGACCGGGAAGTCCGAAGACCGGCCTTCGATCGGTTGCCGAAGTGGACATCCCAGCGGGAGCCTGTGGAGGTTGGAGTGCTCGTGTATCCGTTCAGCGCTGTCGTCGGTTCCGACGACCTGGCGCTGGCCCTGACTCTGTGCGCAGTGTCGCCGTCGATCGGCGGAGTGCTGGTGCGGGGCGAGAAGGGCACCGCCAAATCGACCATGGTACGCGCGCAAGCAGCGCTGTTGCCGCAGGTCGCGGAGGTCGAGGCTGCCGGTTCGCGTGCGATCCGTCCTCCCCCGACCCGCACTGCCCCGACGGCCCACATCCGCCCGACACCCCGTCGCACATCCGACCGGCACGGCTCGTTGAGTTTCCCGTCGGCGCGAGCGAAGACCGCGTCACCGGATCCCTGCACCTGGGCAAGGCCCTGTCTGCTCGCACCGCCGAGTACGAACCCGGGCTGCTCGCGCTCGCCCATCGCGGCGTGTTGTACGTCGACGAAGTGAACCTGCTGCACGACCACCTCGTCGATCTGCTGCTCGACGCCGCCGCCATGGGTCGATCGACTGTCGAGCGCGACGGGGTGTCCGTCAGCCACTCCGCCTCGTTCGTCCTGGTGGGCACCATGAATCCGGAGGAAGGAGAGCTCCGTCCGCAGCTCCTCGACCGGTTCGGGCTCGCCGTCGACATCGCAGCCCCCCGCGACCCGCAGTTGCGCGTCGAAATCGTGCGTCGCCGAATGGCATTCGACGCGAATCCTGAATCGTTCGTCGCGCAGTGGGCCGAGACCGAGCAGGATTTGTCGCGGCGGATCGCCGCGGCGCGAGAACGCGTGTCGACGGTGCGCCTGGGCGACGCTGCCTGGTGTCGATCGCCGAGATCTGCGCGGCG
>BBEG01000770.1 GCA_001312645.1 Rhodococcus sp. JCM 9791
CTACGATGGCCGCGGAGTCGCGTCTCGAGCGGACCGAAGCACGGCGCGGCGCGCTGTTCGATGAAGGAGGTCCGTTGTCGAAGATCACGACGCTGCGTCCACGCGATTATGGCGAGGCGCGCACGATCGGTGAGCGGTTCCGCGACGGGACCCCGGTGATCATGGATCTCGTCGAGATGAGCAATGCCGATGCGAAGCGGCTGGTCGATTTCGCAGCCGGATTGGCCTTCGCCTTGCGTGGGTCGTTCGACAAGGTTGCGACGAAGGTCTTCCTGCTGTCGCCTGCCGATATCGATGTGTCCGCGGAAGAGCGCCGTCGTATCGCCGAGACCGGTTTCTACAGTCAGCAGTAGTCGGCGCGGTGCCGTGCCCCCGGCAGTGCTCGTACCCTCCCTCGAACGCATACCGAACGCCCGGCGTGATGCAGATAACTGCAGGCCGGGCGTTTCGGTTTGGAAGGGTTCGGGTTCGTCGGGCAGAGTGGGCGGGTGGCCGTATTCGATGTGCTGTACTTCCTGCTGTTCATCTTCTGGCTTCTGCTGATCGGACGAATCATTGTCGAGTTCATCAGAACCTTCGCGCGGGATTGGAAGCCGACGGGATTCGTCGTGGTGATCCTGGAAGCGATCTTCACGGTCACCGACCCGCCGGTGAAGCTGCTCAGGCGCCTCATACCCCCGCTCAATCTGGGTGGGATCCGGCTCGATCTGTCCATCATGGTCTTGCTCTTCATCGTGTACTTCCTGATGGCGTTCATCCCGCGTAGCGGGGGATCTGAGATGCGCCGCCGCGGCGCTGTCGCGGGGCCTTCGTACGCTCCGATGTGCCAGAATGGAATGCGATATACAGTGGGTTCTAATACGCGTGACGCACTGTCTGAACTACGGAACGCCTGCTTGACCGCTTATTTGACGCGTGAAGGGATCCTTCCATGCCGCTGACACCAGCTGATGTGCACAATGTCGCGTTCAGCAAGCCTCCGATCGGGAAGCGCGGATACAACGAGGACGAGGTCGATGCATTTCTCGATCTCGTCGAGCAAGAGTTGACGTCCCTGATCGAGGAGAACGCCGACCTGCGCCAGCGCGTCGCGGAACTCGACCAGGAGCTTGCCGAAGCGAAGAAGGCGCCGCGCTCAGCCGCGCCGGCATTGTCGCCGGCGAAGGCGGAAC
>BBEG01000771.1 GCA_001312645.1 Rhodococcus sp. JCM 9791
CACTTACCGGGGCGCGGCGCACCGCTGCGTCGCCGGACACGCACCGGCCGGCACTCCCACCGGGACGGTCCTCCTCGACGACGTCACCCTCTCCAACACCGGGCTGCGCGAGAACTCCACCGTGGGCGTCGCACCCGTAACCGTGTACGGGGCACGCGCGGTGACGGTCTCCGGCTCGACCCTCGCCAGCACCTCGATCCCCGAGGCCACCTTGCGTCAGGCGCTGCTCGGCAAGGTCGTCACCGTCGGCGACGCGGTGTCGCTACTGCCGCGCGACCTCGGCCCCGGCACCAGCAGCGCCGACACCACGCGTGCACTGTCGCGGACCTTCGGTATCGCCTGGACGACGGAATTGCTCACCGTCTCGGCGGTCGATCCGTCCGGACCGGTCAGCATCCAGCCGAACACCGCAGTGTCCTGGGGAACCGGGAACGTCACCGGCACTCGAGCCACACTTGTCGCGCCGACGGTCACCGCACCGTTCTCCGAGGACACGCCCGAGACCGAGACGCACCGGCCGTCGACGCCGCCCGTCGAAGATCTCGTCGGCCTGCAGGCGCAGGTCGCAAGCTGGCCGAATGGCTCAAGCTCGCCCTCGACGAGCCCGAACTGCTGCGCACCCTCGGCGCGTCTCCCCATCTCGGTGTGATGATCACCGGGCCCGCCGGAGTCGGTAAGACCACTTTTGCGCGGGCGGTTGTCGCGAACCGCCGTGTCGTCGAAGTCGACGGCCCGAGCATCGGCGCACTCGCCGCCGCCGATCGGCTGGCGCGGATCACCACAGCCGTCGATGCGGTGCGAAGCGGGGGTATCCTCCTCGTCACCGATGTGGACACTGTCCTGCCCGCCAACGCGGAGCCGGTGTCGACACTGATCCTCGAGCAACTCCGCCGCGCGATCGAGACCGACGGTGTTGCACTGGTCGCGACCTCCGCCGCACCCGACAGCGTCGATCCGCGGGTGCGTACACCCGAGATCTGCGACCGTGAACTGTCGTTGCCGCTGCCCGACGGCGCCACTCGCCGAGCCCAACTCGAAGTGTTGCTTCGGGCGGTGCCCTCCACCGGCCTCGACCTCGATGCGATTGCCGAACGCACCCCCGGCTTCGTGGTCGCCGACCTGGCCGCGCTGTGCCGCGAGGCCGCACTTCGGGCCGCGTCC
>BBEG01000772.1 GCA_001312645.1 Rhodococcus sp. JCM 9791
TTGTCGAGTTTCCAGAGTTCCCCACCCATGACCGAATTTTATAGAACTGACATTCGAGTTTCAAGATCAATGCGAATATTTGTTCGATATCTTGCCGAGCGCCGTACACATCAGTGCCGTGACCGTCATCGCCGCAATGCCGATCCATGCCGCAGCGGTGTAGGCGTCGTTTGTGGGAAACAGGTCACCGACAGGGGTGCCAGCGGCGAGCGCCAGGCCACCTACCGCACTGCCGAGTGAGAAGCCGATGCTGCGGACGACCTGATTGACGCTCATGGCGCTCGCGGTCTCGCGCTGAGGAGTGACTGCGAGGATGACAGCGGGCATAGCGGCCGAGAAGCTGCCGACACCGAAGCCGAGGATCGCCATCGCGACCAGTAGTTCGACGAAGTTCGAGCGTGCGCCGGCGAAGATTGCGAACGCGGCGAGAACGACGAGGGCGCCGGTCGCCAGGAGGGTCGGCGCACCGAACCATCGGCGCATGCGGGGGTGGTTTTGCCAGCCACGAAGCCGAGCAGAGAAAACGGAATCAGCACGAGTCCGGCGACGAAGGTCGTCAGACCGAAGCCGTATCCAGCGTCGCCGGGAGTTTGGGCGTAGCGGGTGACGAGGGTGAGCAGCAGGTACATCCCGATACCGCCGACGAGCATGACGGCGTTGGCGCCTGCGACCGCAGGGTGCCGGAGGAGTCGCACATCGACCAGCGGCGCGGTGCAGCGTAGTTCAGTGCGAATCCAGACTGCGAGGAGAAGCACCGCGAGGACGGTAAGGAAGGCTGCCAGGCCCAGATGCCGTCCATAGTCCGGTTTCGCTGACCAGGAGCAAAACGAGGACAAGTCCTCCGGTCAGTAGGAGTGCGCCGGGCAGGTCGACTCGAGCCGATCGAACTGCGGGTGAGGTGGGGACGCTGCGCCAAGCCGCCAGAAACGCCATCGCGGTCACGACAGCGCCGAGACCGTAGGCAGTGCGTATGCCCCCGAGTTCGGTGAGCAGCCCGGCCAGTGGGTAGCCGATACCGATACCGATGGTTGACGCGACGGACAGCAGTGCGATGGTGGCTGCCGCGCGGCCTTCGGGCAGATGATCGCGCGCGACGCCCATCATCAGTGCGGTCAGGCCCAGGCCGATGCCTTGAGCGGCGCGGCCGACGAGTAGCCACG
>BBEG01000773.1 GCA_001312645.1 Rhodococcus sp. JCM 9791
CGCCGCGCCGCGTCCCGAGGGGGTCGCGCGGCCACACGGCGCTGCGCGGCGTCTCGGTCATCGGATTGGTAGTACCCGGCTCGGGTGCGGGTTCCCACTGCTCGATCGCTCCGAGTTCCGGGCGTGCGGTCAGCAGTGCATGTAATTCCGTGAGGAACTCCGACGGACCCTTGGGTTCCGACCCGGCATCGGCCCAGTGGTGTCCGGACGCGTACAGAGCCCGCTCGGTTCGGGTCAGCGCCACATAGAACAGTCTCCTGTCCTCGTCGTGCTTGCGCCGTTTGAGGGCATCCTTGTGGGCACCGATCGCGTTCTCGAGCATCTTGCGGTCGGACAGGTCGGCGAGGTCGAGCACGGGCACACCGTCGGTGCTCCCGCTCGGTTCGTCTCCCGGCTGAGCACGATCGCCGCGGAGCCTGGCGGGAGTTCGGCGAGCGCACCGAGCCACGTCGATATCCCGGTGGTCGACGGAAAGATTCCGGTGCTCACGTGCGGGACGGCCACGACCTGCCATTCGAGGCCCTTGGCCGAGTGCACCGTCAGGATCTGGACCCGCTCCGGGTCGACCTCGACCTCTCCCGGTGTGAGTCCCTGTTCGATCTCCTCGGCTGCCGACAGGTAGGCGAGCAGACCGGGCAGTGTCGCGTGGCCGCGACCTGCAAAGGACGCAACGACGTCGGCGAACGCATCGAGGTGCTCGCGGCCGGCCACCCCGCTGCGGCTGCGACCCGGGCCTGGGCTTCGATACCGATGCCGAGTACACGTTCGACCTCGGCCACAAGTTCGGTCAGTGGCTGCCCCAGCCTTTCACGCAACGACGCGAGTTCGCGGGCAAGGGCCGTGATCCGTGCGAATCCGAACTTCGAATACTGCTCCGGCCTACCGGGATCGGAGATCGCATCGGCAAGCCCGGCTTGGTCGGCGTACTCACCGGGCAAGGCCGAATCGAGGGCGTCGTCGAGTGCATCGGGATCCGTGACGGCGCCGGTGACCCCGTGCCTGCCGGTGATCGCCAGTTCCTGAGCTCTCCGCCACAGCGCACGCAGGTCGGCGGCGCCGAGCTGCCATCTGGCGCCGGTCAGGACCCGCACGGCAGCACTGCCTGCCATCGGTCGGCGGCGAGACGCAGCATCGCGAGAACGTCGGCGACCTCGG
>BBEG01000774.1 GCA_001312645.1 Rhodococcus sp. JCM 9791
CGAGTGCCCACCGCGATCGAAGAAGTCGTCGTCCGGTAGCAACGCGGTCTCGAGAACCTCACCCAACCGCGCCGTGACAGTGTCCACGACGTGCGGCGCACCCGAGGCCGCAGCACGCGCGGGGCGATGCTCCGCGCCGGCAGCATCTCGATCGTGTCCGGCACGAACTCGGCCGCCGGACGATCCAGGTCCTCGATCATCTCGGCGATCACGATCGGAAGCGCCGCCGCGACCATCTCCGCCGTTCGCCCGTCCACGACCACCGGGTCGTGGTCGACGACCAGCCGGAAGCGGTCGCCGGGGGGCGCCAGCAGCGACAACGGGTACTGCGTCGTGCTGATGTTGCCGATCCCGATGATGTGGGTCGAATCGCCGGAGTCCGCAGAGTCCGCACCGAACCTCGCGGGATAGTTCTCGAACACCACCAGGGTGTCGAACAGACCGGTTCTCCCTCGCACAGTGCTGCAGGTCTCGATCTCGGACAGCGGCAGGTGCTCGGCGTCGCCGAGGTCGTACTGTTCACGCTGACTGTCCTGCAACACTTCCCGCAGCGGGCGATCGTCCATGCGCATGCGGACCGGCACGGTGTTGCTGAACAGACCCACCATCGTTTCGACCCGCGCGAGATCTGCGGGTCGCCCGGACACCGTAGTACCGAAGACCACATCGCCGCGCCCGACGAGCGCAGACAGCACGGCACTCCACGCCCCCTGCACGAAGGTATTGACGGTCAGCCCGTTCTCGCGCGCAGCCTCCGCGAGCCGCGCACCGAGCGCGTCGTCGACCGTGATCTCGGTTGCCACGGGGTGCTCCGCGGTACCCTCCCCTCGTGCAACCAAGGTGGGCTCCGTCATGCCTTCCAGACGCCGACGCCACGCTACGTGCAGTGCGTCCCTGTCCAGGCGGGCCAGCCACCGAAGGAAGTCGGCGTAGTCCGGGGCAATCGGCAGGCCGGTGGCGCCATGGTTGTAGAGGTGGACCAGTTCGCGCAACACGATCGGAGTCGACCATCCGTCGGTCACGAGATGGTGCGCATTGAGGATCAGTTGTGTCCGCGCCCCGGGAAGCCGGAGCACATGTGCCGCCAGCAGCGGACCACGCCGGACGTCGAATACCCGCCTGCGGCACTGCGGTGTGCCTCTGCC
>BBEG01000775.1 GCA_001312645.1 Rhodococcus sp. JCM 9791
CGCCCATTGCGACCCGGGTCGAGTAAGCCGCGATCAGGGCCGAACTCGCGCTAGGGTTCGACGCGAACGCGTGTCCCCTGGAACAGGAGTACGACTGTGGAAATTCAAGGTTCTGCCGCGCTGGTCACCGGTGCCGCATCCGGACTCGGCGCAGCAACCGCACGCCGCCTCGCCGACGCCGGAGCCACCGTATTCGGACTCGACCTCGAGCAGTCCATCGAACGGGTCGGCGACAATGCACCCGCCGGCGTCACCCTCATTCCCACCGACGTCACCAGTGGGGACGAAGTCCAGGCCGCCGTGACGCGCATCGTCGAGTCCGGGGTGCCGCTGCGCATCGTCGTCAACTGCGCCGGCGTGGGCTGGGCGGGTCGAATCCTGTCCAAGAACGGCCCGCACGACCTCGAGCTGTTCCGCACGGTCATCACGGTGAATCTGCTCGGCACGTTCAACGTCATGCGGCTGGCCGCCGACGCTATCTCCAAGACCGACACCGTCGACGACTCCGGTCAGCGCGGCGTCATCATCAACACCGCCTCCGTCGCCGCGTTCGAAGGCCAGATCGGGCAGATCGCCTACTCGGCATCGAAGGGCGGCGTGCACGGCATGACGGTGCCCGCGGCACGCGACCTCGCGCAGTTCGGAATCCGAGTCAACACCATCGCTCCCGGCATCGTCGACACCCCGATGCTCGCCGGTGTCACCGAGGACTACCGCAAGGGGCTCGAGGCCGGTGTGCCGTTCCCGTCGCGGCTCGCACAGCCCACCGAGTACGCACAGCTCGCGCAGATGATCGTCGAGCACGACTACCTCAAC
Organism: Rhodococcus sp. JCM 9791; assembly: GCA_001312645.1. GTDB lineage: Bacteria > Actinomycetota > Actinomycetes > Mycobacteriales > Mycobacteriaceae > Rhodococcus. The sequence goes on from BBEG01000775.1 coordinate 817, forward strand.
GGCGAGACCATCCGCATGGACGGTGCGTTGCGCATGGCACCGCGATAGGCAGCTTCGCTGCCGGTGCGCGGTTTCGGTAGGACCCACTACCGAAACCGCGCACGATCGGTTACACAGAGGTTGTGCGGATCGCTCTCGTCGTCGTACTGGTCGCCGTGATCGCCGGTGTCGCGGCGTGGGCGCTGCAACGACGGTTGATCTTCCTGCCCGATACATCGACTCCACCCGCTGCCGCGACGCTGCTGCCGGACGCCGAGGACGTGGTTCTGACGACGTCGGACGGCCTCGAGCTCGGGGCTTGGTTCGTCCC
>BBEG01000776.1 GCA_001312645.1 Rhodococcus sp. JCM 9791
CAGATCGTCGATGTGGCGCTGACCGAAGCATGCCTGGCCGTCCAGGAGTCGGTCATTCCCGACTACGACGCTGCCGGAGTGGTGCGAGGCCCGTCCGGCACGCGGCTCGAGGGCATCGCGCCCTCGAATCTGTATCGCACCTCCGACGACATGTGGATCGTCATCGCCGCCAACCAGGACACCGTCTTCCGGCGTCTGTGCGCGGCGATGGGCCGTCCCGAACTGGCCGACGACGCACAGTTCGCCGACCACCTGGCGCGCGGTGTCAATCAGGACGAACTCGACGGGATCATCGGCGCATGGGCGGCGAAGTGGCCGCTCGCCGAGCTGCTCGAACACCTTTCGGCTGCCGGTGTAGTTGCGGGGCCCGTCAACACCGTCGCCGAGGTGGTCGCCGACGAGCAGTTCCAGGCGCGCGACATGCTGGTGCCTCATCGCGACGAACGCACCGGCGACGACGTTCTCGGGCCCGGTGTGGTGCCGCGCCTGACGGATACCCCAGGTTCGGTGCGTCGAGCCGGTCCGCCGATCGCCGGTTACGACAACGCGGCCGTCTACGGCGACCTGCTGGGCGTGACCGACGGAGAGCGGGCCGATCTGCGCGAGCGCGGTGTCATCTGAGCAGACCCGGCGCGCCGTTGGTTGAAGTTCCGGCCGTAGTCGGCCGCGACATCATGGCGGGGGAATCGGTCGCGAGACAATACGGACATCATCGATGGCAAAGTGATTTTCAGCGAAATCGTCGGAACACAGTCACGACCACGACCCTGGCCACCGTTACCAGGGCACACGAGTGCCCTGGTAACGGTGGCTGTTTTCGAATCAGGTTGTGGAACTAGGCGACCAGATCCGGCCGATTCCCGGTTATCGGCTTCCGGAACAGATCGATGCTCGCGGGCGGAATGAACTGCGGCCGACGCTCTTTAGTCATCTCGACTTCCCAGTCGGTGTGATGCATCAACCGGTGATGATGTCCGCACAACAACACCAGATTGTCGAGGTCGGTATCACCACCATCGACCCAGTGGCCAATGTGGTGGGCATCCGCCCACGCCGGTGGGGTGGTGCACCCCGGGAAAGCACATCCGCCGTCTCGCACAGTCAACGCTCGGCGTTGCGCGACC
>BBEG01000777.1 GCA_001312645.1 Rhodococcus sp. JCM 9791
GCGGTGCGTCCGGCGGTCTCGTCGGCCTGGTCGAGGGCGTCGACCATGAGGCTGGCGACGAGTTCGTCGCGGCCGTGGACGGGGAGGTAGCGGTGGGCGCGGTCGTCACGTTGTTGGATGACGAGGTTCTTCTTCGCGAGGCGTTGAAGGACGGTCATGATGGTGGTGTATGCGAGGGAGCGTCGGGCGGAGAGGCCTTCGTGTACCTGTCGCACGGTTTGGGGTTCGGTGGAGGACCACAGGTGGTCCATCACTGCTCGCTCGAGTTCGCCTAGTGCTGCCATACGGTGATTCTACGGAGTCTCCGACATTTGTGCGTACTACCTAGGGTCGTAGTTTTTCGGGTGGGGTGTCGCCGCCGACGGTGCCGTAGACGTGGCGGGTGCCGATGGGGACGATCAGGGGTCGGCCGGAGACCGGGTCGCTGATGACGGAGGCGTCGAGTCCGAACACGTCGCGGAGCAGTTCGACGGAGATGATCTCGGTCGGGGGGCCGGAGGCGATGACCTTGCCGTCGCGCATGACGACGAGGTGGTCGCTGTAGCGGACGGCGAGGTTGAGGTCGTGCAGGACCATCACCACGGTGCGGCCGAGTTCGCTGTGCAGCTGGTCGACGAGGTCGAGCACTTCGATGGAGTGCGCGAGGTCGAGGTAGGTGGTGGGTTCGTCGAGCAGCAGGATGTCGGTGCCCTGCGCGAGGGCCATCGAGATCCAGGCGCGTTGGCGTTGGCCACCGGAGAGTTCGTCGACGGGTCGGTCTGCGAGGTCGGCGATGCCGGTGCGGGTCAGCGCGGTGGAGACGACGTCTTCGTCGTCGCCGGACCATTGCCGGACCCACGACTGGTGGGGGTGGCGGCCGCGGGCGACGAGGTCGGCGACGGTCAGTCCTTCGGGGGCGGTGGGTGCCTGGGGAAGCATGCCGAGGACGCGGGCGACGTCGCGGGTGCGCATCGTGGTGATCTTGCGGCCGTCGAGGACGACGTGTCCACCGCGGGGTTTGAGCAGGCGGCTCAGTGCGCGCAGCAGGGTGGATTTGCCGCAGCCGTTGGGTCCGATGATGGTGGTGATCACGCCGGTGGGGATCTCGAGGTCGAGGTCGTCGACGATGAGGCGGTCTCCGTAGC
>BBEG01000778.1 GCA_001312645.1 Rhodococcus sp. JCM 9791
GCCGACGGCGGAGATCGCGCTGATCGGCGTCGAGGAGCCCCGCTGCGTCATCCACGCACCGAACGAGAGTGTCGATCCGTCCGAGATCGAGAACCTCGCGGTCGCGGAAGCGGTGCTGTTGAGTTCTCTCGCAGGCGGGGGCGAGTAGATCAGACCGACAGGTCGCGTCGCAGCTTCGCGACGTGCCCGGTCGCCCGGACGTTGTACTGGGCGACCTCGATCTTGCCTTCCTCATCGACGAGGAAGGTCGAACGGATCACGCCGGTGACGGTCTTGCCGTACATCTTCTTTTCCCCGAACGCGCCCCATGCGGTGAGCGTGGTCTTCTCGGGGTCGGAGAGCAACGGGAAGTTCAGCTCCTGGTTGTCGCGGAACTTCGTGAGTTTTGCCGGCTTGTCCGGGGAGATCCCGAGCACGTCGAGTCCGGCCTCGTTCAGTTCTGCGAGGTTGTCGCGGAAATCGCAGGCCTGTTTCGTGCAGCCGGGGGTGCTCGCGGCGGGGTAGAAATAGACGATGACCTTGCGTCCGCGGTAGTCGGACAGCGACACCTCGTTGCCGTCGGCGTCGGCAAGTGTGAAGTCGGGCGCGGTGTCACCGGGAGAGAGTCTGCTGTTTTCCGTCATGTCCGCGACAGTAGTAGACCGTTCGTCCATTACCGTGGTCGCAGCACACTGCAGCGACTTTCTGGAGGATCACGTGGCTAGGGACACCGGCGACATCGAGCGGGACATCGAAAAGGCCCGCAATCAGCTCGCGAGCACGCTCGACGAACTGAGCCTCCGCGCGAATCCGAAGAACCTGGTGGCGAACACCAAGCAGACTCTTGTCGCGAAGGTCAACCAGCCTCAGGTGAAGAAGTACGCCGTCATCGCGGTGGGTGCAGTGGTGGGGCTGCTGGTGTTGCGCAAGGTTCTGCGCTGATTCATGCGTTCCGGTGAGTGCCCGCGTCGTTCTCGACGCGGCACTCACCGTTTGTGCACGACGGTCCGCCATGTGCCGCGCCGATAAGTGTGACGTGATTCACTGGATGGGTCGGGGTCTGTCTTTGCTCGGAGGAGGCGACCGTCATGCGGGATGTCCAGAGGAGTGCACGACTACTCCTGGCCACGATTCC
>BBEG01000779.1 GCA_001312645.1 Rhodococcus sp. JCM 9791
GTCGCCGTCGGGCCCTTGCTCGGTGGGGCGGTGACGACCTTCGCGTCGTGGCGATACGTGTTCTTCGGTGAGGTCGTCGTGGTGGTGCTGATCCTGCTGGTACTGCGGCGGGTGCGGGATGTGCCGCCGTCGCCGGTGTCGATCGATGTGCCCAGCGCGATCATGTCGATGCTGGGGCTGGCGACGATCGTGTACGGCGTTCTGCGGTCGAGCGAATGGGGCTGGGTGATCGCCACGCCCTCCGGCCCGAGATCATCGGGGTGTCCCCGGTGATCTGGCTGATCATCGGCGGGTTGCTGGTCCTCTATGTGTTCATGCGACGGCAGCACTCGTTGGTCGAGAAAGGCCGCGACCCTCTCATCGATCCGGCATTGTTCGAGAACCGTCAGCTCACCGGCGGGCTGACGATGTTCTTCGCGCAGTTCGCGGTCCAGGCCGGAGTGTTCTTCTCGGTGCCGCTCTTCCTGTCGGTGGTGCTCGAGTTGAGCGCACTCGAGACGGGTGTACGGATCCTCCCGCTCTCGATCGCACTCGTCCTGGCGGCAGCAGGCATCCCCAAACTGTGGCCGCACGCGAACCCCCGCCGGGTGGTGCGGGTCGGTCTCGCGTCGATGATCGTCGGAATCCTGATCCTCACCGCCGGAATGGACCCGGTGCCACAGCAGCCGTCGTGGCGATCCCGATGTTGTTCATGGGATTGGGACTCGGGGCGTTGTCGTCGCAGCTGGGAGCAATCACGGTCTCGGCGGTCCCGGAATCGCAGAGCGCCGAGGTCGGCGGCGTCCAGAACACCGCAACCAACCTCGGCGCATCGCTCGGTACGGCGCTGATCGGATCGATCCTGATCGGCACCCTCGCCACGTCGGTGGGCGCGGGGATCGCAGACAACCCGGAGATCCCCGCAACCGTTCAGGAACAGACGACCACCCAGATCGCACAAGGCGTGCCGTTCCTGTCGAACACCGAACTCGATGGTGCCTTGGACGCCGCGGGTCTCGACGAGCCGACCCGCGACGCCGTCGTCGCCGTCAACAGCGACGCTCGCCTCGAAGCCCTGCAGGTGGCATTCGGTGTGACCGCGCTGCTCGCGGTCGCGGCACTGTTCGGGACGGG
>BBEG01000780.1 GCA_001312645.1 Rhodococcus sp. JCM 9791
GACACCAGATGTTCTGGTTGTGGTGGTGCATCACATCGCCGCGGACGGCGCGTCGATGGCGCCGCTGGCCCGGGACCTGATGACCGCCTATCTGGCCCGCACCCGTGGCACCACCCCGGATCTGCCGCCGCTGGCCGTGCAGTACGTCGATTACGCCCTGTGGCAACAGGATCTGCTCGGTGATCCCACCGACCCGGAGTCGATCGCCGCGACCCGACTCGACTTCTGGCGCGACACCCTCGCCGATCTGCCGGAGGTGCTGCCGCTGCCCACCGATCGTCCGCGGCCGCCACAGCAGTCGTTCCGCGGCGCGGTGCACCGCTTCGACGTCGACCGCGCGGTGCACGCTGGTCTGGTCGATCTCGCCGCCGCGCACAACGCGACGCTGTTCATGACGGTGCACACCGCGCTGGCGGTGCTCCTCGCCCGATTGTCGGGCACCGACGACATCGCAATCGGCAGCCCCGTCGCCGGCCGTGGGCACCGTGCTCTCGACGACCTGGTCGGCATGTTCGTCAACACCGTGGTGTTGCGCACCCCCATCACCGGGGCGCTCTCGTTCAGCGATCATCTGCACCGCACCCGCGAGGTCGATGTCGCGGCGTTCGGGCACACCGAACTGCCATTCGAGAAACTCGTCGACGCGCTTGCCCCGACCCGCGCCACCGATCATTCCCCGCTGTTCCAGGTGGTGCTCGAGTTCGGCAACACCGAGCGCGCCCACCTCGAGTTGCCGGAGTTGACCGTCGAGGCCCTCGACGCCGACATGAGCGTCGCCAAGTTCGATCTGCAGCTCACGGTGCAGGAAAACCCGGACGGTGGCCTGAACTGCGCGTTCACCTACGCCACCGATCTGTTCGACGCCGACACCGCCGTGGCGATCACCGACCGGTTCGTGCGGGTGCTCACCGCGGTCACCACCGACCCGCAACGCGCGATCGGCGATCTCGATCTGCTCACCGACCTCGAATCCGCCACCCACTCCGCCGCGCGCACGGACGGCCATTCCGCCGTGAGCAGCGACACACTGCTCGATCTGTTCCGCCGCGGCGCCGCTCTGGACCCCGACGCGGTCGCGGTGACTGCCGACGACGGACAGCTGAC
>BBEG01000781.1 GCA_001312645.1 Rhodococcus sp. JCM 9791
CGCAGGATCTCACCCTTGACCGGCCGGACCGGAAGGTCCGGCCACAGCTTCGCCGAGGCGGACCCCGCCGCGAGGACGACGCGGTCTTCGTTCAGTTCGTTCAGGTCGCCGACGAATTCGTGGACGAACTGAACACCCGCGGCGACAGCAGCACGGTGTAGGGCCTCGACGAGCTTTCTGTTGTCGACGGACAGTTCGGTGGGGGCGAGCAGGCCGAGCCTGATCCTCGGACCGAGCGATGGTTCGAGATCGCGGATCTCTGCCCGCGTGAGGATCCGCATCTCATGGCCCTGCTCCCCCACCCACGACGCGATCGTGCGCAGGTCGGCGGCGTCCGCGGCATCCAGTGCGACGGTCAGTGACGCACCCGCTGTGAAGACATCCACGCCGGTCTCATGTTCGAGGGCGTGCGCGAACTCCGGCCAGCGCTGCAACGACGCCGCGCCGAGCCCGAGGACGTGTTCTTCTCCGGGCCACCCCTCCGATAGCGGCGCGAGCATTCCACCGGCCACCCACGAGGCACCCGCCCCGGGATCGGGGTCGTGGACGGTGACGGCCCACCCCCGCACGGGCCGCACGCCAGGCGACGGACAGACCGATAACACCGCCACCGATGACAGCTACTGTCGACACGACATCCACCTCACTCCCTGCGCCGGCATGATCCGGTTCAGGTCATAACGGTCAGGGCCGGCAGGCCCCCTCTCAGCCCCGCGATCCCCGGGACTCCCGTGTTGTCACTTTCGAGGTAGAGGCTACCGTCTTGTCCGTGACGACCTACCGGACCACCTACCGCGGCAACCATCCCGACCCCCGTGGACGCCTCGCGACCGCGCGGTTGTACCTGTGCACCGATGCTCGTCGCGACACCCGCGACCTCGCCCGGTTCATCGAGGAAGCCCTGGTCGGCGGCGTCGACATCGTGCAGTTGCGCGACAAGGATTCCGCAGGTGAGAAGAAGTTCGGTCGGCTCGAGGCCGGTGAGGAACTCGCCGCACTCGAGGTGATCGCCGATGCGTGCGCACGCCACGGTGCGCTGCTCGCGGTCAACGACCGGGCCGACATCGCGCTCGCCGCCGGCGCCGACATCCTGCACCTCGGGCA
>BBEG01000782.1 GCA_001312645.1 Rhodococcus sp. JCM 9791
CCGCCCGCGCCCGCGGCGACCGCGATCAGGCCGTCGGCGCCCTTCTCGATCGCCTTCCGTGCGAAGCGGTTGTCGATGACATCGTGCAGCACGATGCCGCCGTACGAGTGCACGGCGTCGTAGACGTCGGTGCGCGCACCGAGCGAGGTGATGACGATCGGTACCTCGAACTCGACAACTGTCGCGAGATCCTGCTCGAGACGGTCGTTGGACCGGTGCACGATCAGATTCACCGCGTACGGAGCCGACGGCATGTCCGGATTGTTCGCATCGTGCTTGGCGAGCTCCTCGGTGATTCGGGTGAGCCATTCACGCAGCTGCGACTGGGGTCGCGCGTTCAGCGAAGGGAACGAGCCGACGATGCCCGAAGTGCACTGTGCGATGACCAGGTCCGGGTTCGACACGATGAACATCGGCGACGCCACGAGCGGCAGACGAAGCCGGTCTTGCAGGACAGGTGGCAGACTCACAGGCTCACAACAGTCGACGAGAAATCTGGTACTCCCTCACACTCACGGACACTTCCTTCCACCTCATCCGCCACGCGAGGAGACCGTGGAATACCTCGACATCCTGCGTAGCGCAGATCCTCACACACCGCGGCGGAGCCCGGGTCACTGCTTGCTGTACCGGCTCCGATCTCCGCATCCTCGACGAAGCGAATCTTCGACCGGACCCGACAACCACGAAACGACCCGCAGTGCACACCCCAGAACGATGCTGCGGCACGGACCGAACAGAGCATGTCGGTGGCCCGCGTTATCGTCACCGCCGAGACCTGACACCGGCACCGCCGGAAAGGAACACGTGCGGCACCCATCGGTGCTGCCCGCACTCGGGCGGAAAAGGAGGGGTGTGATGACCGGCACCGAACTGGCCGAGCGACGCCGGTTCTCGTTCACCACCCGCCCCCATGCGGCGGTCGACGACACCAGCGGTGAACCGATCGGACTCGGCGACCTCGATGTTCGCGTCGGGTGGCTGCTCGACCTGATCACCAGTGCCGAAACAGAACTACTCACCAGGCTGTGGCACCCCGACACTTTCGACATTCTCGCTGCCGGTCGCGACAGCGGCGGCCGGGCACTGCCGAAACACGGG
>BBEG01000783.1 GCA_001312645.1 Rhodococcus sp. JCM 9791
CGACGACCACCTCGTCGGCCGCCGGAAAACGCGCGGGGGTCGCGAACACGCCGCGCGCGTCGCACACCGTCACCCGGTAGCCGAGGAACGAACCGAGTGTGGCCATCGCGGCCGCGAAATCGATCGCGCCGAACACCAGGAGACGGGGTCGCGGTTGGAAGGCATTGACGAACACCGACATGCCTACACCGCGTCGCTGACCGTCGGGTCCGTAGTGCAGGGTTCCGGAGCGGCCCACGTCGAGCAGGCCGCGCGCGTCGTCGGTGATCGCGTCGGTCATACGAGTGGAGGGAAGCTCGCCGTCCGCTCGGTCGGGCCACACCACCATGCGTCGCCCGACCACGGCGGGATCGGGATGTTCGGTGACGGTGGCGACCGCGACGGGCTCGCCCTCGTGGATCGAGTCGATGACGTCACCGAGCGCAGTGAACTCTGCGGGGTCGATGCGTTCGACGAAGACGTCGATGATGCCGCCGCAGGTCAGGCCGACCGCGAAAGCGTCGTCGTCGGAGACCCCGTACCGCTGCAGAACTGCGTTGCCGTCGCCGATGACCTCTTGGCCGAGTTCGTAGACGGCGCCTTCGACACATCCACCGGACACACTGCCCGTGACGGTGCCGTCGCCCGCGACGAGCATCGAGGCACCGGCTTCGCGTGGCGCGGACCGGAACGTCGAGACGACGGTGCCCAGTGCAACGGTTTCTCCGGCACGGTACCGGCGCTCGAGATCGTCGAGAACATCACGCACGGTGGACCTCCTTCAACAGTTCCTCCAACGTCGCGAGGCTGTGCCCGGCGAGCAGTCGGTCGAGGTGCGGGAGTGCGGCCGAGATCCCGGACTGGATGGGTTCGTAGCCGTCGGCGCCCGCATGGGGGTTGACCCAGAGTACGGCGTGGGCGAGTCGGCGCAGTTGCGCCATCTGTTCGGCCAGCAGCGAGGTATCGCCGCGTTCCCAGCCGTCGGAGAAGATGACGACGACGGCGCCACGTGCGATGCCTCGTCGGCCCCAGCGGTCGAGGAACGCACGCAACGTGTCGCCGAGACGCGTGCCGCCGGCCCAGTCGGGGACGGTGTTCGATGCCGCGGCCAATGCGCG
>BBEG01000784.1 GCA_001312645.1 Rhodococcus sp. JCM 9791
CCACCGCGGCATCCGGTGCGGCGGTGAGTGCGTCGAGGATCGTCACGAAGCGTTCGGCCAGCTCGACGGCGGTGGGCTCGGCGAAGCGGGAGGCATCGAACAGCAGGGTTCCCGCATAGCCGCCGGAGACAGCAGCGAGGGAGAACTGCAGATCGAATTTCGGTGTGTCGTCGACGCTTTCCTGCGCTTCGATAGTCAGGTCGTCCACTTGCAGGGGCTCCACGCCGAAGTCCTGCAGCGCCAGCGCCACCTGCGGTGTGCCGTGGATGTCGGCGACGACCTGCTCGAACGGAACCGAAGCATGGTCGAATGCGGCGACGTCGAAGTCGCGGACCTGGGTGAGCAGCCCGGTGAACGGCATGTCGGCTGCGACGCGCGCCCGCAGCACGAGAGTGTCGAGGAAGGGGCCGACGAGGTCTTCGAGTTGCGCCCAGCGGCGTCCACCCGTGACGGCGGCGACGGCGACGTCGTCGTGTGCACCGAGCCGGGCGAGCAGCACCGACAGCGCGGCGTGCAGCACCATGAATTCGGTGGCGCCGTGTTCACGCGCAAGCTCCGCGACACGGTCGCGTACGTCGACGGGAATTTCGAAGTCGAGGCGCTGTGCCAGGCCCTCTGCGCCGGTGTGGTCGACGGGCAGCTCGGTGACGACGAGACCGTCGAGCGCACGCTTCCAGTGCGCCACATCAACTTCCGATACCCCGCGTTCCTGCTCCCACAGTGCGTAGTCGGCGTACTGCAGCGGCAGCGGCTGCCACCCCGGCGCTCCCCCGCGACGCGTGCCAGGTAGGCGACGGTGAGGTCACGCAACAGCGGCCGCAGCGATGCACCGTCGGCGATGGAGTGATCGACGTCGAGATGCAGCACGTGCAGGTTCTCCGCGACCGGTTCGAGCCGGCTCGACCACCGACCGCGACCGGTCACCACCTGGTGCACACCGTCGCGTCGACGACGTAGTCGGTGCGCAGGATCTCGTGGCGCTGTGTCACGTCGTCGAGGGCTTCTTCGAGTGCGAGCACGTCGAGCGGTCCGCGCAAGTGCACGGTGCTGTGCAGACGGTATGCCCCGGGGAGGC
>BBEG01000785.1 GCA_001312645.1 Rhodococcus sp. JCM 9791
CGACGCCGACACGCTGCCTGCGATCGAGGCCGGCGCGACTGGCTATCTCCTCAAAGACGCAGCTCCCGAAGACCTCGCCGCCGGAATCCGGACGGCTGCGGCCGGACGCACGACGCTGGCGCCGACCGTTGCCGATCGGCTCGTCACCCGGTTGCGCAACCCGGGCACAGCGCTGACCCGACGTGAGGTCGAAGTCCTCTCCCTTGTCGCAGAGGGTTTGTCCAACCAGAGGATCGGGCGTCGGCTGCACCTCACCGAGGCACCGTCAAATCGCACCTCGCGCACATCTATACCAAGCTCGGTGTCGATTCCCGCACCTCCGCAGTCGCGGCAGCGACCGAACTCGGATACATCCGCCGCTGAACAGATCCCCTGTGGAGGTCCGGGCGACCGACGCGCAGGTTTCCTCGTAGACTGCGCCGAACGACACGACCGATCCAACATGCGGAAGGTTCGACGATTGAGCCGGCATTCGGGGGAGACAGATCGTTCGCTCGTCTCGGCGCTGCGTACACAGGTCGGCGACGGTGCCGCTGACGTCTACGACCTGCACGCCGCGACGCTGTACGGGTATGTGCGCGGGTTCGTGGATCCGTCCACCGCCTCCGATGTGGTGCACGATGCGGTGTGGATCGCGATCGAACGGATCCGGACGCTGCGTGATCCCGACACGTTCCGGCCATGGTTGTATGCGATCGCGCGGGCGGAGTGCGTGCGCGCCTCCAGCGGCTCCGCGCTGGGTTACGTCCCCGCCGGCCCCGAAGCGGACGTCGACGGTGAGACCACTGTCCTCGCTCCGGTGCACGCGTTGGATCCCACAGATCTCGAAGCGGTGGACCTCACCGTTCGGCACGGGTTCACCGGCCACCAGGTCGCCGGGATCATCGGCAGGGGGTTCGATGTCGGCGCCGCGCTCGAGCGTGCAAGCGCTGCCTCCACCGACCCGGCCGGACAACTCGCTCGACTGCCGACGACACCGCCACCGCCATACCTGCGCAACCGGATGCTCACCGCGCCGCCCTCCGCCGCGGAACGCACCAGCATGGGGGCGGCGGATCGATCCTGTCGATCGCGCAG
>BBEG01000786.1 GCA_001312645.1 Rhodococcus sp. JCM 9791
GTGCCGTTCCCGTGCGGCGCGCGTCGTAGGCGACGGTGAGTCGCGCAGCAGCGGGGTCAGCGACCATCCGTCGGCGGCGATGTGGTGCAGCACCACCGCGAGTACGTGCCGCGTGGGTGCCGTCCGGTACAGCCGAGTACGCAGCGGGCGGTCGGTGGTGAGATCGTACCCGGCAGAGGCGAATTCGGCGACGAACTCACCGAGAGCATCGTCGGGGACGGCAATCGGCTGGAGGACGACGGGTTCGGTGGGCAGCACCACCTGCTCGGTCGCGGCGGGATACACGGTGCGCAGCGTGCGGTGTCGTTCGACGAGATCGGTCAGGGCGGCGGCGAGGGCATCGACGTCGAGATCACCGTCGAGCTGCACCGCGAACGGCATGTTGTAGCCGGGTGAGTCCGGGTCGAAGCGGTTGAGGAACCACAGACGCTGCTGCGCTGCAGGCATCGGGGCGGGACCGTCTCCCGCGACCAGCGGCGGACGCGAGCGTCCGACTCCGGTGCGCTCCGCGATGATCGCGGCGAGCGCGGTGACGGTGCGGGGCGTCGAAGATGTCGCGGACGGTGACGTCGACGTCGGTGATGTCGGTGAGTCGCCCGGCGAGACGGGTGGCGAGCAGCGAGTTGCCGCCGAGGTGGAAGAAGTCGTCGGTCGCAGAGAGTGTCACGGCACTGTGGACGGCACCGACGCGAGGAGATCGATGACGATCTCGGCGACCAGTTCTTCGACGGGCCCGTGCGGCGCCACTCCCCCCGCGCTCGTGATCTCGGGCATCGGCAGGGCATCGCGGTCGAGTTTGCCGTTGGCGGTGCGCGGCAACGCATCCAGCGGCACAGCGGCTGCGGGCACGAGGTAGTCGGGCAGAGTGCGGCGCAGTTCGTCCAGCGCAGCGGTACTGTCGCCGCCCACGAGATAGGCGACGAGCGTGTCGCCGCGCAGCAGCACCGCGGCCTGGGTGACGCCGTCGCATGCGAGAAGTGCGGCCTCGATCTCGCCGGGTTCGATGCGGTAGCCACGCAGCTCGATCTGATGGTCGGCGCGGCCCAGATAACGTAACTTCGCCGGAGCGGT
>BBEG01000787.1 GCA_001312645.1 Rhodococcus sp. JCM 9791
CTAGTGCCTCGTCAAGCAACCTTGGCCGTGTAATGCGGGTACTCGGTCCACGACCGGATCGGTGAGTCCGGGGCGAAGCGGGTTTTTGGTTCGGCACGGGTGTTGCGCCACCGCACGTATGCCGCGATCGCAGCGTTCTGCTCGGCATGGCTGCGATGGTCGGTGCCGTTCAACGAGAAATACCGCAACGCCGCGAACTCCGATTCGATCCAGTTGAGCCACGACCCGTAGGTCGGCAAGAACACCAACTCAACATCGTTGTCATCGGCCCACCGACGAACACTCTGGTGCCGGTGCGGGGAGAAGTTGTCGAGCACCACATACAACTTCTCCCCAGGCCACCGAGCCCGCAACACCTTCAGAAAGTCGAGGAACTCACCCGCACGCTTGCGCGGGCGGATCCGGTAATACATTCTGCCGCTGGACAAATCGAGGGCGGCAAGCATGTGCATCACACCGTCATAGCGGTGATACGTCGCCCGCAACCGCAGCGGATGCGCGGCCGGTCGCCACGATTTCCCTTTACGCGGCTGCAGATTCAACGGCCCGAACTCGTCGACACACACGACCCGCCCATCGGCTGGCGGATCGTCGTAGAGGGCGAGGATCGCGTGCATCTTCGACAGAAAGTCCGGGTCGGTGGAGGCCTTCCACGTGGTGGTGGACTGCCAGGTGACTTTCCCGTCGCGCAGGATGCGGCGCAGCGTCTCGCGGCTGATCGCCGGCACCACCTTCTGCGCGATCAGATGCTCGGCGAGTTTGGTCAGACTCCACGTGGAGAACGCGGTGATCTTCCAATCGGCGGGGGACGTCCGGGCGATCAAGCAGATCCGCTCACGGGTCTGCTCATCGATCGTCTTCGGGCGTCCCCCTCTCCATTTTGGGTGCAACGCCTCGAACCCGTGCTCGTTGAACGCGTGGATGATATCGCGGACGTAATCGTCGCTGACCTGCATCAACGAGGTGATGTCCTTGACCGTTTGGCCTTGCGCGGACATCAGCACCACGATGGCGCGTCGCAGCTTGATCGGGTCCTTGGCGGTGCGGCTGATCTTCTGCAGCCGTCGGCCTT
>BBEG01000788.1 GCA_001312645.1 Rhodococcus sp. JCM 9791
CTTCCGGGGTCGTCCCGGTGGCGGCGGCGGTGGCCGTGGACGCGGCGGTGCAGCCGGTGCGTTCGGTCGTCCCGGTGGAGCTCCGCGTCGTGGCCGTAAGTCGAAGCGGCAGAAGCGGCAGGAATACGATTCGATGCAGGCGCCCGCCGTCGGTGGCGTGCGGCTGCCACGCGGCAGCGGTGAGACAATTCGTCTCGCACGTGGCGCGTCGTTGTCCGACTTCGCGGAGAAGATCGACGCGAACCCGGCAGCACTCGTGCAGGCCCTCTTCAACCTGGGCGAGATGGTCACGGCCACTCAGTCGGTCAACGATGAGACGCTCGAGCTGCTCGGCTCGGAGATGAACTACGTCGTGCAGGTCGTCTCGCCCGAGGACGAGGACCGCGAACTGCTCGAGTCGTTCGACATCCAGTACGGCGAGGATGAAGGCGGCGAGGAAGAGCTCCAGCAGCGTCCTCCGGTGGTCACGGTCATGGGTCACGTCGACCACGGCAAGACCCGACTGCTCGACACCATCCGTAAGGCCAACGTCCGTGAGGCGGAGGCCGGTGGCATCACGCAGCACATCGGTGCCTACCAGGTCATGACACACCTCAACGGTGAAGATCGCCTGATCACCTTCATCGACACCCCGGGTCACGAGGCGTTCACCGCTATGCGTGCCCGCGGTGCGAAGTCGACCGACCTCGCGATTCTCGTGGTCGCGGCGGACGACGGTGTCATGCCGCAGACCGTCGAGGCGATCAACCACGCACAGGCGGCCGACGTGCCGATCGTCGTCGCGGTGAACAAGATCGACAAGGAGGGCGCGAACCCGGACAAGATCCGGCAGCAGCTCACCGAGTACGGCCTGGTCACCGAGGAATACGGCGGCGACACCATGTTCGTCGACATCTCCGCGAAGCAGGGTCTGCACATCGACGAACTGCTCGAGGCCGTGCTGCTCACCGCAGACGCGTCCCTCGACCTGCGGGCGAACCCGGACATGGAGGCGCAGGCGTCGCCATCGAGGCGCACCTCGACCGCGGTCGCGGTCCGGTGGCCACGGTCCTGATCCAG
>BBEG01000789.1 GCA_001312645.1 Rhodococcus sp. JCM 9791
CACCAGGGAAGCGACGATGCCTGCAGCGCCGCCCCCGACGACGATTCCGGCCAACTGCAGCCAGGGCACCGCGCCGAGACCGACATGGCCGGCTCCGATGACCGACGCGGTACCGAAGGTCCCGAGCAGCAGCCCGAGTGCGACACCCAGGACGGACGCTACTCCCGCGATGATCACGGCCTCACGCACGAGAAGGCTGCGCACCCCCGCGCGCGACAACCCCACCGAACGCAGCATCGCCGTTTCAGGTCGCCGTTCGAGGACGGACAGGGCCATGGTGTTACCCACTCCGATGAGCGCGATCACCACGGCGACCGACAGGAGCCACCGACGATCAGCAGCATCGTGTCGAGGACGTTCTCGAGCGTCTGCCTCATCTTCACCGCTCCGACTACCTCGCTACCCGGAAACGCTGCCGTGGCCACCTGCGACACCTCATCAGCGACAGCGACAAGGTCCTCGTCGGACAGTTCGTCGTCCAGTGCGAGCCATACCGTGTCGGCCGCTGCCGAATCATCGACGGCACTCAGGTCGCCCATCGAGATCAGGTCCGGCGACCCGGCGTCTGCGACCGCGACGGCCAGGTCCTGCATGCCGGTGCCACCACCGACTTCGACGATCTCGCCTTCGGACACGCCCAACGTCTCCGCTAGCGACCGCTCGAGCACGATCGTCCCGGCCTCGGACACCCGCACATCAGCGCGGATCGCTGCCGCGGCGGACGCCGGATCGACACCGAGCACAGAGAACTCCGTGCCTGCCACCCTGACCGTCGCAGACGCGATCTCGGTGCCCGCGCGGACCCCGTCGATCGCAGTGAACCGGGCCGAGGCGCCGTTGGGAACCGGTTCTGTCGCGGTGACAGCGATATCCACCGGGAAGTTCTGATCGACGACTTCGGGTGCCCCGGCCTTGAGCGTGCCGATCCCCACCACGATCGTCGCCGTCAGCGTCACCCCGATGAACAGGGCCGTCGCAGTCGACGCAGTCCGGCGCGGATTGCGTCGCGCATTTCCGGCCGCGAGGGCTGCGATCGGCCCGCCCACCGGGCGAAGGC
>BBEG01000790.1 GCA_001312645.1 Rhodococcus sp. JCM 9791
CGCCGAGTCCGACGGCCACGACACTCGCGACGGGGAGCTCGGCGGGCGCGGGCACTCGGGTGATCTCCTCGGCACGACCGGTGGCTCCGACGGCCTGCACCGCATCGAGAATGCTCGCGAGCACGTCTTCGTCGATCACGCCGTCAGCGAGCAGGACCTCGGGGTTTCCGTCGGACGATGTGAGTCCGACGACGAGTACGTCGGCTCGCTTGGATACCGAGCCGGCGAGAACGAGGTCGGGCAACTCCGGGGTCGGTGCGCTCACTGGGCAACTCCTAGGCAGGTGAAGGTGACTGACACGGTGGTCCCGACCGATGTTAGTGATCGCGCGGAGATGTCGTGGGCGTGGCCGGACTGGGCCTCGTCGCGAAGCGGGTCGACTAACCTCATGTCACATGAGTGACCAGGAATTGCAGCGGGGACCGATCCATGCCGTTCACGTCGAACTCGGCGCTACATTCGCGCCGTTCGGTGGCTGGGAGATGCCCGTGTCCTATGCGGGCACGGTCGCCGAGCACGCCGCGGTCCGCGAGAGCGTGGGTCTGTTCGACGTGAGCCACCTGGGTAAGGCTTCGGTCGTGGGGCCGGGTGCGGCAGAGTTCGTGAACTCGGCCCTCACCAACGACCTGACGAAGATCGGGCCCGGCAAGGCGCAGTACACGCTGTGCTGTAGCGAATCCGGCGGTGTAATCGACGACCTCATCGTCTACTACGTCTCGGACGAGGACCTGTTCCTCGTGCCGAACGCCGCGAATACCGCAGCGGTGGTCGCGGAACTCGTCGCGAAGGCACCCGACGGCATCACCGTCACCGATCAGCATCGCGACTACGCAGTCCTGGCGGTGCAGGGCCCGAAGTCCGCCGACATCCTGACGGAGTTGGGCTTGCCGACGGACATCTCGTACATGGGGTTCGTGGACGCGGACTGGAACGGCACACCCGTGCGCGTGTGCCGGAGCGGGTACACCGGCGAACGCGGATTCGAGGTCCTGCCGACCTGGGGCGGCGCCGAGGCGTTGTTCCGTGCGCTGGAGACCGCGGTGCGTGCCGCTGGGGG
>BBEG01000791.1 GCA_001312645.1 Rhodococcus sp. JCM 9791
ATTGTTGGAGAACACCTCGAAGTCGGAGGCGTCGCCGGCGGCGATCGCCGCGATCAGCTCGTCGGGGATGCCGCACAGTCCGAATCCGCCGACGGCGAGCAGCGCACCCGACGGGATGTCCGCAACGGCCGCCTGGGGCGTCTCGAATACCTTGGAAGCCAAGTCCAATACCTCTCCGGTCCGTGGGCCGCATCGCCACCGGAGGTGGATGCGTCCGCTGGGTGAACACGCTTTCTTGCTGTGTACCAATAAATAGTGCGGGCGGTCACATTGCAAGGACACCGTGGTTACGTTTCCCGATTGGTCGCTGAACGAACACGTCGACGGAGAGTGTTCACCCAGTGAACGTATGCTGCCGGTTATGACGTCGGGCGCTCAGGGACAGCTGGTCGGGAGGGTCGCAGCACTCCTCCGAGCCGTCTCCGCCCACGAACCCGACGGAGTGTCGACATCCGACCTCGCGCGCGAGGTCGATCTCGCCAGACCCACAGTCCACCGTCTGCTCACCACGCTCGCCGACGAAGGACTCGTCGACCGGCACCGCGACAGCGGGAAATGGACGTTGGGCCCGGAACTGTATCTGCTCGGTTCACTCGCGGCCGCGCGCTACGACATCACCGAAGTCGCCGGGGACGTTCTACGAGACCTCGCCCGGGAAACCGGGGAGAGCGCCTACCTCTCCGCACGTCGCGGTGATGAGACCGTGTGCCTGGCAGTCGAGGAAGGCAGCTTCCCGCTACGCTCCCATGTGCTGCACGTCGGGATCCGGTTCCCCTTGGGTGTGGCGTCGGCCGGACTGGCGATCCTGTCGCATCTATCCGATCGCGACATCGACGCGTACCTGTCGAGAACCGACCTCTCGTCGGAATGGGGAACCGACCACGCGAGAAGCGATATCGAGAAACGCATCGCCGTCACACGATTGGCCGGGTACTCGGTCAATCCCGCCCTCATCGTCGAAGGCAGCTGGGGCATGGGCGCGGCAGTGTTCGACCGACGCGACACCCCGACGTGGGCGCTCAGCATCACAGGCGTCGAAAGCCGCTTCCGCGGCG
>BBEG01000792.1 GCA_001312645.1 Rhodococcus sp. JCM 9791
CATCGCGACGTGCCGCTGGACCAGCTCGGGTCGCGTTCCGCCAGATCGGCCGTGAACCAGCGTCCTACGATCTGCTCGGCAATCGAACCCGCCCCGTCGGCGAGCACCGTCTCCGCGCGGTCACGCCACTGCTGAGCCGGCTCGAACACCGCGGCCGTGCACAGCAAGGTCAGCGACCGCACCCGCTCCGGGCGATGGGCGGCAAGCCACTGCCCGACCGAACCACCTAGTGACAGGCCGACGACGTGCACCGCGTCGACCCCCAGCTCGTCGAGCAGTGTCAGAACATCTCCGGCGAGTTCGGCCACCGTGTAGGCACCTGCAGCAGAATCAGATTCACCGTGCCCACGATGGTCGACCGCGATGACGTCGCGATCGGCGACAATGCCACGATCTGTGGCGACCACATCCTCCGGTCGGAACCGAGCGACCCCAGTAGCAGTACCGACGGGGCGGCGGGATCACCGTGTCGTTCGTAGGCGAGTGATGTCATCACAGTCCTCCGTGTCGGGCGAGGGCACGGTCGACCAGATCGGCGGCGTGCCCGAGATAGCGGGTGGGATCGAGGAGTTCGGCCAAGTCATCGGCCGACAGGTGCGCGGTGATGCGCGGGTCTGCGTCGAGCGGGATTCCGGAGACAGCGGCGTCGGTGACGACGCTCGCGCATCGTCGACGTGTCGCGACAGTGCGCTCGCCACCTTCTCGGCCAGCACCGCGCCACCGGTGAGCCCGAGGTTGCGGTCGAGAGCATCGACGTGCACGTGCAGTCCACTGAGACTCACGGAAAGCCGTTGTGCAGCACCGCCGGTGAGACGAAGCAGATCCGCAACGACCTCCCACTCCGCATGCCACGACCCCGCGGCGCGGGCGAATTCGTGGTCGGCCGACGACAACACGGTCGCGACGAGCCCCGACACCCGACGCGCGGCAGCCCTCGCCGCGATGGCAGCCACTGGATTTCGCTTGTGCGGCATGGCCGATGAACCGCCCGGTGAGTCTTCGGAGACTTCACCTATCTCGGTCATGGCCATGAGCACCACGTCGGTCGCGG
>BBEG01000793.1 GCA_001312645.1 Rhodococcus sp. JCM 9791
GCGTCCGCGAGGTGACCATCGTGGCGCGCTCGGAGCAGCGGGCGGCCGAAACCTTCGACTGTGCCGAGGCCGTGGGGGTCGCACCGCGGTGGGTGTCGTTCGACGATCCGGCTCTGGGCGAGGTGTGTGCAGCATCCGGAGCGTTGGTCTCGACGGTGCCCGCTGCCGCGGCAGCGTCGTATGCCGACGCGCTGGCGAAGGCACCGTTCATTCTCGACGCGATCTACGACCGTGGCCGACTCCGCTGGGTGCGGCCGCACGCGCACGTGGCAGCGTCGTCGTGTCGGGCTTGACGATGTTGCTGCATCAGGCGTTCGGTCAGGTGGAACAGTTCACGGGCCGTCCCGCGCCGAGGGCCGCGATGGCTGCGGCCGTCGGTCTCGGCCGGCGAATCGAGAAATTCTCGGGCTGATCGTCGAAGCGGCTGTCGAATCCGGCATCTACCGTTCGTGTAGTAGATGAGAGGCCGGGAACTGCCGGCCACGCCCGAAGGGAACACGACATGGCCCAGTACCTGCTCAGCATCTACCAACCGGACGGAGAACCGCCGGCACCCGAGTTCCTCGAACCGATCATGCGTGCGGTCGAGGCATTCGGCGCCGAACTCCGAGAGTCGGGCGCGTGGGTGTTCTCCGGTGGGCTGCACCCGCCGAGCAGCGCCACGGTCGTCTCGGCGAAGGACGGCGAGGTCCTGACCACCGACGGCCCGTATCTCGAAGGCAAGGAACATCTCGGGGGATTCAACGTCATCGAGGCACCCGACCTCGACGCGGCACTCGACTGGGGACGCACACTCGCGAAGGCGACGACCCTGCCGATCGAAGTGCGCCCCCTCCAGTGGGGCTCGTGCAGCTGACATGAGCGAGGCCCCCGCATCGCGGATCGAGCTGATCTTCCGTGAGGAATACGGACGGGCCGTGGCGGTCCTCACCCGTGTCCTCGGCGACATCGACGCCGCCGAGGACGCGGTGCAGGACGCCTTCACGTCGCCGCAGATCGATGGCCCGGCGACGGCATACCTCCGAGTCCCGCCGGCTGGATCATCACGAC
>BBEG01000794.1 GCA_001312645.1 Rhodococcus sp. JCM 9791
ACCTTGTCGAGTGCGAGCAGTGCCGAGTGCGCCTTGAGCTGGTCTGCCCGCTGACCGAACTGCACGTCGATCACTTGGCGCAGTTCGTCGAGGCCGCTGCGTGCCACGAGTTCGGCAGCGAGCGACGACGAATCGCAGACCCCGAGCTGGACGAGGGCGACGGCCATCCGGATCCCGAAGAGCCCGAACCGGTCGGCGAGCTGTGCGCGCATCGCAGGATCGACAGGGAGCTCGATGTCGGACCGTGAGAAGCGGTCGGCGGAGAGCATCGCGATCTGCAGCTGCTCCCCCGGTACCTGCGCGAGCGCCTCGAACGCCACGAACTCGGACTGACGGAGCGTGCGCGCGGCCAGTGCCAGCAGGCCGGCAACGGGAACGACCGCCTGACACAATCCCGTTCGTTCGAGCTCGCCCGTGAGTCGCGACGCGACATCTCGGGCCGAGACCATGCGTCGGCGCGTCCCGCCCCCACCTCGTCGGCGCGGGACACCACTCCGATGACACCGAGCGGTCCGGATTCGCCTCCCACATGCCGCCCGATCCGGTCGAGGAACTCGACGTCGGCGGCGCCGAGGGTTCGCATCAGATAGACCACCGCGTCGGCCCCGGACGCGGCGTCGTCGGGGGTCAGCAACGCCAGGGTGCGGGCCGACACGTCCCGAGACAGCGACGACGTGCCCGGGGGTATCGACGAGCGTGGTGTGTGCGAGCGCGCTGGCAGGCCATTCGACATCGATTCGGTCGACGCGGTCGGCCGTGAGCGGACCGAGATCGAATGTGAGCCGACGATCGTGCCGTTGCACGGGCACGGCGAGCTTCCGGCCGCCGTCGTACCAGGCGGACACCGCCGGCGTGGACCCGTTCCGATACCACGTGACGACGCGTGTGCATTCGGTTGCGTCGGTCGGGGCGATGTCCTGTCCGACAAGCGCATTGAGGAGCGTGGACTTGCCTGCCTTCAGAGACCCGGCGAGCGCCACGCGCAGCGGCTGGTCGAGCCGGTGCGCACACGCTGCGATCGACTCGGCCACCACCGGATCCGCACCGTAC
>BBEG01000795.1 GCA_001312645.1 Rhodococcus sp. JCM 9791
AGGATGTCCCGAAGTCCGTGGAACTTCGGCAGTGGCCCCTGTGAGAATCAGGCGACGCTCACCCGATCAGTGTGCACGACCATCGCCTCCCGGTCGAGCGCGGCACGCAGCGCCGGCAGGTGTAGGTGCCCGTTGACACGTCGGAACTTCTTCCCGGCCTCGGCCATTCCGGCTGCACACCAGCGCAACGCCATCTGAGAGTCTCGCCACCGCTTGACGTTGCGGGAGTGATCCCGGCACACCGAGATCATCGATTCGATTGCATTCGTCGACCGCAGAGTCCGCGCCAGCGTTGGTGGCACACCCAGACGCAGCACCGTCAGCGTCTCGGACAGGCCCTCGCGCAGACTGGCCGCGGCCCCAGGATGAGTGCGTTCGAGCTCGGACGCCAGATTTTCGAGCATCGCTTCGGCCTCGAGCACCGAGTCCGAGTGGTAGGCCTGCGTCATCTTGCTTCCCACGGTGGTTCGAAGTTTCTGCGGCAGGCGGTCTTTCACGTTGCGAATCTTGTGCAGCTGACACCGCTGGACGATCGGGTGGTCGAACACCTCGGCCACCGCCTTGCGCAGTGCGCTCGATCCGTCGATCCCCACGAGCACCGGACGGGTGACGTCCAGGCCGCGTTCGCGCAACCCGACGAGCAGGGCGGTGACCGTGGTGGTGTTCTCCGTGCCGCCGTCGACCACGGCCAACGGGTACTTGGTGCCGTCGGAGTCGATGCCCAAGGCCACGACGCAGCAGGTGTCGGCGAAGTGCACTCCGTCGATCATGATCGCCACCAGGTCCAGACCGGACAGGTCCGCGGAGAGCAGCTCGTCCAGTGCAGTTTCGGTCATCGCCACGAACTTGCGTGACACGGCAGATTTGCTTGTTGCAGAGGATGTTTCGTCTACCTCGTGCCCTACTGGTTCGAGGCCGATCGGGTATCGGCAGGTCGACAGGCCGGCGAGCATCTTCTCCATCGCCATCTTGCCGAGGATCTCCGTCGAGGTGAACAGTTCGTACGACGGGACCGGCAGCTCGCCGGAGCCGTCGGTGGGG
>BBEG01000796.1 GCA_001312645.1 Rhodococcus sp. JCM 9791
ACCAATCGGGTCCTGACCTCGTTCATGCGCGCGATCGAGCCCCTGACCCTGAAGTTCATGGCCGATCATCTGGTGCGAGACCCCGTTCCCTATCTCGAGGACACGGGCTTCGTGATCGACAGCGTCGATCGAACCGGACTGGGCGGCAATTGCTTCCGGGTTCTCGCGCACAAACCGGAATGAACCCGGCCGGGAGTCCGAGGTTCGAGATCCGGCAACCATGTCACAGCGCCGGCGAGGAACTCGTCCGGTGCGAGTGCACCACTGCCTTCCGGGATGCGGCCGAGCACCGGGACACCCGCAACATCGGGGAGGTCGTCGAGGTTGCAGCGTTCGGCGAGATCCGGTTCGTCCGGCCACGATCCGACGATCACACCGGCGCAGTCCACCCCTGCCGCACGCAATGCGGCAGCGGTGAGCGCGGTGTGATTGAGGGTGCCGAGTCCGGACACGGCCACGATCACGGCCGGTGCGTTCAGTGCCGCTGCAACGTCCGCGAGAGTGAATCCGTCCGCGCCGAGTCGTACGAGCACTCCCCCTGCGCCTTCGACGAGGGTGAGGTCGTGGGTCGCGTCGAGATCCCTGATCGCACGGACGACCTCGGCGAGTTCGAGGAACGGGCGACCGCTTCGGCGCGCGGCGGTGTCGGGTGCGAGCGGTTCCGGGTAACGGGCGAGTTCGAGAACATCGACGCGCGATCCGGTGAGCCGTTCGATCTCGTGCAGATCTCCGGGTTCTCCGTCTGCCACGCCGGTCTGCGCGGGTTTACACACCGCCACCGTCTTTCCCGACGACAACGCGAGCGTCGCCAGCGCGGCGGTCGCCACGGTCTTCCCTACATCGGTCGAGGTACCCGTGACGCACAACATGCTCACGAACGCACTCCTGCCAGGACGTCGGTGAGGACACGGTCGATCAACTCGAGGTCGGCGGCGGTGAGATCGGCACGTGCGGTCAATCGCAGCCGCGACGTTCCGGCAGCACCGACGGCGGGCGGAAGCAGCCGACGTGCAGACCGCGCTCGCGGCACTCACGGG
>BBEG01000797.1 GCA_001312645.1 Rhodococcus sp. JCM 9791
CCGGCCTCGACGCCGGTGCTGCGCCGTTGCCGGCGCTCGTCGTCGATCGTCCGGGGTGGGTACATGCAGCGGCCGCCTCGATGTCCGAACTGGTCGGGGCCGGAGAGAGCCGCTCGTGGGCCGCGAAACCTGCCGGTGCGCAGCCGGTGCGATGCTCGCCTACCTGTCCTCGGCGGTGCTCGGACAGTACGACCCGTTCTCCCGCACGCTGCTGCTGGTCACCCCGAACGTCGTCGCCGTCGAACGTTCGTTGAAGGTACCCACATCGGACTTCCGACTGTGGGTGTGTCTGCACGAGGTCACGCATCGGGTGCAGTTCGCGGAGGCGCCCTGGATGGCCGACCTCATGCGGGACGCCGCCGGGCAACTGTCGGCCGCCGTCGACGAACCGATCGGTGACATCGCCGGACGCCTCGTCTCGGCAGTCCGAGACCTGCGCGAACCCGAGGGAAAACCGATGTCGCAGCGCGGCATGCTCGGCCTGATGCGTGCGCTTCAGGCCGAACCCCAACGCGAAAGTCTCGATCGCATGCTCGCGCTCGGCACCCTTCTCGAGGGGCACGCCGATCACGTCATGGATGCGGTCGGGCCGTCGGTGGTTCCCTCGGTGGTCCGCATCCGGCGCGCATTCGACAGCCGCCGACGGCGCAGCAGCAATCCGATCCACCGCGTAGTCCGCATACTTCTCGGGATGGACGCGAAGATCGCGCAGTACGTCCACGGCAAGAAATTCGTCGACGCGGTCGTGGCGAAGGTGGGGATGGCGCAGTTCAACGCGGTCTGGTCCGGGCCGGACGCTCTGCCGACGCTCGGCGAGATCGACAAGCCCGACGCTGGATCGCGCGGGTGCTGGGCTGACCGTGGTCGCGGCATTGCCACCCTTGCTTCCCGAGACTCCCGCGATCCACGAGATCCGCCGGGCAGTGCGCGCATGGCTCGCCGAGTACGACGCGACCACCGTCGTCGTCGGGCTCTCCGGTGGTGCTGATTCGGCAGCCCTGACTGCCGCCGCCGTCGCGGAGGCCGACGCCGTGC
>BBEG01000798.1 GCA_001312645.1 Rhodococcus sp. JCM 9791
GGCCGAACCCGCTCACCGGATGCCAGCGACGTGGATCGCCGAACACCTGATCGGCCGCATATCCGAGAATCAGGCCGGCGGCTTTCGCAGGGACCCTCACAGGATCGACCGCCATGCATCCGTCAAGGCGGCGGTCACTGCTCGGTCGCGGACGGCGATCCGCACCCACTCGTCGCCGAGTCCGGGGAACGTGTCGCCGCGACGCAGCGCGAATCCCTTCGAACGCAACGACTCCCGTGTTCTCGGCGCAACCCGGACGAGAACGAACGGCGCCGCCGGGTCTCCCGCGACCTCGAGCCCGAGACCTGCCAGCGCTTCCACGAGGGCGGCCCGGTCGGTGGCGATCTCGTCGGCGATCGAGGTTGCCCCGTCCGTAGCTCTCGGTGCTGCGCACGCGATCATCGCCGCGGCAGCGGGTGTCGACACAGACCAGGGTGGTTGCTGCGCCGCGAGATCGGAAAGTACCTCTGGATCGCCGACGACGTATCCCGCGCGCACACCCGGGATCGCCCACGTCTTCGTCAAGGACCGCACCGTGATCAGACCGGGGATGCTCTCGTTCGACAGCGATTCCGTTTCGCCCGGCACCGCATCCATGAACGCCTCGTCGACCACCACGACACGGCCGGGACGCACCAACGAGCGCAACGTCGAAGCCGGGTGCAGCACCGACGTGGGATTGGTGGGATTACCGACGATCACGAGGTCCGCGTCGCCCGGCACCGCGTCGGCGTCCAATCGGAACCCGTCGTCGACGCGCAACAGCACGCGCCGCACCTCGTGGCCGGCAGCAAGGAGCGCAGCTTCGGGTTCGGTGAATTGCGGGTGCACCACCACCGGCAACCTCCAGGGTCGCGCACGCGCGATCAACGTGAACGCTTCGGCGCCGCCCGCGGTGGGTAGCACCTCGTCGACTCTGCGCCGATGTCGTCCGGCCAGCGCGGCTCGTGCCGCGCTCGGATCGGGATAGCTGTCGAGCACCTCGAGCGAGGATCGCAGCGCCTCGTCGAGCCACCGCGCGCGGTCGTCGCG
>BBEG01000799.1 GCA_001312645.1 Rhodococcus sp. JCM 9791
CGCGGACGGGCCGTACGAGCGCGTTCGTCCTCGCTGCGCAGGTCGATGGAGCGCAGCACGACCTGCGGATCGTCGGTCACGGCATCGAGGACACGGCGGAACCGTTCGATGAACACCTCGATCGTGCTTCGGTCGAACAGCGCGGTCGCGTAGGTGAACGTCACATCCATGTCGCCCAGCGGGCCACCGTCGGTGAACCGTTCGACGACGGTGCACTGCAGATCGAACTTCGCCTGGTCGGCACCCGTCTCGAGCGGCTGGACCGCCAGTCCCGGAAGCTCGAGGGTACCGGTGTCGATGTTCTGGAAGGTGAGCATCACCTGGAACAGCGGAGTGTGCGCACTCGTGCGGCGCACCCCCAACGTGTCGACGAGCCGCTCGAACGGGACATCGGCGTTGCCGAATGCCGCCAGGTCTTTCTCCTTCGCCTGCCCGAGCAGATCGGCGAACGTCGAGCCTCCTGCGACGCGGGTGCGTAACACCAGGGTGTTGACGAACATGCCCACGAGGTCGTCGAGTGCCTCTTCCCCGCGGCCCGCGGTCGGGGTACCGACCGTGATGTCCTCGGATCCGGACAGTCGCGACATCAGCACCGCGAACGCCGCGTGCATCACCATGAACACGGTGGCACCCTGATCACGCGCGGTCTTCTCGACCCTCTGGGCGAGCGCCTCACCCAGCGAGAACGTGATCGACTCGCCGTCGGTGGACTGTCGCGCCGGACGCGGCCGGTCGGTGGGCAGGGCAAGCACCTCTGGTACACCGGCGAGCTCGTCGGTCCAGTACGTGAGCTGGCGCGCCAGTTCACTGTCCGGATCCCCGTCGTCGCCGAGCACCGTCGACTGCCACAGCGTGTAGTCGGCGTACTGGACGTCGAGCGGAGCCCAATCGGGCGTAGTGCCTTCCACCCGCGCCAGGTACGCGACCATCACGTCGCGGATCAGCGGGCGCATCGAATAGCCGTCGGCGCTGATGTGGTGGGCAACGACGGCGAGCACGTGCTCGCCGCGTCGGTGACCCGGAACAGCGC
>BBEG01000800.1 GCA_001312645.1 Rhodococcus sp. JCM 9791
CACCACGATGCGGCCGATGACGTCGGCGAGGACGAGCAGCACACCGCCGAGTAGGCCTGCATAGGGGACGAGCCAGCGGTAGTCGGGGCCGGTGACGGCGCGGGCGATGTGCGGGACGATCAGGCCGACGAATGCGATGGGGCCACATGCGGCGGTGGCGGCGCCGGTGAGGATGGTGATCACGGCGATGCCGACGACGCGGGTGAGCGCGATGTTGGTGCCCAGGGAGCGGGCGACGTCTTCACCGAGGCTGAGCACGTTGAGGCCGGGGGTGCTGGCGAGAGCGATGACGAGGCCGACGACGATGAACGGTAGGACCTGCCAGAGGACGTCCATGCCGCGTCCGGCGACGGAACCGACCACCCAGAAGCGGTAGCCGTCGAGGCTGGTCTGGTCGAGCAGTACGACGGTTTGGATCATCGCTTGGAGGAAGAAGGCGACGGCGGCGCCGGCGAGGGCCAGGCTCAGGGGGCTCGAGCCGCCGTTGCCGATGGAGGAGAATCCGAATACGACGACGCTGGAGAACAGGGATCCGGCGAACGCGAACCACAGGTATTCGGCGGGGGTGCTGGTGCCCAGCAGGTAGATCGAGAGCACCACGAACAGGGCGGCGCCGGCGTTGATGCCGAGCAGGCCGGCGTCGGCGAGGGGGTTGCGGGTGTGGCCTTGGATGAGGGCGCCGGCGACCCCGAGGGCGATGCGACGAGCAGTCCGAGCAGGGTGCGGGGGATGCGTAGGGAGTGGATGATCACGTCGGTTTCGGCGCCGTCGTTGACGAACAGTGCGTGGAACACTTCGGTGAAGGTCATCGGGCGGGCCCCGATCGCGATGCTGGCGAGCAGAACCAGCACGAGCATCACAGCGAGGGCGAGTAGTCCGAGGAGTCGTCTGCGGCGGATCCCGGCAACACTGGTGTCCGTGGGCAGTGGCGTGAAGCCGTCGTCGGCGGCGGTGCGTGCCAGGACGACTTCGGTGCGGTGACGCAACAGTGCGCGGCGGGGGCCGACGGGGGCGCCGGTGTCGGG
>BBEG01000801.1 GCA_001312645.1 Rhodococcus sp. JCM 9791
CGACCAGAGGCCGGGCCCGCCGGTGGGTGGGATCTCGGGGCGCTCGCCGGTGCTGCACGCCAGACCGCGGCGCGCACGGCGTTTCTCGTCCCCGATTTCCACAACCCCACCGGCCTGTGTCTCGACGAGACCGGTCGCGCCGAACTCGCGCGCATCATGTATGACGCCCGTATGACCCTGGTGGTGGACGAGACGATGGTGGACCTGTGGCTCGACGCGCCGCCCCCAGCGCCGGTCGCATCGTTCCCGGCCGGCTCGTCGGTGGTGACGATCGGGTCGACCGGTAAGTCCCTGTGGGGCGGTCTGCGCGTGGGCTGGATTCGCGCCGATCGCGAGTTGGTCGCCCGGTTGGCCGGTGCCCGGTCGGGCGTGGATCTCGGTACTCCCGTCATGGAACAGTTCGCGGTCGCGCACCTGCTGTCGGATGTCGATGAACTTCTCGAACAGCGGCGCGCGCAACTACGCGAGCAGAGGCAAGCATTGTGTGAGGCCCTCGACACGCAGTTGCCCGACTGGCAGTACACCCCGGGCCAGGGAGCATGTCACTGTGGGTGCGGATGCCGGAGCCGGTGTCGACAGCGCTCGCCGCGATCGCACCCAGCCGCGGTGTATTGCTCGCGGCCGGACCACGTTTCGGCGTGCAGGGCGCATTCGAACGGTTCGTGCGGTTGCCGTACACGCAGCACAGCGACCTCCTGCGCGCGCCGTGACGGCGGTGGCCGACGCGTACGCACAGGTGGCACAGGGCGGCGAGCTGGAGGCATCCAGACTCGTCGTCTGAGGCGGTGGTTGTCGGGACTAGGTGACCAACTCCGGTCTGTTCCCGGGTATCGGTGTCCGGAACAGATCGATGCTCGCGGGCGGAATGAACTGCGGCCGACGCTCTTCAGTCATCTCGACTTCCCACTCGGTGTGATGCATCAACCGGTGATGATGTCCGCAGAGCAGCACCAGATTGTCGAGGTCGGTATCACCACCATCGACCAATGCCGCACATGATGCGCATCCGCCCAGGCC
>BBEG01000802.1 GCA_001312645.1 Rhodococcus sp. JCM 9791
CACACGACGACCGAACACCAAGCCCAGGAACACGATGCCGCCGCTCGTGCTCTCGACCACGCGGCTCTCGACCTCGAGCACCGATGGCGTGCATGGCTCACCTCCGAGCGCACCACCACGTTGCTGCCCCACGTCGCCCAGCACGGCGCGGCACTGATGCAGCGCCTGGTCGACGCCGTGGAATCGCTCTCCGGCGACAACCCCGACCCTGCGGCCACGGACGCGGTCCTCACCGAACTCGTCGCACTCATCCGAACCGCAGCACCCGGCAACCCCGGCCACGCACCCGACACCGGCACGCTCGAGTCCCGCAACGCGGCCGATACCGCGTTGCGTTCGGCCCTGCTCGAAGAACAACACCGCCTCGAATCCGACGATGCCGGCCCCGCAATGGCCCCGTGGCGCAGCCCGCAGATCGGCGTTCCGCTCTGGCGGGCAGTGGATTTCGTCGACACCCTCGGCGACGACGACCGGGCCGGCATCGAATCGGCTCTGCTGGCAGCGGGATTCCTCACCGCGACCGTGGACGGGGAAGGTCGGCTGCGCGCCACGTCGGGCAGATCCTCGTCTCGCCACGCGGCGAACTCCCGCGTCAGCCGCTCTCGACGGTCCTGCAGCCCGATCCGACTTCCGACGTGCGACCGATGCGGTCGCTCGGTGCTCGCCGCGATCGGGTTCGAGGACGCGGCGGCATTCGCCTCCGTGTCGCGCGACGGTCGGTGGCACAACGGGTCCTGCGCGGACGGCACACCGCGGATTCTCCCGGGTTCATCGGTGAAGCCGCCCGTAGCCGAGCCGGGGCCGCGCGTCGGTCCAGGCTCGACGAGATCACCGGTGAAATAGCCCGGATGGACCTCACCGAGCAGCAACGTGCAGTCGACAACCGCGTCGCGCCGATACGAAACGACGAACTCGACACGCACATCGCGTCCGCGCCGACCGCCCACGCTCTGCACCGGGCGTATGCGCGGTCCCATGCGCACGCCGAGCATTCGACTCGACGCGCAG
>BBEG01000803.1 GCA_001312645.1 Rhodococcus sp. JCM 9791
GCACTCGGTGGGCAATCTCATCCTCGCGGGCCTGACCGAGGTGCTGGGCGATACCGTCGCCGCCCTCGATACCGTCGGCCGCCTGCTGCAGGTGCGTGGACGGGTCCTGCCGATGTCACCGATTGCCCTCGACATCGAAGCGGACGTCTCCGGGCTCGAAGCGGATCCACGGGCGAGCCGATGCATCCGCGGGCAGGTCGCGGTCGCGACCACGCCCGGGAAGGTGCGGCGTGTCCGGCTGATCCCGGCCAATCCGCCGGCCGGACCCGATGCGTTGGACGCGGTGTGCGATGCCGACATGGTGGTACTCGGACCGGGTTCGTGGTTCTCGAGTGTCATCCCGCACGTGCTGGTCCCGGACCTGAACGATGCCCTCATCCACACCAGCGCCCGTAAGGTGCTGGTACTCAATCTGGCCGCCGAGCGGGGGAGACCGCAGGGTTCTCCGCGGAACGGCACCTGCATGTCCTGGCGCAGCATGCGCCGGACTTCCGTGTCGACAACGTCGTCGTCGACGCCGCATCGGTACCCGCCGGGCGCGAACGGGAGCATCTTCGCCGCGCCGCAACCGGATTCGGTGCCGATGTCGACTTCGTCGATGTCGCCGAGACCGGTACACATCGGCACGACCCCGCCAAGTTGGCGGAGGCACTCGCACAGTATCTGACCAGGTCGCGCGGGAGCAGCAGCTCCGCGGACGGTGGCGGAAGGGAGATCGTCTCGTGGCAATGACAGCGGAGGTCAAGGACGAGCTGAGCAGATTGATGGTCACGCGGACCAGCAATCGCAAGGCCGAGGTGTCGTCGTTGCTGCGGTTCGCCGGCGGACTGCACATCGTCGCGGGACGCGTCGTCGTCGAAGCCGAGGCCGACCTCGGGTCGATCGCGCGACGGCTGCGCAAGGAGATCTTCGAGCTGTACGGCTACCAGGCGGAGGTCCTCGTTCTCGGTGCCGGTGGGCTCCGTAAGAGTTCGCGCTACGTGGTTCGGGTCGGCAAGGACGGTGAGGCG
>BBEG01000804.1 GCA_001312645.1 Rhodococcus sp. JCM 9791
GGCTCCGGCTGCTGCTCCGGCAGCGCCGACCGGTGGCCCGACTCCGGACGACATCGTGTTCAAGGCCGCCGATGCCACGAAGGTGCTCATCGCGCAGTGGACGAAGCTGCGTCCCGATCAGATCGGCCCCGTCGACACGATCGAAGCACTGTGCGACGGTGTGTCGTCGCGTCGTAACCAGCTGCTCGTCGACCTCGGTTCCGAGTTGTCGCTCGGTGCGATCGACGGCGCCGCGGATGCGGACATGGGCGCGCTGGCCGGCACGGTCGACCGCTTGGCCCGCACCTACCGTCCGTTCGGCCCGGTGCTGTCGGATTCGATCAACGATCACCTGCGCAAGGTGTTCGGCCCGTCGGGCAAGCGTCCCGGATACATCGCCGACCGCGTCACCAAGGTGTGGGGTCTGGGCGAAGGCTGGACGCAGCACGTGACGGCGGAGGTCGCGCTCGGCAGCCGCGAGGGGTCGTCCATCCGCGGCGGCGATCTCGGTGGTCTGTCGCAGGGCGCGCTCGGCGATGCCGCTGCGGTCGACACCCTGATCGATGCTGCTGTGCAGTCGGTCGGCTCACGTCGCGGCATCCCCGTGTCGATGCCGTCCGCCGGTGGTGGCGGGGGAGCGACCGTCGATGCAGCTGCTCTCGGTGAGTTCACCGAGCAGATCACCGGTCGGGACGGTGTGCTCGCGAATGCCGCCCGCCTGGTACTCGAGCAGCTGGGCCACAGCGAGCAGGTGTCCGGATTCGCAGACAAGGCCGACGACGAACTCGTCGACCTCGTCTCGGCGGAACTCGGGTCCGATTGGCCGCGTCTGGTCGCGCCGGCGTTCGACGCTCGCAAGGCCGTGCTGATCGACGATCGCTGGGCCACGGCACGTGAGGATCTCGCTCGCGTGTGGCTCGGCGAAGCTCTGGAGGTCGAGCGGTTCGAGGGCGCCGGCCGGACGGTCGCCGCGCACGCTTCCTTCTGGAAGACCAAGGCGCCGACTCCGTCGCGCTGTG
>BBEG01000805.1 GCA_001312645.1 Rhodococcus sp. JCM 9791
GGCGATCGCGATCCAGAGCGAAGCGGCGCTGCGGCTGCGCGAACGCGATCCGCAGAAGGCGATGACGGTCCTCGAGTCGGTTCGTACCAACAGCGTCGAAGCACTCCGGGAGATGCAGTCGATGGTGACGTTGCTGCGCAGCGAGAACGCGCGCGACGACGCCGCCACCGCCGGACGTCTCGCCGACCTGTCCGGCCTCGTCTCGTCGGCCGAGGCGAGCGGCAACGCCGTCACAATCGATACGCGCGAGCTTCCCGAACTCGACGCCGAAGTCGACGTGACCGCCTACCGCATCATCCAGGAAGCCCTGACGAATGCCACCAAGCACGCACCCGGACAGCCCGTAGTCGTGTGCCTCGCGGCTGATCGTCGCGAACTGACGATCCGGATCTCGAACCCGCTCGGGACCAGCACCGGACCTATCGGTACGCCTCCCGACAGTGATGTATTTCCCGACAGTGGGGAACGGCAGGGGCTGCGCAATATCGCGGAGCGCGCCGCCGCGATCGGTGGTGGTGCCCGCTCCCGGGCCGTCGACAATCAATGGCGAACAGAAGTACACCTGCCTTTGCGAAACGGAGCCACCCGGTGACCATCACAGTCCTGCTGGCCGACGATCACACCGCGATCCGCAGCGGCCTGCGGATGATCCTCGAGTCCGACCCAGACATCGAGGTGGTGGGTGAGGCCGCCGACGGCGCCGTCGCCGTGTCGCAGGTACGCGCGCTGCAACCCGACGTGGTGCTGATGGATATCCGGATGCCGGGAACCGACGGCATCGCCGCCACGCACATCATCACCTCGGAAACCGGTAGCCGGGTGCTCGTACTCACCAGCTTCGAGATCGACGAGTACGTATTCGACAGTTTGCGTGCCGGTGCGGGCGGCTACCTCCTCAAGACCGCATCGGCCGATGCTCTGCTGCACGCGATCCGGTCCGTGCACGCGGGCGACGGGGTGCTCGCGCCGGAGGTCACCCGAACGGTGATCGAC
>BBEG01000806.1 GCA_001312645.1 Rhodococcus sp. JCM 9791
GCAACGGCGAGCGCTTCGGCCACGACGCGGGCCTGGCCGCGCACGGAGGGGGCTGTGAACCCGGCCTTGTCGGTGCCGTCGTTGTTGACCGCGGACCCGCGCAGTACCGCGAGAATCGGGTCGCTGGAGGAAACCGCATCCTCGAGTCTGCGCAGGACGACGGCACCGGCGCCCTGGCTGTAGACGATGCCCGACCCCCGGGCCCCGAACGGCGCGATCTCGCCATCCCGCGAGAACACCCCGCCCTCGACATGAAGATATCCGCGTCCCTGAGGAACGATGGCCGACACTCCACCTGCGAGAGCGGTGTCGCACTCTCCGGAGAGGAGCGACTGCGCCGCGAGATGGATCGCGACGAGAGACGTCGAGCAGCTGGTCGATACGGCGATGGCCGGGCCGGTCAATCCGAGGCGGTAGGCAATCTGCAGGGGCAGATAGTCCGGCTGCGTGGCGATCGCGGTCTGCATGCTGCCCAGCGGATCGCGGCCACCGCCCGTCGTATCCCATCGACCGGCGAGGTTGTGTGCCAGGTAGCCGCTCTGCGCGGACCCGACGAAGACGCCGACGGCTCCACCGCCGCGACCGTGCCCGTGTCCGCTGTCTTCGAGCGCAAGCCAGGCACACTCCATCAACATGCGGTGTTGAGGATCGAGGGCGCACGCCTCCGCATCGGTGAATCCCCAAGCTGCGGGGTCGAAGTGGGACTGACCCTCGATGATCCCCGCGACCGGCACGTAGTTGCGATCCCGGACCAGCGACGGCGGAACACCCGCGGCGAGGAGCTCGTCGGTGGTCAGGCGCGTGAGTCCGCTGCGACCGTCACGAATCAGCGACCAGTACTGGTCGACGGACGGCGCACCGGGGAACCGTGTCGACAATCCGACGACGGCGATTCCGCCCGTCATCGGACGGCCTCCACGGCATGTATGCGGGCGGCGAGCCGGGCCGCGCGGCCGTGCGATGCGCTGGGCAGCCTCGAGGTGTGTTCGG
>BBEG01000807.1 GCA_001312645.1 Rhodococcus sp. JCM 9791
CGTCACCGGCGGGTTCCGTCTGCCAGCGATGTGATGTCGCCGGGATCGGTGCCGCCGGTGCCGCCCGCGTCGGGGTCGGCGAGGCAGCGACGCATCGCAAGGGCTTTGACCAGGGTTTCTTCGAGTTCGTCGTCGGGGTCGGAGAGCGCGACGATGGCGCCGCCGATTCCGAAACCGACCTGGTGGTCGGTGGCGACCATGGTGCGGATGACGATGGACAGATCCATCGTGCCGGTCAGGGACAGGTATCCGAGCGCCCCGGAGTAGACGCCCCGTGGCCCGTCCTCGAGTTTGTCGATGATCTCCATCGTGCGCAGTTTCGGTGCGCCGGTCATCGAGCCGCCCGGGAACGCGGCCCGCACACAGTCCACCGCGGTCTTGTCGGGTCGGAGGGTTCCGCGGACGGTGGACACCAATTGGTGTACTGCGGAATATGTTTCGACGTCGAAGAGTTTGGGGACGTGCACCGATCCGGGGGTGCACACCCGGGAGAGGTCGTTGCGCACCAGATCGACGATCATCAGGTTCTCGGAGCGGTCCTTTTCGCAGGTGCGCAGATGTTCACGCAGGGTGTCGTCCTGCGCGGTGGTGGTACCGCGCGGGCGGGTGCCCTTGATCGGTTTGGATTCGACGACGCGATCGGTCCCGATCCGCAGGAACCGTTCCGGGGAGGCGCTGAGCACCGACAGTCCGGGGAACCGCAGCAGCGCACTGTACGGGGTGGGGCTGATGCTGCGCAGGACCGGTAGGTGCGTAGCGGATCGATGTGCCGATCGACGGTTGCGGTGTTGGTCAGGCACACCTCGTAGGTTTCGCCGCTGCGGATCTCGGCGAGGCACTGGCCGATCAGTTCGAGGTAGCGCTGCGGGTCGTGCCGCACCTGGATCTTCTCGTCGTGGTCGGCGCGCACGAGCAGTGGCGGCGGGGCGGGCGGCACCGAGTCGGACAGGGTGGTGAGCACCGCGGCGGTTTCGTCGAACCATGC
>BBEG01000808.1 GCA_001312645.1 Rhodococcus sp. JCM 9791
CGGCGTTCGCGCGCAGGTCGGCGCCGTGCCCACCGCCGACGATCGAGCGGCTGTCGCCGGAGGTGGGCAGGAACCAGTGGAAGGACAGAGACATGAGAGGAATCCTCGAGGTGTGGGAACCGAGCAGGCATCGTCTTGCCCGATCACCACGGTGATCGAGCGGAGCCTACGTTCGACAGCGCTCGGTGCCGGTGCGACACAGGTCCACATAGAGCCGCCAGCTGTGCCAGACCGTGCGCAGCGACGCGGGCTGCGGTCGATCGGTGGCGGACATGGCTGTGACCTCTGTGTTCTGCTGCACGGACGATCACGACGATACCAGGCGCGGTGGTGGCGCACCACGCGGAAGCTCGGGCCCCACCGCGACACGAGATCCCGCGATCCGTCCACTCCCCCAACCGATCTGCGCCCGATATTGCCCGATCTGACCATCGCCATTGCCCTGCGCCTCACGTGGTGTCGACTGCGGATGCACGAACAGCGCGTCGGTCGGGCAATACGCCTCGCACATGAAGCAGGTCTGGCAATCATGCTGCCGCGCGATCGTCGGGATTCCCGACTCGGTGCGATCGAAAACGTCGGTCGGGCACACGTCGACGCACTTGTCGCAGCCGATGCACGCGTCGGCCAGCAGGATCTCGATCACGATGCCACCAACACCGAATTGCGCACCGGAACGGTCCGCGCCCACACCTCGTCGAGGCCCCCGGTGAGAATGTGATGATGCTGGGCCGGATCGAGATCCGGATGATCCGCGCGTTTGCTCATACCGCGAGTCTCGGTGCGGGCCGATGCGGAGTGGTAGGCCCAACGGCCGACGGCCGTGATCGCCGCAGCCTGTCTCGCCCGGATACGGTCCGTGCCAACGCCCGGGGTAAGGCCGAATGCGAGTGCCGTCCACAGTGATTCGAGCTCGTCGATCGATTCTTGCAGTCCCACGCCGTTCCGAAAGAGGTTCTTCTCGTACGGAATCAGCTCGGCG
>BBEG01000809.1 GCA_001312645.1 Rhodococcus sp. JCM 9791
TCCCAGCCGAAGAAGCGTGCGGCGTTCTCGAAGGTGACCTTGTCGATCTCCTCGTCGGTGAGCTCGGCGGCGACCAGTTCGTCCATCAGTACCTCGGGGGAGTGCGGCCAGGTGGAATCGGAGTGCGGGTAGTCGCATTCCCAGGCGATGGTGTCGATGCCGAGGCGTTCGCGGTTGTTCAGGCCGCTCGGTTCGGTGATGTAGCAGGCGAGGAAGTTCTTCTTCCACACGTCGGTGGGCGACATGCCCTTCGGCAGGAAACTTGCACCGGTCCAGGACTGGTTGACGATGTGGCGTTCGAGGCGGTCGAGCCACGGCGCGACCCAGCCGACGCCGCCTTCACTCATGGCGACCTTGAGATCGGGGAATTTCTGGAATGCGCCGCTGAGCATCATGTCGGTTGCGGCGATCGTCGAGATGAGTGGGGTGAGCACCATCATGTCGTCGAGGTTGAACGCTTCAGGTCGTTTGACGAGGCTCATGCCGCCGCCGATGTGCAGGCTGAGCACGATGTTGTGCTCGACGCAGGCCTTGAAGATCGGGTCCCAGTGCCCGGATTTGAAGTCGGGGTAGCCATCTCCGACGCGTACGGGGTTTCGGGGATCGAGATGGAGCGGCAGCCCATGGCGGCGAGGCGGTGGATTTCCTTGACGGATTCGTCGGCGTCGTAGAAGGGGATGATGCCGAGTGGGATGAAGCGTCCGGGGTGGGTGTCGGGGACCTCGCCGACGACCCAGTCGTTGAAGGCTTTCAACGCTGCGAGTGAGAGTTTCTTGTCGGGCAGGGTGGCGAGGTGGGTGCGGCGAAGCCGGGGAAGGTCGCGAAGAGGGTGGCGGCGAGGGTGCCGTTGGCGTCCATGTCGCGGACGCGCTGGTCCATGTCGTAGACGCCGGGTCGCATTTCGGCGTAGCCGGTGGGGTCCATGCCCCATTCTTCTTTGGGCCAGGAGACGACGGCGTTGAGGCCGGAGCTGCCGACGACGG
>BBEG01000810.1 GCA_001312645.1 Rhodococcus sp. JCM 9791
AGCGCCGAATGTCGGCGCGGATCGACACGGTCGCCGCCGCGCGTGGGGTCACCGTCAACACGGTGGTGCAGGTCGCGTGGGGGTTGGTGCTCGGTGCACTCACCGGCCGCAACGACGTGGTGTTCGGGGCGACCGTCTCCGGCCGGCCTCCGCAGGTGGCGGGGATCGAAACGATGGTCGGATTGTTCATCAACACCGTCCCGGTACGCATCACGGTGCACCCCGGCGACACCGTGGGGGGGCTCGTCGACCGGGTGCAGGCCGAACAGGCAGCGCTGCTCGATCATCATCATCTGGATCTGAACACCCTCGATCGGCATGTCGGTGCCGCCGTCCGGTTCGACACGTTGACCGTGTTCGAGTCCTATCCGGTCGACGCGGCCGGCATGAGCGCCGACACCGACATCGCCGGCATGCGGATCACCGGGATCACCGGCCGCGACTCGGCGCACTATCCGCTGAGCGTCGTCGCGCACACCGACACCGCGATGCATCTGCGGATGAAGTACCTGCCCGAGGTGTTCGACCGCAGCGAGGTTGCGGTCGTCGCCGACCGCATCGTCGCGGCTGACCACCTTGACCGGCGACCCCGCCGCGCTGCTCGCACAGCGTTCGGTGCTCACCGCCACCGAACGCGGCGTGCTGACCCCGGTGCACGGCCCGGACGGGGGTTCGACACTGACCCTGCCGGAGTTGTTCACCGCCACCGCGGCCGCGTATCCCGACGCGATCGGGGTGACCGACGGCGACGTCGCGATGACCTACCGGGATCTCGATGCCCGGTCGGATGTGCTGGCCCGCCACCTGATCGCCGACGGCGCCGGGCCGGACACCGTCGTCGCGCTGGGTATCGCCCGCTCCGTCGAGTCGGTGCTCGCGATGTGGGCGATCACCAAGACCGGGGCGGCGTTCGTGCCGGTCGATCCGCGTTATCCGGCCGAGCGGGTCGCGTTCAT
>BBEG01000811.1 GCA_001312645.1 Rhodococcus sp. JCM 9791
CGCTGCCCGTTTCGCCCCGCTGGCGGTCGGGAGCGACACCGGAGGGTCGGTGCGGTTGCCCGCGAGCGCGTGCGGGATCTCGTCGATCAAACCCACCTACGGGCGGATCACCTCGCACGGCATGATTCCTCTGACCTGGACCCGCGATCACGTCGGGCCCATGGGCCGGAGCCTCGCCGACGCATCATTGATGTTGTCGACCCTCGCAACCGTCGACGTCGACGACCCGATCACCGCGCTCGGACCCCCGGTTCCGGCAGGTGGTTATCCGCTGGCGGCGAAGGGCGGTGCGTCACCGTTGGCGGGGGTTCGGCTGGGGCTTCCGCCATCGGAACTCCCGTCGTCGCTGCAGACCCTGTTCGACGATGCCATCCAGGTCGTGCGTTCGCTGGGCGCCGAGATCGTTCCTGTGGTGATGCCACCGACACCGACGTCGCTGGCGACAGGTGATGTGGTCGAAATGGGTTCGTATCACCGGCAATTCGCTGATCGAATCGGTCTGTATCGACCGGAGCGGGCGGTCAGTGTCGGTACGGCGATCGCGTCGCTGGCGGTCCCGGTCGTGGA
Source organism: Rhodococcus sp. JCM 9791 (assembly GCA_001312645.1). Lineage (GTDB taxonomy): Bacteria > Actinomycetota > Actinomycetes > Mycobacteriales > Mycobacteriaceae > Rhodococcus. The sequence goes on from BBEG01000811.1 coordinate 568, forward strand.
CTACCTGATGCTCGAGCGCGACCGATTGCGCTACCAGTACGACTACAACAGTCTCTTCGTCGACAACGATCTCGACGCGGTCATGATCCCCGGGACTCGGGTGGACGGCGCGCGGCGCGAGGAGTTCCTCGGCGTGAGTGTGACGGAAGGCGTCATGGGCGACGTCAAGTGGGCCAATTACTCGGGTGCACCAGTTGTGACGCTTCCGGTGGGGCGGTCGTCGGCAACAGGAATGCCGTTCGGTGTGCAACTCGGTGCCAGGCCCTGGCAGGACGAACGGATCATCGAAATCGGCCTCGAGCTGCAGGAAGCGATCCCGGTGTGGCGGGACCTGCCGGATCTGGCGCCGGCGCCGGGAGCGGCGCCCGAGGTGTTGCAGGTCGCACCAGG
>BBEG01000812.1 GCA_001312645.1 Rhodococcus sp. JCM 9791
CGCACTCGAACGCGAACTGTCGATGTCCGGGCGGATCACTCCGGTCACCGAACAGTTGAGGGCACTCGCGGACAACTCCGGCGACGATGATCCCGCCCACCGCGACGAACCGTACCGCCGCGCGATCCACGGGATCCGCGGCCGGCTCTCCTCGACCGCGGCGCACCTGCACCCGAACATCGAATTGGCGAACACCGTCGACGACGGGCGAGTGGGCTACGAGACACCCGCCCAGCTGCTCGCCGACCTCGGAATGCTCGACGCATCACTGCGCGGCGCGGGTAGCGCCGTGATCGCCGACGACCGTCTGGCCCGGCTCCGCGGCGCCGTCGAGGTATACGGATTCCATCTGGCCCCGCTCGACCTGCGCCAGAACTCCGAGGTCCACGAACGCGTCGTGGCCGAATTGTTCGCCTGGGCAGGTGTGTCGGACCGCTACGGAGAACTCGACGAGGACGCCCGTATCGCGCTGCTCGCCGCGGAACTGCGCATCCGTCGACCATTGACCACACCACAGGCACACCTGACCGAGGAGACCGCGAAGGAACTCGCCATCCTCCGTGCCGCGGCGGCCGCCGTGCGTCGCATCGGCCCCGCGGCGATCGAGCACTACATCATCAGCATGTGCACGTCGGTCTCCGACCTGCTCGAAGTGGAAGTGCTGCTCAAGGAGGTCGGCCTGCTGGATCTCGACGCCGGCTATCCGCGCTGCACGGTACAGGTCATCCCTCTGTTCGAGACCATCGAGGACCTACGCGGGGGAGCGGCGACCCTGACTGCGGCGCTCGCCGTCCCCGAGTTCCGCAGCCTCGTCGACGCCCACGACGGCGTGCAGGAAGTGATGCTCGGTTATTCGGACTCGAACAAGGACGGCGGCTACCTCGCTGCGAACTGGGCGCTGTACCGGGCGGAACTCGACCTGGTGGACGCGGCCCGCGCCACCGGAATCCGGC
>BBEG01000813.1 GCA_001312645.1 Rhodococcus sp. JCM 9791
GGCCCGCGCGGTGGGGGCCTCGAACAGGGTCCGCACCCCCACTTCGGTGCCGAACGTGTCGCCCAGGCGGGCCACCACGCGAGTGGCGATCAGGGAGTTGCCACCGAGGTCGAAGAAGCTGTCGTCGAGTCCGACCCGATCGACCCCGAGCTGGTCGGTCAGGATCTGCGCGACCGCGGTTTCGGTGGGTGAGACCGGTTCGGTGCCGTCCGAGGCGGTGGTGAACACCGGTTCGGGCAGGGCGCGGCGGTCGAGTTTGCCTACGGGGGTCAGCGGGATGTGGTCGAGCACCACGAGCGCGGCGGGAACATGTGTGCGGGCAGCCGCTGCCGCAGGTGCTCGACCACGGTGTCGGTGTCGATGACCTCACCGGTGTCGGGCAGCACGTATGCCACGAGCATCGGATCGCCGGAGGGGGCGGTGCGGCCGAGGGTGATGGCGAACGCGACGGTGTCGTGGTCGGTCAGGGCGGCGTCGATCTCGCCGAGTTCGATGCGGAACCCGCGGATCTTGACCTGGAAATCGGAGCGTCCGAGATATTCGATGGTGTCGTGGTGATACCAGCGCACCACGTCACCGGTGCGGTAGGTGCGGGATCCGGGTGTGCCGTAGGGATCGGCGACGAATCGGGTCGCGGTCAGGCCGGGGCGGTCGAAATAGCCGCGGGTGACGCCGGCGCCCCCGATGTACAGTTCGCCCGCCACCCCGCGTGGTACCGGATGCAGCCGGGTGTCGAGGACGACCTCGGTGACCCCGCACACCGGCGCCCCGAGGGTGACGGTCTCCCCTGCGACGAGTGGTTCGGTGATGTTGACGACGATGGTGGTTTCGGTGGTCCGTAGGCGTTGAACATCCGCCGCCCGGGTGCCACCGCGCGGCGAGTTCCGGGGGGCAGGCCTCCCCGGCGACGGTGATCGATGCGGCCTGCAGGCGGGCCGGATCGAGG
>BBEG01000814.1 GCA_001312645.1 Rhodococcus sp. JCM 9791
CCGCGATACGGCCGGCACGCTGTCGAGCGGCACGCGCGTGGGACAGCGCGGCCCGCGGGTCGTCGTCGATCAGACGTCCGGCCATGACCAGGTGGCGCGCAACGGCGTTCGCGTTCGCCTTGTCCAGGCTCAGCAGATCGCGGCGGATGGTCGGATCGAGTTCCGACGCTTCGACGTCGTCGGGCAGGTCGGGTTCGTCCGGACGTGCCTCGCGGCGCGGCGGCCGAACTCCTTCGCGACCCTTGGGATCGAATCCGCCTTCGCCACCTCGCCGCCGGGGTGCTCCCCCACCGCTGTGGCGATCCGGGCCACTTCCACGGCGATCGCCCCCGCCGCCGTTGCGACGGTCGTCCCCACCACTGCGGCGATCCGCACCATAGCCGCCGCGGTTGTCATCACGGGGAGGTCGGTCGTCGGACGAGCGACGGTCGTCAGAAGATCGGTTCGGGCGTCCGGAGTACCCGGGACGGTCACCGCGCCGATCGTCACTGCCACGCCGATCGTCACTGCCACGCCGATCGTCACTGCCACGCCGATCGTCACTGCCGCGCCGGTCATCGTTGCGGCCGAAGCCGGAACCCTGACGCCCACGATCTTCACGGCGGCGGTCTACACCACCGCGTTCGGTACCGGACCGGTCCTGGCGCGGACGGTCACCGACCGGACGATCACTACGGGAGTCGCCCCCCTGGCGTTCCCCGCCTCGGCGATCACCTTCGCGGCGGTCGACACGACCACGATTGTCGTCCCGGCCACGAGCGGGCCGTCCCTCTCCGCCGTAGGACGGTCGGCGGTCGTCTTTCCGTTCTTCACCGCGGTCGTTGTCTCGCCGGCGGTCGTCGCCACTCCGGCCCGACCACGGAGTAGATCCTCCGCTTCGGAAGGACCTACGTTCACCGTTGCTGTCGGACACAGCAGAATCCTTTCAT
>BBEG01000815.1 GCA_001312645.1 Rhodococcus sp. JCM 9791
CGCGACCGCCGCGCACGCCGCCCACGGCAGCGCCGCGTAGCCCGCAAGGAGACTCCAGTGTCCCTGCAGTAACCGCTCGCGACGTACGGGTTCCATATCGCGACGGTCGCCGCAGTCACCTGTGCGGGCACACCGGAAGTGGGAAGTAGAACCGAAACAAGCTGCGCTGCACCGAATCCTGCCGCCCACAGTGATGCGACGAGAAGGACGGTCACAGCGACACCACCGTCGACGACGGTCGTAACCCACGCGAGCAACGCATCCTGCGGAACCGCGCGGGCCGCGGCGTCGGACAGTCCCAACGCCGAGTCCGTGAGGTACGAGCGAGGCGTGCTCACCGCGTCGCGCAGCAACAGATAGCCGTGCGAGGTGAACATCGGACCGAGCACGACGACGGTCAGGGCGAGCGACCACAACGCCGGAACCAACGTCGGCGTCAGTGCCGACGCGTGTGTCGTCGCGCGAGGACGGCGCAAACCCTGCATGGACATGGCCGCAGACTACGGTGCCCACGGGTGCGAGGATGGGCGGATGCCGCCAGAGAACACGACGCGCCGCTCCGGGACAGGAACCGCGGTGGCCGGGATGACGATGGTGACCCTCGGTGCGATGACCGCCAATGTCGCGTCCTACCTGCTGCATCTGCCCGCGGGACGGTGGCTCGGCCCCGCCGGGTACGGAGAGTTCGCGAGCCTGCTCGCGGCCCAGCTCGTCCTCGCGGTCCCAGCGCTGGCCTTGCAGACCGTCATCGCGCGTGAAGCTGTGCACGGAGCCGACACCGCGGTGCTGCGTCGTCTCGGTCGTCGATGCGCACTGATCGCCGCTGTCGTCGCTCTGGCTCTCGTACCGGTGGTGTCGTGGGCACTGGACACGAGGCATCGCGGGGTGCGTTCGGGTCGCGGTGGACCGGCCCTTCTGCTGG
>BBEG01000816.1 GCA_001312645.1 Rhodococcus sp. JCM 9791
GATTCGCGGAGGAGTTCGCGGACCGACTCGTGGTGCCCGGGTTTCGGGTATCCGGCCAGGGAGTGCATCTTGTTGATCGTCGAGACCCAGCGGGACAGCGTCGATGGTGCATACGCGTAGCGGCCGTCGGCGCGGACCTCGACCGACTTCTCGGTGACGAACCAGGAGATCTGGTCGGGTGTCGCGGGGAGTGGGCCGTGCCCGGTGCTCTGACACCAGCGGGTATAGGTGTCCCAGTCGTTCAGTTGCGCCGCGCGGGTGTTGTCGGAGGCGGCTTTCTCCCGCAACCTGCGCATGGCGTCGGTGATGGTGTCGGGGGGCTGCGGACCGTGAGGGACGAGGCCGGCTGAGGTGACGATGTCGGGAACGTGTTCGGTGCTCATGGGATCGGTCAGGCCTCGTTGACATGTTGGACGCGCAGGTCACGGGCGAGGTGATCGCGTTGTTCGACGACGAGGCGCCGCAGTGCACCAGGGGCGTCCGTGTTCGCCGCGAGCCACGCGTCGACCTGGTCGAGGGTGTCGGTCGGGGGGAACAGTCCGAGGACGATGCGGCGGGCGATCTCGATGCTGCGGTCGGACCAGGTGTCGCGCAGGACGGCGAAGTAGTCGCTGTCGTACGGGGTTGTCAGGTCACGGCGCGCACCGGCGCGGAATCCGCCGATGGTGGCATCGAGGTGGTCGTTGGTGAGGGTGTGATCGGCGCAGATGGTCGCCCATGCGTGGGCTTTGACCTCGGCGCGCGGGCGGGCGGTCATGGCGCGCAGGTGTGCGGTGCGGCCGGTGGCGGTGTCGTCGCGGTGCAGTTCGTCGTCGAGGTCGGTTTGTCGGCGTATCCGGTCGCGGTCAGTGCCGTCCACCAGGTCCAGCGCAGGTCTGCGTCGAGTGCGAGTCCGGATGGTGCAGGTGCGGTG
>BBEG01000817.1 GCA_001312645.1 Rhodococcus sp. JCM 9791
CACCGCCACCGTGGTCCCCGGGTCCGCGTCTCCCGAGGCCCGATTCTCGGAAACCCGCCCCCGCACGGTGACTCGTTGCCCCGGCAACAGATGCCGCCACCCGTCTGCGGGAGCGAACACGACCGCCCGGCCACCGACCGTCATCGACTCGCCGCCCAGCGTCACATGGTGCACAGCGACGGGAATGCGTACCTGTGGCTCACCTCCGAACGGTGAACTCCGCACTTCCCGTGGATCATCGGTCGGTTCCACCACTACGGTGCCCACGCACCCGCCGGAGCCGTCGCGAGCGGATGATGCTCGACGAACCACATCCGCACCGCGACGGCTCCGCCGAATCCCGCGGTGACGACGAGAACGGCGAGCACCGCCCGCACTGCCCCGTCCCGTGGTCGCGAATGCCCCCTGCACTTTCGCGACCACGGGACGGCGGTCCTGGTTCCCGACAGCACGACGACCAGCGCCGCCGGCACCGCGATCGCGGTCACGAGGAGCGAGGCCCTCCAACCCGTGTACAGACCGACCAGGGTGACCGCCCAGGCCGCGACGGTGCACGGCAGAAGTCGGGCGTCGACACCGACCGGTGCGGTCACACGGTCACCAACTCACGTAGCCGGGCCAGCCTGGCGGGGCCTATCCCGTCCACCTCCGACAGTTGCTCGACGTCGGTGAACGGCCCGTTGTCGCGGCGCCACGCGACGATCGCCGATGCGGTGACCGGCCCCACTCCGGGCAGCGCATCCAGGGCAGCTTCATCGGACGTGTTGAGATTCAACTGATTCTGTCCCGGCTCCGAATCTCCTCCGACCTCCCCCGCATCGCCGGTTCCGGTCGCCGATACCGCACTGCCTCCGAACCGGGTGTGGCGGTGCGACACCGACGATGATCTGGTCACCGTCCGCGACCCGCCGAGC
>BBEG01000818.1 GCA_001312645.1 Rhodococcus sp. JCM 9791
GGCGACCGCGTCCTCGGCCGTTGCGGCCTCGGCCACCACCGTCATGCCCGGTTCGGTGTCGAGCACCGCGCGTAATCCGGCGCGCACGACCGGATGATCGTCGGCGAGCAGCAGTCGGATCGGTTCGTCGTTCACGAATTCACCTCGATCGTGGGGAGCGGAAGACACGCGGCGAGAGCAGTGCCGGTCCCAGGTTCGGATTCGACCGTGAATGTGCCCCGAAGATCGAGTATCCGTGCCCGCATCGCAGCCAGCCCGAAACCGTCCCCGTCCGGCCCCGGAGGGGGTACCGCACCGGGATCGAATCCGATGCCGTCGTCGACGATGTCCACAGCGACCTGGTCGTCGAGGAAACTGAGGGTGATCTTCACGGCCGTGGCGTCGGCGTGGCTCACGATGTTCGCGAGCGCGGACTGCGCGACACGCAGCAACGCCACCTCGTGGGCGGTGGGCAGGGCACGTAGGTCCCGGTCAGGGCGAACCGGGCATCGAGACCGTGCCGCGCCGATGTGGTCGCGCAGAGGCGATCGAGTGCATCGGCGAGAGTCGTGTTCTCCAGTGCCGGGGGAGTCAGGGCAGCGACGAACCGTCGAGCCTCTGCCAGGTTGTCCACAGCGGCGGTCCGGGCCTGCACAACGAGGTCGGCAGCGGTATCGGTGCGATCCGGCAGCGCACGTTCGGCGGCGCGCAGCAGCAGTTGGATGCTCGACAGCCCCTGAGCGAGAGTGTCGTGGATTTCGCGCGCCAGCCGTTCACGCTCCTGGAGAACACCCGCGCGGTGCTGCGCGGCCGCCAGGTCGGCTCGGGTTGCGGTGAGCTCGTCGATCAGTATCCGTCGCTGCTCGCTCTCGCGGTACAGGGTCCGGTAGCCCCACACGACCGCGACGGCGACCGCGGCGCCGAGCGCCGGA
>BBEG01000819.1 GCA_001312645.1 Rhodococcus sp. JCM 9791
CGGTACCGAACCGGCGGGTCCGGAACACCAGACTTGCGACGCCGGTCGCTGCGACGAGCAGCACCGAGATCTCGCCGAGGGTGTCCCACGCGCGTATGTCGACGAGCAGCACGTTCACCACGTTCTTGCCGTGGCCGAGTTCGTACGCAAGCTCGGGAAGTTGCAGTGAGATCGGTTCGGCGGTGCGCGCAGCCACCGCGAACGCTCCGACGACGGTCACCACCGCACCCACCGCGACACCGAGCAGGGCCCGGGGCACGCGCTTGCCGATCTCCGCTTGTCGATCGCCTTCGGGAGGCAGCTTCCGCAGCACCAACACGAACATCACGAGAGTGACGGTCTCGACGAGGAACTGCGTCAGCGCCAGGTCGGGCGCGCCCTGCAACGCGAAAAGGACACCGAGACCGTAGCCGCTGACGCCGACCATCAGGACGGCGGCGAGCCGGTTCCGCATCACAGTCGCGGCCAGTCCTCCACCGATCATGATCACGCCGACGGTGAACTGCCACGGGGTGTCCCACGCACGTAGTTCCGGTGTGTTGCTCGCCCCGAAGGTGAGCAGCAGCACGGTGGGAAGCAACACGAGGGTGACGAGGATCGTGGCCTGGGTCAGCGGCAGTGAACCTCGCTGGATGAAACTCGTCAACCTCGTCGACATGGTGTCCATGCCACGCAGGGTCGCGTCGTAGATGCGGTCGGCGTTGCCCAGAGGGGGATGCTCGAACCGCAGTCTTGCCACCGTGCGGTGTGCGAGATACAGACTGATTCCGCCCACGATCACGACGGCGGTCAGGGCGAGTGGCACCGTCAACCCGTGATACAGCGCCAGGTGGTAGGGCTCGGCAAGGGAGGCCGGCAGAGTGTTTGCGTGAGGCGCGACGAGGGTATCGACCAGGCGCCGCGAA
>BBEG01000820.1 GCA_001312645.1 Rhodococcus sp. JCM 9791
CTTCCGGGCGCGCCCGCCGCGGCGGACACCGTGGAAGTTCCGGTCGCGGACTTTCCGGCGGAGGTCCTGTGCACACCGGACGATCCGGCTCTCGACGAACTGTCCGGTCTTGCCGTGGTCGGTGGGCGGCTGTTCGCGACACCTGACGCGGGTGCCGACGAATCGGTGGTCGAACTCGATGCGGACTGCGGAGTGGTGCAACGGTTTCCGGTCCCCGTCGATCCCTACGATATCGAGGATCTTGCGGCCGGTCCCGACGGCAGACTCTGGCTCGCAGACATCGGCGACAACACCTCCGCGCGGCAGACGGTGGCGCTGATCTCGCTCGATCCGGACAGCGGAGCAGGCGACCTGCACCGCCTGAGCTACCCGGATGGTCCGCGCGATGCGGAGGCCGTGCTGGTGTCCGCGAGCGGCGAACCGTTGATCATCACCAAGTCGTTGTTCGGTGCGAGCGGAATCTACCGGCCGGTGCGCGGGCGCACGGTCGAGCGACTGGAGTCGCCGGGACCGACGCCGCTCGAGAAGGTGGGTTCCCTTGCATTGGGTCCCACCGAAACCCCAGGGGGGCCGCTCCCCGGGGCATCGTCGACGTTGATCACCGGCGGCGCAGTCAGCGCCGACGGGACGGTCGCAGCGGTGCGCACCTACACCGACGTCTATCTGTTCCACGCGCCCGATGGCGATCTCGCCGGTGCAGTGGGTCGAGGTCCCGTGCTTCGCGTGCCGGTCCCCGACGAACCCCAGGGGGAGTCGGTGGCGTTCACCGCGTCCGGCGACCTGCTGACCGCCTCCGAAGCGACCGTTGCGGGCGGCACCGTCACCGGCGAGCGACTCCGATCCGGGTGTTTCGTGGGGTGGCCGGCTACTTTGCCGCCGATCCGAGGGCGGAGGCAGAG
>BBEG01000821.1 GCA_001312645.1 Rhodococcus sp. JCM 9791
CCGCGGCCGCCGATTCCTGTGCGGTACGCAACGCACCCGCACACTCGGTGACCTTCCGTAGCGCCGCGAGCACGTGCCGGCACGGGGGAGTGCCTTCACCGCACGGTCGAGGGCGGAGAGCCGATCGCCGAGCGAGTGCTCCTCCTCGCGCAGGGTCTGCACCTCGGCGCGAGAGCCGGCGATGGTCGCCTCGAGTTCGGCGATGCGTCGCTGCCGTCGCCGCGCCCGCGCCGTCGCCCCGATGAACTCCGCATGATCCTTCACATGCCGGCCGAGCTGCACACCCTGCCGGTATCCGCCGCGCACATCCACCGCGACACGGGTGCCCGTCCGGTTCGGTCGTCAACGCGATCGACGCCAGCACCTCCGCGACCCGCGACTCGGGCACCGACGTATCCGATTCGGGCACAAGAACATCGGACAAGGTCCGGCCGGCAGGGCGCTGCTCGGGCGGCAACGCCACCAGCACCTGCTCCGACACGAGCTCCGGCACCTCACCGGTGCCTCCGACGAGCCACCCGTCGAGCAGATTCGCCGCCTGCAACGCAGCCTCGACACCCGCAGCCTCGTCCGCGGACACATCGTCCCGGAAACGCACGAGCTGCCACAACGGTGCACCGTCCCAGCCGTCCCGCGACCCGCAGCGCGCGGGGAACGGTGGGGGAGCGTCGTCCCGCTCTGCCGCCACCGCGGCACGTTCCTGCTCGAGCTCACCGATCCGCACCCCGAGCGCGTCGATCTCCGAACCCATGGCTCGCCGCCGGAACCGGATCTCCTCGATGACGGGGCCGGTGTGCTCGGCCAGCGCCCAGCCGGCGCCGTCGCGTCGTCCTCACCGACCGCACCGAACGCCGCATCGAGCGCCTCGAACACCGGCGTCGACAACCCGACGGCA
>BBEG01000822.1 GCA_001312645.1 Rhodococcus sp. JCM 9791
GCCCGCCCGCGGCGAGGGGCGGACACGGCGGTCTTGTTCAGTGCCATGAGATCTCTCCTTCTGGTTGCTTGTCCGGCTTCCTCCTCGAGGTAGCCCGACTGCGAATCTGTCCACCGCCACGATCGTCACCATGTCGGCCGACCCGATCGAACCACGTGAGCCGTGCCGGACTCCTCGGACGCGCTCTAAGGTTCTGGGCATGACGGCCTTCGACGACCTCGACGACTACCTTGCGCTACCGCGTGCCACGAGGCTCGTGATGGCGCCCGATGGCGCCCGGCTGGTGCTCGCGCAATCGACCCTCGACGACGCGGCCACGTCGTTCGTCGGTGCGCTGTGGGAGATCGACCCGGTGGGCACCGAACCCGCCCGCCGGCTGACACACGGGGACAGTGGGGAGTCGAACCCGACGTTCACCGCGACCGGCGATCTGCTGTTCACCGCAGTTCGCGGAGGTGACGACGAGCCGGCATCGCTGTGGCGTCTCCCCACCGCAGGTGGTGAAGCCGAGCAGGTGATCGCGCGAAAGGGTGGTGTCGCAGGGGTGCATTCCGCTACCCACGCAGACCGGATCGTGCTCGCCGCGAACGTGCTCGGTCACAGCGACACCGACGACGAACGCGTCCGCTCTGCACGCAAGGACCGCAAGGTCTCGGCCGTGATGCACACCGGCTATCCGGTGCGGTACTGGGACCGCGATCTCGGCCCGGACCGCCCACACCTGCTCACCGTCGGTAATGACGGCGAGCTCACCGACCTGACGCCCGGCGTCCGGAGTTCGTTGCGCAACGCACAACTCGACGTCGTTGCGGACGGCTCGTTTGCCGCGTCGACCTGGGTTGTGCCGGGCCGCTCGCCTCCCGACGCACGACGCTCGTGCGGATCGAC
>BBEG01000823.1 GCA_001312645.1 Rhodococcus sp. JCM 9791
CACGTCGTCGGTGCGGACATTCACTGCCTGGCTGGTCCGCTCGGGTCGCACGGAGCACGACCCCGGAACGCGCCTCGCATCAGCACGTGCACACCGGACACTGCCTGCGGTGCTGCATGCCGAGCAGGCGTCGGAAGTCATGGTGGCTGCGGAATCCGGCGCTCGGGAGGAACATCCGGTTGCGCTACGAGACCATGTGATCGTCGAACTGCTGTATGCGACCGGTATCCGGGTCGGGGAACTGTGCGGGCTCGACCTCGACGACGTGGACGCCGAGCGGCGTGTCGTGCGGGTGCTGGGTAAGGGCGACAAGGAACGAACGGTGCCGTACGGGGTGCCCGCCGCGGAGGCGCTCGAACGGTGGGTGACCATCGGCCGGCCGGTCCTGATGACCGCAGTGTCGGGGCCGGCGTTGCTCCTCGGGAAGCGCGGCGGACGGATCGGGCAACGGCAGGTACGCACCGTCGTGCACGAAGCGGTCGGGGCTGTTCCCGGTGCCCCTGATCTCGCTCCGCACGGGCTGCGACACACTGCAGCGACCCATCTTCTCGAGGGCGGTGCCGATCTGCGCGTCGTCCAGGAAGTCCTCGGTCATTCGAGTCTCGCAACCACTCAGCTGTACACGCATGTGTCGGTTGCGCGCCTGCGAGCGGTCCACGAGCAGGCGCATCCCCGTGCTTGAGCCGTGCCTGAGGTGTACGCAGCTCAGTGTGCTTTGGTAGCGTCCCTGCCGATCGGCTGTGGGGGATTCCGGGGGGATTTGATGGCACGTGACGAGTCGAACCATGCACTGCCTGCGTGGTTGCAGGACGAACCTGACCCTCGGCCGACGGCGGCCGCGTCGCGACGGGGTCTGCGTCGGAGTGCTGTGCGCGCG
>BBEG01000824.1 GCA_001312645.1 Rhodococcus sp. JCM 9791
CGCGATGCGGTACGTCGGTCGATGGCGGATGGAGTCGGCGACCGTCGCGTTGCAGGACGGCGCGACGGTCGCCGAACTCGCGTCGCGGTCGGGCTACGAGTCCGAAGCCGCGTTCTCGAGGGCGTTCAAGAGGATCACGGGCGTGTCCCCGGGATCGGTCCGCCACCGCACCGACGGCACATTCGCCACTCGTCGATAGCGCACGGGCATCCGTGTCAGGGCAGTCACTTGTGCGTTCTATAGGCCGGTGGACACGGTGACATGCCTTCGACGTTCGGCCTTGATCACCTCGAACAGACTTGTCCAGTTGTCCCTGCCGTGTCCGGCGGCGGTCGCGGCGTCGTACAGGTTCTTGACCGCGTCCGGCAACCCTCGCCCAACCCCGGATTCGACACTGGCCTGGACGATGTGGTCGGCGGTGGCGCCCATCATCGTCACAGTACTCAGCTCCCCCGGGTGACTGCCCCCGACGAGATCGGCGGCCAACTCTGCGCTCGGCCCGATGATCGACGGGATCAATTGCACATGTTCGTACAGGTCCGCGAGAGCATTCTCGACCGGGCCGCCGACCGACTGGATCAGTGCGGCCGCATGGAGCATGCTCGCCAGCGTGGTCAGGAAGACGTCGAGGTTTGCCAGATAGAAGAGCTGGGCCAGTCGTACGTCGGCGCCGAGGAATCGGGTCGATCCCAGAAGCCGCAAGACGGGTTCCCAGCGGCGAAAGGCGTCCGGATCCCCGCTGTAATAGGCATAGGCAGCGTCGGTGCCGAGCATGGGTGCGGGCACCATGACCCCGCCCGCGACGAAGTGGCCGCCCCGACCGGCCACCCAGTAGGCCGCCGACGCGGTGCGTTCA
>BBEG01000825.1 GCA_001312645.1 Rhodococcus sp. JCM 9791
CGCGGGCGCAAAGCCGTACGGTCGGCCGTGGGCCGGCTCGCCGACGAGCACGGCATCGAGGTGCTCACCCCACGCTCGCCGCGCGACCCAGAGTTCGTGACCCGCCTGACCGAGTTGGCACCCGACTGCTGCCCGGTCGTCGCGTACGGCGCGTTGATCCCGCAGGACGTCCTCGACATACCCGCCCACGGATGGGTCAACCTGCACTTCTCGCTGCTCCCGGCGTGGCGCGGCGCCGCACCGGTACAGGCCGCACTCGCCGCAGGAGACGAGATCACCGGCGCGAGCACGTTCCGGCTCGAATCCGGTCTCGACACAGGCCCCGTCTACGGGGTGGTCACCGAGACCATCCGCTCCACGGACACCGCCGGTGACCTCCTCGATCGCCTCGCAGACGCCGGCGCTGTCCTCCTCGAGTCGACCCTCGACGGCATCGCCGACGGCATCCTCGGTCCTGTACCCCAACCCACCGACGGTGTCTCACTGGCGCCGAAGATCACCGTCGATGCGGCCCGTGTCACCTGGACTCTTCCTTCGCACGTCGTGGACAGGCACATCCGTGCGGTCACCCCAGCGCCCGGCGCGTGGACGATGATCGGCGACCTGCGCGTGAAGATCGGACCGGTCGCTGCGACGGACGAGACCCTCGAACCGGGTGAGATCCTCGCGCGCAAGGACGGTCTGTTCATCGGGACGGCGACCACCGCGGTCCGGCTCGGGACTGTTCAGCCACCCGGTAAGAAGGCGATGGCCGCCGCAGATTGGGCGCGCGCGCCCGCCTCGACGAGAAGGTGCGTGCACAGTGACCGAATCCCGTAGGCCCGCTCGGCGACCCGGTACGGGTACCGGAGATCGC
>BBEG01000826.1 GCA_001312645.1 Rhodococcus sp. JCM 9791
GGGCAGGATCACTCCGTCGAGATCGACGGTGCCGGCAGCGTAGGACCGCGCGAGTGCGGTGTGCGCCGTGACGACGACGGCCGGGTCGGGGGTGACGCCCCGGGTCTGCGAGCCGGTCGAGCAGGTCTCTGCGAGATCGGGATCGTCGATCCCGGCGCCGGCCAGGCACGTGCGGAACACTCCCGCGTCGGGATGTGTGCACGGATCGAGCAGGCCCTCGAAGCAGGTGTCGTCCACGTACCGGAGGTGGCCCAGCGGCTGATCGCCCAGGACGGCGTAGTTGCGCAGCCACCACGCGGTGTAGCCGTCGCGGTCGGTGAGTGTCGCGGCGGTGTCGGGCTCCGCGGCCAGCAACGCGAGGGCCCGATCCCAGCGAGTCTCGTCGACGAGGTCGAGATCGCGCACAGCGACGAGCGTGTCGGGATCGGTCTCGACGGTTTGCCACCATGTGTCTTCGTCGGGTAGATCGTGGTCGGGTCCGGTCGGTAGCTCGGCGCACAGCACAGTGAATCCCCACCCGACCCCGATCGCGCGCAGCGCATCAGCGCCGTACTTCTCGACGAGATCCGTGTCGACTGTGCCGAACGGCGAGTCGTCGACGAGAACCTCCGCGAGAGGTGCATCCGGGAGGAGCAGCTCGTCGGCGGGGACGAGTTCACCGTCCGTGTCGGGTAACAGCAGCATCCCGAGTTCGCGGGGCACAGCCGCCGCAGGGACCTTCGCGACGAGCGTCAACACGACCGCGGCGAGGTCCTCAGCCGCCTGGTCGTCGGGGTCGTGGTGCAGATCGTCGATGGCCGCAGCGAGCGCGGGATCGCCGAGCAGGTCTCTGCGGTCACGGTGCCGGCGCCGAG
>BBEG01000827.1 GCA_001312645.1 Rhodococcus sp. JCM 9791
CTCTCGCGGCGCGTCTGCGCCGGCCCCTGCCGTTCAAGCCCAACCCGCTCGCGCGCCGCGGTACAGCGTTTCATGCGTGGCTCGAACGCCGCTTCGGCGCGACTCGGCTGCTCGATCTCGATGAACTTCCCGGCGCCGACGACGAAGGCGGCGACGAATCCGACTTCGACAGGTTGCAGGAAGCGTTCCTGCGGTCGACGTGGGCCGCACGGAACCCGATCGAAGTCGAGGTGCCTTTCGAAACCTCCTTGGCGGGCACCGTGATCCGCGGCCGCATCGATGCGATCTTCGAGGATCCGGACGGCGGCTGGACAGTGATCGACTGGAAGACCGGCGCCGAACCCGACGCGACAAGCTCGCGTCGGTGGGGATGCAGCTCGCCGCGTACCGGTTGGCGTGGGCGAGGTTGATGGCGGCGCGTACCGCGCGAATCACCGGGCGTCCCGCAGAACTTCCGCTCGACAAGGTCCGTGCGGCCTTCCACTACGTGAGGACGGGCCGGACCGTGGCGCCCGACGACCTGCCGGGCGCCGACTCCCTCGAACGGCTCGTCAGGTCGCGGGTGCGAGAACGGGTGAGTGTGATGTCGACGTTCGTGTCGTTGCCCGGCGCGCCGGTGGGAGGACGTCACGAACGGGCGATACGCCGGACCTTCAACGCTTCGGTGACGAGTGGAATCTGCAGGGGAAGTCGGGCCACGGCCACGGCCTTCGCGGCGGGGGAGACGCGGTCGCTGCGGAGCCAGTGCATCGCCATCTGCACGTTCGCGGGAAACACGGCGACGAACAACGCCGCGGCCAGGGTGCCACCGAGCCTGCGGGTACGGGGAACCGCCAGCGCCGTGGCG
>BBEG01000828.1 GCA_001312645.1 Rhodococcus sp. JCM 9791
GGCAGGTCGATACCCGTCGACTGCTGTACTCCCGTTCCTTCCCACACAACAGTCCAGACTAGAAAGTACGCGGGCCGATTCCTGAATCCCAGGTGGACGATGAGGCATATTTCACGCCGGACACCGGCGTCGGGCGGTGTTCTGCTCGCACTCGGGTTACATCGCGACGAGTCTCCGGTCGCGGAAGGTCTACATTTCCGGACACCTCTGGAAGGGAAGAAGCACGAAGCTGACAGTGACGACATTCGTATCGCTCGACGGAGTGGCACAAGGTCCCGGCGGCCCCGAGTACGGACCCGCCGAGGTGGAGTAAGCGACCACCCCGACCGTCTGTCGCCGGCAGTTCGCCCGCTGACACTGCTGCAATCCTGTTGAATCAGGATCTGTGGTCACCCGATCCGAGAACTCGCACGGCCGACTATTACGCACCGCGTACGGCAGTGCGTACGCCGAAGCGTTCCTCGTCATCGCGATCGTCACAATTCTGACGACTCGGCTCTACCTGGCTTTGACCGGCTATCCGCAGGTGGGCGGGTCGACGCTGCACATCGCGCACGCACTCTACGGCGGGGCCGCGATGATGACAGCTCTTCTGATCGGATGGCTGTTCCTCGGTTTCGGACCGCGAGTGCTGGCAGTCGTACTGGGCGGCATCGGTTTCGGGCTGTTCCTCGACGAAATCGGAAGTTCGTCACCAAGGACAACGACTATTTCTACGGTCCGTCCGCGGAAATAATGTATGTACTCATCGTCGTCGTCCTCGTGGCAAACCGGCTGATTCGCATCGCCCGGGCCCCGACGGCAGCGGAGTACCTGGCGAACGCCGCCGCCATCGCCGCGGAC
>BBEG01000829.1 GCA_001312645.1 Rhodococcus sp. JCM 9791
GGTGTTCGATCGTGGGCGGGACGTTGATGTCGCCCGCACCGGGAAGGCGGGCACAGCACCCGCAGGATCATCACGCCGTGGCGACGCCACCGGGGCCGAGGTGCAGCGCGCTCTGGGCGCGGCTCGTCTTCCTGTCCTTTTCGGCGCGGCCGTCGCGCGCGTTCTCACCGACGAACGAGGTGTCACCGGGGTACTCGTCCTCGATGCGCGCGGCTTCGGTGTCATCCACGCTCCCGCGGTGCTGCTCGCGACCGGCGGACTCGGGCAGCTCTACGCGTGCAGCACGAACCCTGCCGGTGCGACCGCCGACGCATCGCACTCGCAGTGCATGCCGGGGCTGTGATCAGCGATATCGAATTCGTGCAATTCCATCCGACGGTGCTGTTCGCCGCGGGCGGCGTCGGGCGCCGCCCGCTCGTGAGCGAGGCGGTCCGCGGAGAGGGCGCGATCCTGGTGGATTCACACGGCAGGTCGGTCACCGCCGGCGTGCACCCGCTCGGGGATCTCGCTCCGCGCGACGTCGTGTCCAGGGCGATCGCCGAGCGGCTCGCCACTCTCGGTGACGACCACGTGTTCCTCGATGCCCGCCACCTCGAGCGCTTCGCGGAGCGATTCCCGACGATCACCGCGTCGTGCGCCGAGGTAGGACTCGACCCCGCACAGGATCTGCTTCCGGTCGCGCCGGCCGCGCACTATTCGTGCGGCGGTGTCGTCACCGATGTGCACGGACGCACCGGCGTACCCGGTCTGTATGCGGCGGGCGAGGTCGCGCGGACGGGTCTGCACGGCGCGAACCGGCTCGCGTCGAACAGCCTCCTCGAAGGTCTTGTGGTGGGGG
>BBEG01000830.1 GCA_001312645.1 Rhodococcus sp. JCM 9791
CCCGTCACCGCTGCTCGCGGCGAGGGTGAGGGAGGGCGCCGGCTTCTCGGGCTCCTCGTCGCCGGTCGCGGCCTGATCCCAAGCGACGATCTCGCCGTCGCTGTAGGTCTGGGTAGCCGGGAACGCGACTTCGTCCTCCTCGGGGAGCGGTCCGGCGGAGAGCACGAACTGCTGGAACTGGCCGGGGCCCACCTCGATGCCGGGGTCGGCCGTCCAGGTGACCGAGGTTGCGAGCTGTTCGGGGTTCTTCTCGATCGTCGCACTCCAGCCGGGCATCGGCTCTGTGCGCGCCGATCGCAGACCCGGCAGTTCGACGGTGAGCGCGTGGTGCCGGCGGTCTCGGATTCGGTGGGGACGCGGAACGTCAGGACGGAGTATCCGCCCTGCTCGGCGCCCGGTGCGACGACGGAGACGTGCGCAGCGGCAATGCCGGAACCGGTCAGCAGGAGCGCGGCGGTGGCACCGGAGCGACGAGGACTCGGGTGAGGTTCTTCTTCATGAAGATGTGGGTGCTTTCTCGTACGAGGGTCAGGACACGGAGAGCCGTGCCGCGGGCGGACCCCGTCGAGAAATGCCGGAGGGAAGAAGCCTGATGATGTGCGGCTCGGGATCGATGCACGGGATGAGAAATGTGGGCGCGGGAACCGTGGGACGCCATGGCCGCGCACACTGGACCACCGATGTACATGCAGCGTAGAGGTGGTCGGCGATGCCGATCAGTAGTGCGCACCCGATGATGGCGGCGATGTGCGCCGCCAACATCGACGCCGAGATGTGGAGGTGCCCGTCCGTCAGCGTGGACAGGACGAGGTGGGTGCCGAGCTGGCCCACGGCGAG
>BBEG01000831.1 GCA_001312645.1 Rhodococcus sp. JCM 9791
ACCCGGAATCCGATACCGCTGTCACCGACGACACCGTCGGCTGGCAGCGTCTCGACCGCCGGATGCTGTTGGTTCATCCGGTCGAAGAGATCCTGAAGCTGTTTCCCGTTCTGATCGGTTCGGTGCTGCTGGGCAGCAGCAGCGGAAACCCGTACTGGGGGCTCGGTGTCGCGGCGCTGCTGGTTCTCGTCGGACTCGCACGCTGGTTCACCACGAGCTATCGGGTCGGACCCGTGCACGTCGAGCTGCGCCGCGGCCTGGTTCAGCGCCGCGAGCTGTCGATCCCTCGCAGCCGCATCCGGTCGGTCGATGTCGATCGGCGCCTGCTGCACCGGCTGCTCGGTCTCGCGGTCGTGAAGATCGGCACAGGACAATCGGGCGGTAGCAGCTCCGACCACAACAGGTTCGAGCTCAACGGCATCGCGATCGAAGACGTCCCTGCTCTGCGTGCCGCACTCCTCGAGGGCGGACAGAATCCCGTCACACCAGCGAGCACTCCCGAGTCCCACCGTGTGGACGCTGCTCCGAGCGAACGCGAACTTGCCCGTTTCCGGCCCGGATGGGTGCGGTACGCACCGTTCTCGGCCACCGGGCTGATCGGCGTCGCCGCCGTGGTCGGCTTGGCGTTCCAGTACGGCATCGGCGAACGACTCACCGAATCGGACACCGTCGAGCGCGGTGTCGATGCGCTCGCGGCGGCCGGTATCGCGGTCGTCGTCGGTGTGGCTATCGTCGTGATCCTCGTCGTGGCGAGTATCGCCGCGTGCATCCGGTACCTGCTGTTGTACGGGAACCTGATGGTCACCGATGACGGGCGGATGCTGCGGGTCGGGCGG
>BBEG01000832.1 GCA_001312645.1 Rhodococcus sp. JCM 9791
CCCCAGCCGTTCTCACCCCAGCAGTATGTCCGGGCATCTTCGAGGGCGGCGCAGGTGTGTCCGCGCCCCGCCGCGACGAACGCGGCGGGGCCGGGGAGTTCCACCTGCAGCGGGTCGGCGATCGCGACGTCCGAGTCGTTGGTGTACCCGCGGCCTAGTTGACCGGACGTATTCGCGCCCCAGCAGAAGACATCGCCGACGACGGTGGACGCGCACGTGTGATTGCCACCCGCTGTCAGCGACGTCAGGGTGGGGAGGTCGATGCGGTAGGGCGAGGCGATCAGGTCGGCCCCTTCCTCACCGATCTGGCCGTTGGTGTTGCGGCCCCAGCAGTAGCCTTCGCCGCTCTCGGTCAGGGCGCACGTGTGGTCCTCACCTGCGCTCAGCGCCGAGACAGAGGCGGGCATCTCGAGCCGCACGGGTTCTGTGCTCGGGTCGGTGGTGCCGGTGCCGAGCTGACCGAAAGTGTTGTAGCCCCAGCAGTGGGTCTCGCCGTTGTCGAGGGCGGCGCAGGTGTGCTCACGACCCGTCCCGAGCGCGGACGCGGGTGCGGGGAGCTCGACCGAGACGGGTGAGTATCGAGAATCGGCGGTTCCGTCGCCGAGTTGACCGGAAGCGTTGAGCCCCCAGCAGCTGACATCACCGAGCGAATCTGCGCAGGTGAACCACCCGCCGGCGGAGACCGTGAACACGTCGTTCTCCGTCGCGACGGTGCGGGCCCTCCGCTCGCCGCGGTGCCCTCACCGGCGCCGGGATCAGGCCAGTACACCGCGACACCGATGGCGGCAGCGATCACCGCCACCACCGCACCCAGAACCGTGAGAACTCGGC
>BBEG01000833.1 GCA_001312645.1 Rhodococcus sp. JCM 9791
CGCAGCGCGGCGCGTCCCTCGGGGGTGTCGGCATGGACGACGGCGACAGACATGATGCTCCTATTCGCGGTGGAACGGTGGACCACTGTGTACCAGTATCGCGGCAGACACCGGTGAATCCGGAATCCGATGGGTGTGGAAGTGATCTCCGTCGGCGGTGTCGTGTCGGTCGGATCTCACCGGGAAGGCCGTCACCAGGCGCCGGTGCGTAGTCCTTCAGGAAACACCCGTACAGATCGACGCCGGTCTCGCCCTGAACAATCGGGTCGTACACCCGTGCCGCCCCGTCGACAAGATCGAGCGGTGCGTGGAAGCCTTCCTCGGCCAGCCGGATCTTCGTGTGGTGGGGTCGCTCGTCGGTGATCCACCCGTGTCGACGGCGGTCATGAGGATGTCGTCGCTGAGCATTTCCTCGGCGCTCGTGCGGGTGAGCATGTTGAGCGCGGCCTTCGCCATGTTCGTGTGCGGGTGTCCCGCACCCTTGTATCGGCGACCCGCGAACTGTCCTTCCATTGCAGAGACGTTGACGACGTACTTGCGGCGCGCCGGGGACGAGGCCATCGACGGGCGCAGTCGGTCGACGAGGATGAACGGCGCCACCGAGTTGCACAACTGCACCTCGAGCAGTTCGAGTGGCTCTACCTCACCCACGGTCTGCACCCAGCTGTTGGTGTGCACCAGATCGGGAAGCAGGCCCCCGGCATCGATCCCGATGCGGCGGCGATCCGTTCGGGAGTCGCGGACCCGGCCACCATCGCCAGCGACGACACGGCCGCCGGCGACAACGCACTACCCGAGAGGCTGCCGGCGAGCGCGGCGGGA
>BBEG01000834.1 GCA_001312645.1 Rhodococcus sp. JCM 9791
GCTCGTCACGTCGCGGATGACTCCGAGCGGAAGCAGCGACCCGGTCTCGGCGAGAAGCTCCCGCTCACCCGCGCGCAGCACCAGCCGTAGACCCGGCGCGGTGCCCTGCACCGCCAGCGATACCGCGATGTTGTCGCGGTCGTCGGATCCGACCGCTGCCAGCGCAAGAGCACGCTGCACCCCGATCCTCTCGAGAAGGCCGCGGTCGCCGCCGTTGCCCAGCACCACCGGGATACCCATTTCCCGCGCCTCCCCCAGGTGCTGTGCGCCGGTATCGCGTTCCACGCCGACCACCGGGATGCCCAGCTCACACAGTTCCCGGCACAACCGCAGACCGACCTGTCCGAGCCCGACGACGATCACGTGCCCCGACCGCGGCAGCGACCGCCGCCCCCACAGGGCCGTCAACCGGGGTCCGAGGAGCCGGTCGACGACACCGGCGGTGAACATCGCGGTGAACACGATCGTCGCGAGCATCGCCGACGACGCGATCAGTCCGTACATCTCGTTCCCGTGCGGATCTGCCGCCGGACCGACCGTCGTGACCACCCGCACCGCCTCGTGGAAGGCGTCGACGGCACCGTGGCCCTCGCCGAACGTCAACCACGCCCAGTCCCCCAGCATCACGACGGCCAGACCGAACAGCCCGACGATCAGAATCCGCGTCCCGGTCTCGTGTCCCCTCACCGCGGCCGTCAACTGACCCAGGCTGCGCTTCCACCACGAAACCTGCAGCACCGTGATCGGAACCTCGTCGAGCACGTCCCCGACCTTGCGGACCCCGCGTGGACCACGCCCGGTCGAGGTCACCGCCAGCAG
>BBEG01000835.1 GCA_001312645.1 Rhodococcus sp. JCM 9791
ACAGAGCGCGAGCTCCGGGAAAGTCCGAACCGACTAGCCAGCGTAGCGTCCTGCCGCAACTGCACGCGCGCGACCAACGCTGCCGGCTCGAACAACGCGGTGCGTTGCTGCACACGACCGTCCGGGTCGACGACCGCGCTGACCCCACTGGTCGCTGCGACAACCACGGTGCGACCGTGCTCGACGGCGCGCACCCGCGACATCGCCAACTGCTGATAGGTCATCTCGGTGTCCCCGAAAGTGGCGTTGTTCGTCGGCACCGCCAACAGCTGCGCGCCGGCGTCGATCGAATCACGGAACGCCCGGTCGAACGCCACCTCGTAGCAGGTGGCCACCCCGATCGTGATGCCCGCGGCGGTGACCGTGCCGTCCCCGGCACCCGGCACGAAGAACCCGGCACGGTCCGCGTATTCGGAGAACAACCGGAAGAACGACCGATACGGCAGATACTCGCCGAACGGTTGGATGATCCGCTTGTCGTGTTGCTCCCCGGGCCCGGACTGCGCGTCCCACACGATCACCGAGTTGGTGGTGGTGCCGTCACCGTTGATCAACACCGCACCGACGAGAATCGGTGCACCGATCGCGGCGGACGCGGCAGAGATGTCAGCGGCGGCGTCCGCGTTGCGCAGCGGATCGATGTCGGAGGCGTTCTCCGGCCAGATCACCACGTCCGGGGCGTCGACCTGACCGCCACGGACCTGCGCGGCGAGTTCGAGGGTCTGCGCAACGTGATTGTCGAGGACCGCCTTGCGTTGCGCATTGAAGTCGAGGCCCAGGCGCGGCACGCTGCCTGGATCGCCGCGACCGTCAC
>BBEG01000836.1 GCA_001312645.1 Rhodococcus sp. JCM 9791
CGAGAACGGAGCCGGCATCGCGACGGCGTCCGACCGCCGCTCGACCGCCGGATCCTCCATGAGAATCAGGACCCGGTGGGGCGGGCGGTGCGGGCTGTGCCGGTGCGGCGCAGGGATCAGGCCGTCGATGGTTCACCGGTTCTTCCGGGCAGTCGTGTCGCCGCCAGGCCACCGAGCACTGC
Organism: Rhodococcus sp. JCM 9791; assembly: GCA_001312645.1. Classification (GTDB taxonomy): domain Bacteria; phylum Actinomycetota; class Actinomycetes; order Mycobacteriales; family Mycobacteriaceae; genus Rhodococcus. The sequence goes on from BBEG01000836.1 coordinate 183, forward strand.
GCATGTGGCGATCAACGCGTACGCCCACTGGAACCCGATGCCCTCGTACACCGGCCTTCCGCCGGCCATCGCCTGAATGTTCGCATTGAGCACCACGAACACCACGGTTGTGCCGATACCTGCCATCAGGGTGCGGCTCACCTCGGTGAGGCTGGCGCTGACCACCTGATGGTCAGGCGGCACCGCCGCGATGACGAGATTCGGTATCGCGGCGCCGGCCAGTCCAACACCGAGATGGGCCAGTGCGGTCGCGGTGAGCACGAGCAGTTCGTCGCCGCGTCCGAGGCCCATCGTCAGCGCGCCGACCGCGATGGCGACGGCCGCCGCTACCATGTGCACCTTCGCTCCGTGTCGCCGCACGGTGAGTCCGACGATCAGTCCGCCGCCGACGATGCCGATTCCGTTGATCACGCCGAAGATCGCGAACTCACTGGCCGTCATGCCGAATCCGTAGTCGCCGCCGGCCTCGCGAGGCGTCATGGCCATGATCGCGAGGATCGAGCTGGTCGTGGTGCCGACGCCGTACACCAGGCCCGACGCGAGCACCGTGTACAGCAGCGCCGGACGTCGCAGTTTCCGCAGATCGACCAGCGGTTCGGGGGCGTGGCCCGCCTGCA
>BBEG01000837.1 GCA_001312645.1 Rhodococcus sp. JCM 9791
CCTCCGGTCGCGGCGACCGTCTTGTGGGCGGTGGTCGCGGTGCCGTCGGTGATCCGGTTGATCGAGCCGTCGATGGTCGGGGTGTTCCGTCGTGACCCTGTCCGTACCCGCGACGGTGAATGGTGGCGGGTATTCACCTCGGCGCTGACACAGGACGGTGGTGTCGCCGGGACGATCGGCACTCTTGTGATGCTCGCGATCATCACGATCGCGGCGGTACGCGTCTGGGGATGGCAGCGCGCGGTCGCGTTGTTCGTCGTGGGCCAGCTCTTGTGGGGGTTGTTCACGTCGTTCGTCGAGCCGTCGGTGGGGGCGGGAGTCTCCGGTGCGTCGTTCGTGATGGCGGCGTCCCTCGCGGGTCTGTGGCCGGTGGTGGGGGCGCGGCGCACACTGCTGGTGGCATCGGCCGGCACGTTCGTCGTCGGGGTACTGCTGGTGATCCTCGACGATGCCCACGGTGTCGCTGTGCTGATCGGCATGCTCCTCGGGGCAGTGCTCGGAATCGTGCTCCCGCCGTCTCGGCAGGTCACCGCGTCCGGCCCCGAGGTGCACGGTGGTCTCCGTTCCTGACCGTGCGCACAGCGATACGTGCGATCGGGGACCGCGACAGTATCGTGACAGCTGTGTCTGCACTACTGCGATCGTTGAACCCGCTTGCCGTCGCCCGCGGTGACGATGTGTCCGATGCCGTCCGGATCGACGGCCATACCTTGTCGCGCAGCGACATTCTCGGGGCAGCGACCGCGGTGGCCGCCCGCGTGTCGCGAGCCGAGCGGGTCGCGGTGCTAGCGAC
>BBEG01000838.1 GCA_001312645.1 Rhodococcus sp. JCM 9791
GTCGGACGCGTCCTACGCCGCTCATCCGTGCTGGGGCGCGCCCTGGTCCTGCGGCGGGGCGGCTCTGACGGCACGTGCGGTCCTCCTTCGGCTGGCGTCCGGGTACTCGATGAAGGTTACTGGTGGAATTCGTCGACGGGCGTCTTCGACACCGGCGTGCCAGACTCGGCCAGGTGCGTAACGTTCTCGTGACAGGGGCCCACGGCCAGCTCGGCCACCATGTGATCGATCTTGCGACCTCCGCCGGAATTCCGATTCGTGGGGCAGGCTCCGCTGAGATCGACATCACCGACGCCGCATCGGTGGCCGCCGCCGTCGGGCCGGGGTCCGTGGTGATCAACTGCGCCGCGTACACCGCGGTCGACGCGGCGGAGACCGACGAGGCGGCGGCTGCGGCAGTCAACGGTTATGGCCCGGGCGTGCTCGCCCGGGTCTGCGCAGACGCCGGTGCACACCTGATCCACGTGTCCACCGACTACGTCTTCGCCGGGGACGCCACACAGCCGTACCCCATCGATGCGCCCACCGACCCACGGAGTGCGTACGGACGGACCAAGCTGCTCGGTGAGCAGGCCGTCCTCGCGGTCCTTCCGTCGGCGCACATCGTGCGGACCGCGTGGGTCTACACCGGCGACCGGAACGACTTCGTCGCGGCGATGCGAGGTCTCGAACGTGACCGCGACACCGTGCGTGTCGTCGACGACCAGCTGGATGCCCCACCTATGCGCGCGACCTCGCCGCGGGACTGCTCGAACTCGCGGTCCGCGCCGACCGCGATCCGGTACCGGGGGGG
>BBEG01000839.1 GCA_001312645.1 Rhodococcus sp. JCM 9791
CCCGGCCGGTCGCAGCGGGCACAGTGCGTAATCGCAGGTGCCATCCGGCGTAGAGCATCGCGCGCAGCAGGTAGCGTCGAACACCAACTCCGAGGGACGCGTCCGATCGCATACCGCACGCAGCACCGACGGTCAGCGCGTGGAGCCGCGGTACGGGCGCGCGCTCCTCACCCGCGAGACGTTCGGCCGTCTCGAGGATCGCGCACGCGGTGGTGTAGCGCCCGTAGTCGTCGACGATGCCGATTGCGAACGCGTCGAGGGTCTGGACCTGGGTGACGATATCGAGGTTCCGACCGGGGTGCAGTTGCACGTCGATGTGGGCGAAGGGTTCGAGGCGCGCACCGAACTTCGAGCGGGTGCGGCGCACCCCCTTCGCGACAGCTCTGACCAGCCGTGGCGGCGGGTGAGCAGGGTGACGATGCGGTCGGCCTCGCCCAGCTTGTGCTGGCGCAGCACTACGGCATTGTCCCGGTACAACCTCACGCATCCGAGTGTGTCACGTCGGCACGACAGCGCCTGACGTGTGGACGGCGCCGCTTCCGGAAACCTCGACACACCCCACTGGAACACGTTACTGTTCGTTCGAACGAACAACAGTGGGGGATGCATGACGACGCACGAAGTACCGGCCCGATCCGCCGGACTGGCCGACACGGCTGCAGCACTCGGGAAGGGCACCACCTCGGTGGAGCTCGTCCGCGCCGCACTCGACCGGATCGACGCGAGCCGATCCACGCTCAACGCCTTCCGCGTCGTGCGGCGGGAGGCGGCCCTGGCCGAGGCGGC
>BBEG01000840.1 GCA_001312645.1 Rhodococcus sp. JCM 9791
CCTCGACCGCTCGAGCACCGCCACTTCGAGCTCCCCGCGACCGAGGACCCGGCCCGCCGAATCCGCCCCGGTGGAGGTGCCCTTCTGCAGGGCGGACACCGCCACCTGCACCGCATCCGCCAACCCCAGACCCGGACGGTACGAGTCGCGTACCGCCGTCAGGATCGGTTCGGTGTTGCCGCCCATCACCACGAACTGCGGTTCGTCGACGATCGACCCGTCGTAGGTAATGCGATACAGCTGCGCCGACGCGTTGTCGCCGGCCTGACCGACCTCCGCGACACAGATCTCCACCTCGTACGGTTTCGGTTGATCGGTGAAGATCGTCCCGAGAGTCTGCGCGTACGCATTCGCAAGCGATCGGCCCGTCACATCACGCCGATCGTACGAGTAACCGAGCATGTCGGCGCGCATGATCGGAGCGCCGCAACGCCTCGAACTCGTTGTACTTGCCGACCGCCGCGAACCCGAGCCGGTCGTACAGTTCACTGATCTTGTGCAGCGCCTTCGACGGGTTCTCCGCCACGAACACCACACCGTCCGCGTAGATCAACGCGATCACACTGCGGCCCCGGGCGATGCCCTTGCGGGCCAACTCCGAACGATCACGCATGATCTGTTCGGCGGACGCGTAATAGGGCAACGTCATCGGGCACCTCCTGCAGTACGGTCGACCACGATCGCCTGCGCCAACTCGGCCAGATCCGCCTCCGGGACCGCCACCGCCCCGGCCTCGGTCACCGCCACCGCGGTCGGATAGATCCCGCGGGTCGTGTCCGGGCC
>BBEG01000841.1 GCA_001312645.1 Rhodococcus sp. JCM 9791
TTCGGGGAGAAGCCGAGCCGGGCAACGCTTCCGCGCCGTCAGTGCCGACGCACTGACTGCCACGCTCGGCGCGGCGAAGGTCCGATCGGTGTTCGCGGGTGTCTCGACCAGCGCGAGCGCGTTACTTGCGGTGGCAGTCGCCGCCGGGGCGGGTTGGCTGGCGCTCAGTGGCCGGATCGGCCTCGCCGAGGTCATCACGGTGTGGGTCTGGCTCAATTCCTCATCGAGCCACTGACCACGCTCGCCCAGGTTCCCGCCGTCGTTGCGGCATCGCGGGGATCGGCCGACCGCGTTGCGCGGGTCCTCGACAGCGCACCGCTACTGCACCCCGGAAGCGACGACGTGAGCCACCGCGCGCAAGGGCCGGTCCTCGAGATGGCCGACCTCACGTATCGGACGCTCGACGGGCTCGACCTCACCGTCGCCCGCGGAGAGTTCGTCGGAATCGTCGCGTACCGACCTGAAGACGCCGATGCAGTGTTCGCGCTGTTGTCGTCGCAGGTCCCCGCGGACGACTACACCGGGTCGTTCAGCGTCGGATCGGTGCCCGCCCGCGACCTTCCGATCGAGCTGGCCCGCACACTGGTCCTCGCCGAACCACACGACACCTTCCTGTTCTCGGGCACACTGCACTCCAACATCACTGCGGGGCGTGGCTCCGCCGCATCGATCGACCTCGAGCGCGCACTCGACGCGTCCGCCGCCCGCGAAGTCGTGGATCTGCACCCGTCCGGTCTCGACCATCCCGTCGGAGACGACGGCACCACACTTTCCGGCGGCCA
>BBEG01000842.1 GCA_001312645.1 Rhodococcus sp. JCM 9791
CGCCTCGCGTGTCGATGCGGGTGCGCCGCAGAAGTTGGCCGAACTTCCTGGTGGCGGTGTCGGGGATGTTCCGTTGACGCCGATCATGCGTGAGGTGCTGGGGTGGCCCGGTGGTTTCGACCGGTTCTCGCAGACCATCGCCGTCAACCTTCCGCAGGACATCACTGCGGAAGTGCTCGGGCGGACGATCGGTGCCGTGGTGGATCATCACGATGCGCTGCGGTCGATCCTCCAACGCAGCGGCAATGAGACAACCGATGAGACAACACTGCGTATTCGCGCGGCGGGCACCGTCGACCCCGCGTCCCTGATCACCAGGGTCGAGGTCGGTGCCGAGATCTCCGACGCCGATCTCACCGAGATCGCCTCGCGCGAACTCGATTCCGCGCTCGGACGTCTCGACCCCGCATCGGGTTCGGTACTGCAGTTCGTGTGGTTCGATTTCACCGGCGACACTCGTCCGGGTGTGTTGCTGATCGTCGCCCATCACCTGGTGATGGACGGTGTGTCGTGGCGAATCCTGTTGCCGGACCTCGGTCTTGCGTGGGGTCAGATCGTCTCCGGGCAGGAGAAGATCGAACTTGCCGCTGTCGGTACGTCGCTGCGTCGGTGGGCCCACGGCCTCGTCGAGGCCGCGCCGTCGCATCGCGACGAACTGGGACTGTGGGAGAGGGTTCTCGGTGGGCCGGACCCACTGCTCGCACAGCGTCCCTTCGACCCCGCGGTCGATGTCACCTCCACCGTGGAACGCATCGAGCTGACCCTGGATTCACGGCAG
>BBEG01000843.1 GCA_001312645.1 Rhodococcus sp. JCM 9791
AGCGAAATGAAACGCCAACTCCCGATTGATCTTCCCGCGCTTGACACCGACCGCAGTGCGGTTCGCCTCGAGCACCGCGATCGTCGCGTCCAACTCCGCCCGCAGCTGCGGCGGAGCATTCTCAGCGAGCCGAGTCAGGCGGGCGGCCTTGCGATGCAGGAATTGGCCTTCGGTCTGCAACCGGGCCAGCTTGATACCCAGTCCGCGGTCGTCGTAGGTGTAACCCCGAAAATCGGAGACCAGCCCATCGCCGGTGTCGGTGACGATCGCGGCAGCGCCGAGAGTCGACGGTGACCAGTCCACCCCCACCGCCACGGTCGCGGTACTCAGTTCGCTGGTGGGGACGGCTTCGGTGGCAGCACACTGCAGCAACAGACCTCGACCGTCGAGGGCCAGAGTCGGCAGATGCCACGCAGTAATCGGGCGGCCGTGCAAGTGAGGTGGAAGAACGGCGGTCAACCGCACCGCCCGCCAGTGCGCTCGCCTGGCGGGGGTCGCTGTGGTCGGGAGCTTCACCGTCAACACCATCGTGTCGGCGGTGACGGTGAGCTCGGCGAGTTGCCGATCGGCGGCAGCGAGGCGGGCCATCGGGCTGACCTGCGGTGGAGCCTGAATGTCGGTGATCCGCAGCCGCGTGGACTGTGTCTCCTCCGCAGACGCCGAGGTACCGGGTCGCGCGTTGCTCGAGATGTCCTGACCCACAGCCGCGTCCGAGCGGCCGATACAGGCGACCAATTGCCGCCGCACACCGCGGGCGAACCCCGGCGGCACAGA
>BBEG01000844.1 GCA_001312645.1 Rhodococcus sp. JCM 9791
TCCGCCGCGACCCGCAGCCGCGCTGCGGCGGATCGCAATCACCGTCCACCTGCGCGAGCGCGTCACCCCGTTGGTGGTCATCGAACTGCCGCCCACCGCACGTTCGCGTCGTCGCTGTCGGTGACCAGCACGATCGTCTCGTCGGCGCGGGACGCAGCCAACGCGGCATCGACGAGCCGGGGTGCGTCGATCATCGACCGCCCTCCTGCCGGGTGTTGAGCACGTTGATCTGCCGCAGCAGCACCGACGGGCAACCATGACTCACCGCCGCGATCTGTCCGGGTTGCGCTTTACCGCAGTTCATCGCGCCCCCGAGCTGGTATGTCGAGCGCCCGCCGACGGACTCGAGCGCACCCCAGAAGTCGGTGGTCGTCGCCTGATACGCCACATCCCGCACCTGACCGGCCAGACGCCCGCCGCGGATCCGGTAGAAACGTTGCCCGGTGAACTGGAAGTTGTAGCGCTGCATGTCGATCGACCAGCTGCGATCACCGACCACATACAGTCCGTCCTCGACCCCGCCGATCAGATCGGCCGTGATCGATCGACCTGCGGATCCGGTTGCAGCGACACGTTCGCCATCCGCTGCAACGGCACATGATGCGCCGAATCGGCGTAGGCGCAGCCGTTCGAGCGCCCCACACCGGCCTTGGCGGCGAACGCCCGGTCCAGCTGATAGCCCACCAGCACGCCGTCGCGCACCAGATCCCACGATTGGGCGGCCACCGCGTCGTCGTCGAATCCGACGGTGGCCAGCCCGTGCGGTCGGTGCG
>BBEG01000845.1 GCA_001312645.1 Rhodococcus sp. JCM 9791
AGCAGTTCGGAGCGATGAGTCCCAGGGCATCGTGCGACTCGAGGAACTGCCCGGTGGCGGTGTCGGTGATGTTCCGTTGACGCCGATCATGCGTGAGGTGCTGGGGTGGCCCGGTGGCTTCGACCGGTTCTCCCAGTTCGTCTCCGTGACGCTTCCGCAGGACATCACTGCGGATGTGCTCGAGCGGACGATCGGTGCCGTGGTGGATCATCACGATGCGCTGCGGTCGATCCTCGACGGCGACGGCGACGGCGACGGCATCACCTTCCGGGTGCGCGCTGCCGGCGAGGTGGACGCAGAATCCCTCCTCACTCGCGTCGAGGCTCCCGCCGACATCAGCGACGAGGACCTGTCCGCTCTCGCCGGACGCGAGATCGACGCGGCACTCGGTCGACTCGACGTTCGCCGGGTCGGTGCTGCAGTTCGTGTGGTTCGACTTCGGTTCGGCCGCACGTGCCGGTGTGCTCGCCGTCGTCGCCCATCACCTGGTGGTCGACGGTGTGTCGTGGCGAATCCTGTTGCCGGACCTCGGTCTTGCGTGGGGTCAGATCGTCTCCGGGCAGGAGAAGATCGAACTTGCCGCTGTCGGTACGTCGTTGCGTCGCTGGGCGCACGGTCTGGTCGAGGCGGCACCGTCGCATCGCGACGAACTGGGACTGTGGGAGCGGATTCTCGAGGGCCCCGACCCACTGCTCGGCGTGCGGCCGTTCGACCCGTCCGTCGATACGGCATCGACCGTCGAGCGATTCGACATCAGCGTGCCCGCCTCGGAC
>BBEG01000846.1 GCA_001312645.1 Rhodococcus sp. JCM 9791
TGGTTCCGCCGCGTCGCGCCAAGCGGTCCCGCACGGGTGGCGGCGATACCCGCGAAATCGATTCGCTGCGCCGCGCGCTGCGCAGGCATCCGGCGCGGGAGAACCCGGATGTGGAGGCGTTGGCGCGGATCGGGGAACGCTACAACCGGTTGCTGCGCGACACCGAGCACCAGCGGCGTAAGGCTGCGGCGACCACCGATTCGTTGGCGCGCACGTTCGAGCGGATCGTGTCGTTGCTGTCGGAGCGGGGTTATCTGACCGGGGGATGATCCGGCGACGACGGCGGCGGGGGAACGGCTCGCGCGGATCTACACCGAATCGGATCTGCTGGTGGCCGAGTGTCTGCGCACCGGGGTGTGGGTGGGGTTGTCGCCGGCGGAGTTGGCGGCGGTCGTCTCGACGGTGATCTTCGAGTCGCGTGGCGACGAGGTACCGGAGGTGCGGGGTCCGACCGGTCCGATCCGGCGGGCGTTGGCCGATACGGTGCGGTTGTGCGACGAGTTGCGCGCCGATGAACTGCGGCACCGGTTGCCGACGACCCGCGCACCGGATTTCGGGTTCGTGTCTGCGGCGTACACGTGGGCGGGTACCGCGTCGTTGACGGAGTCGCTGCTGGCGGCTGTTGCGACGGGCAGTGAACTCTCGCCCGGGGATTTCGTGCGGTGGTGCCGGCAGTTGATCGATCTGCTCGATCAGATCCGCACGACCGCACAGGATCCGGCGTTGGCGAAGTCGGCGGGGCGGGCGGTCGCAGCGATCCGCCGCGGGG
>BBEG01000847.1 GCA_001312645.1 Rhodococcus sp. JCM 9791
CCGCGCAATTGTTCGAGGCGGGACTCCGGGAATCGGTGGGTGGCGACGGACGGATCGCGATGAACGGCCTCACCCGCGCGCTCGCCACCCGGGGAACCCTGCCGGGGCCGGTGCAACCCGACAGCATCGAGGCGGTCACTGCACTCTTGTGTCTGCACGCGGGCGAACTCTCCCATGCCCGGGTCGTCCTGGCTCACAACCCCACCGTGCGCCACCGGCTTCTCACGGCGTGGGCGTCGCTGCTCGGGGGTGACATGTCTGCCGCGACCGCCACGGTGGCCGAGGTGACGCCGAACGTCGTACATGCACGCGACCGGCTGTTCCTGCACGGCCTGCGCGTCGGACTCGCACGCCGCACCGGCGACCTCGGTTCGCTGCTCACCGAATGGGCTGCTGCGCAGGAGGTGGTCGCCGCGTACTCCGTGGATCTCTTCGGTCTGCTCCCGCTCGGCGAGTTGTGGCTGGCCGGTGTGCGCGCGGGCGACTCCGATCGGATCGCGCACCTGGTGACGCAGGCGCATGATCTGCTCGCCGCGCTCGGTGAACCTCCGCTGTGGGGCGCGGCACTGCACTGGTACGGGTCCAAGCCGCGATCACAGCGAACCACCCCGCCGACCTTGTCCCACATGCACGAGCCCTCGCCGCAGCCGCCGAAGCATCGTCGTATGCAGCAGCGCTCGCCCGCGCGGGACATGCGTGGCTCACCGTGCTCCAGGGCGACGTCGACGCGGTCCGGATCCGAGACGCCGCGCAAGCGCTGGCCAC
>BBEG01000848.1 GCA_001312645.1 Rhodococcus sp. JCM 9791
CGGCCGGCGATCCGTCGACAAGATCCGCCGGCGAACGCCTCCGCACCAGCAAGGCATCGTCGCACCGCAGCAGGCCGATCCCGCCCATTGACGGCATACCCCGCGGCGACTTCGAGCCGGCCGCAGGCTGGTCCCGCGTGCCCGATACCGACGACCTCGACGACGCGGCCGCGTTGGTCACCATCGACCAGCGTGCGGCCTATCTCGCCTCGGCCGGGATGCTCTCGTTCGGCTACGGCCGGGTCCGTAACCTGCTCGGCATCGACGCGGCGTCCGCCGCCTCGGAGGCCAAGCCTGCTTTCGGGATCTGGCGGGTCACCTTGCCCGCCGCAGGGCAGTACGCCCTGCCCGACAAACTCCCACTGCCGCACCCGGCGATGCTCGACGACCAGCCCGTCCAGACATGGATCACCACGGTCAGCCTGGAGGCCTATGCGCCTCCATCGCAGACGGCGGCATGGGCCTGGACGTCGACGACCTCGACATCACCGAAGCATGGGTCTACGAGGAACAGGGCCGAGCCCTGGACAAGTGGGCCAAGGTCCTACGCGCTGCACGGACTGTGGCCGTCGACACCGACGATGTGGCGATGAAGCGGTTTCTCGGCGCCTGCTACAAGGGCTACGTGGGCCGGATGGTCAACCCGGACATGTGGACCGCGACCCGCATGCAGCACCACCACCAGCCGCTGTGGCGCGCGGCGATCATGGCGCACTGCCGGTGGCGTGGCCGCCGCGTGGCGATGCGCATC
>BBEG01000849.1 GCA_001312645.1 Rhodococcus sp. JCM 9791
AGATGGTGATCGCGGAACTGCACGTCGGCGCACATCCCGCCGACGCATGCGACACTGCTGCGCGCGACACCACCGGGCCGACCTCGGACTCGCTGCGGGTCGCGGCGGCACGGGCGCGGTTGGGTGGGTCCGCATCCGATGGATTACGGGGTGCAGCACGGGAATTCGAGTCCGATGGAATCGGAGAAGTCTCGCCAGGGTTGCCGACGCATGGTCGGTCTCGGACCGTCACGGATTGGCGCTCGCGGAACTGTTGTCGGCGGCCCGGTCCGATCTCGCCGCCCGCATGCGTATCCGGACGCGAACCGACGCCGGTCTCGCCGGCGCCCGCGCCACCGCAACGGTTCTTGCCGCACTCCCGGTGCTCGGGGTGGCATTGGGGCAGCTCATGGGAGCATCACCGCTGACGACACTCCTCGGCGACGGACTCGGCGCCGTGCTGCTGGTGCTCGGCACGGTGCTCGTATGTGCAGGATTGCTGTGGACCGATCGCATCGCAGACAAGGTGGGCCGGTGACCGGGTCGATGCTGATGCCGGCGCTGTGTCTTGCCGCTGCACTGGTTGTGGTGCCCGATCCGGCACCGCGGAGGTTGCAGTCCTTGCACGTATCGCCCGTTCTCACAACGAGTAGTGCGACCGGCGACGCGCATGATCCGTATGCGATCGCTGCTGCGTTCGATCTCTTCGCGGCCTGCCTGCGGGCCGGGATGCCGGCAGCATCCGCGGCAGGCGTGGTCGCAGAATCCGCG
>BBEG01000850.1 GCA_001312645.1 Rhodococcus sp. JCM 9791
TGGGTGCGCTCGCCGTACGGCACCACCGCAACAAGCGCCTCACAGGCCCGCACAGCGCGCGCGGCGGCCGGGTCCAGGGTCGTGGAGGCATCAGTGTGGTTCGAGGTGTGTGCGTCGCGGACAGCGGCCAGATCGGCGAGCGTGCGGACAGCGGCGAACGGGTGGGGAGAAGTCATGCTCTGGTCCTTGTCTTGTCGGGTACAGCACACAGCCGACGGTCGGGCCGCGTCGACGCGGCCCGACTGTCGGCTGGTCAGGGCTTGGTGACGGTGTAGCCGAGCGCGTCGGCGAGCATGTGCATCAGTTCCTCGCCGTCGGGCGTGGACACGAAGTGCATCCGGTGGCGGATCTCGGGCACGGCGCACGGGCATTCGGCGTTGACGGGCATGTCGTAGTTCGTCTCGAGGGCGACGTCGAAGTTGGCGGGGTCGATGACCCACGTGTTGGTGCCTGCCAGATCACGCATGAGGTACACGCTCACGGACTCTTCGATGTAGTGCGCGCCGCGTGCGGCTGCGCGCTCGCCGCCGGTCATGTGCTGCTCGTCGGTGAGGTTCTCGGTGGTGGTCATCGCAGGTGTCCTGTCTCTCGGGGTTGTGGTGGTGGTTCAGTGCGCCGCGTGCAGCGGCGGGGCGCCCACGAACGCGAGGTCAGTGAGCAGGGCGCGGTAGGCGAGCATCAGCAGCTCGCGGGCGCCTCGGTGTGCGTGACGCGGGTCGGTGCGCAGTGCGTCGATCGCGGTGGTGACGGG
>BBEG01000851.1 GCA_001312645.1 Rhodococcus sp. JCM 9791
CCCGACGCGGTGACCATGGACGCCCTCGCAGCGCGCGCCGGCGTCGGCAAGGGAACGGTGTTCCGTCGCTTCGGCTCACGGGCGGGACTCATGGCCGCACTCCTCGATCACAGCGAGTCCGCATTCCAGTACGCCTGCATGTACGGTCCTCCCCCGCTCGGGCCCGACGCCGAGCCGATCGCGCGGCTGATCGCATTCGGCCGGGCACGCATCGAACTCGTCGAAGTCCAGGGCGAACTGCTCCGCGCGGCGGAGAGCTCCGTCGAGACCCGCCACGGCAACGCTCCCAGCAGGTCTCGCTGATCCACCTCGAGATGCTCCTGCGCACGATCGGGATGGGCACCCGGTCCGGCCTGCTCGCCCACTCACTGTTGGCAGCACTCGACCCCGGCTTGATCCTGTACCAGTGGCACGAGCTCGGCCATTCGCTGAAAGAACTCGCCGACAACTGGGCCGACCTCGCTCATCGGGTCGTCACCGGCGACAGCATTCCGAGCACGGAGTACTCCACATGAACCCGAGTGCAGAACGCTCCACGTAGCGTGAGCGGATGACTCGCATCCTCGGCGTCCTCGCACTGTGTTCCGTGGCAGTCGCTGTCTCCGCATGCAGCACCGGCGCATCCGCCCCCTCCGACTCCGGCTCGGCCGACGACCTCACCGGTCGTACGTTCATCTCGACCGAGGTGACCGGCGACGCGATTCCCGGCGGCGGGCCGCTCGTCGTGGAGTTCCCCGAGACCGGCC
>BBEG01000852.1 GCA_001312645.1 Rhodococcus sp. JCM 9791
CGGTCGTCGCGGAGGTCGCCTCGATGTCCACGGTCGGCGCCATCGTCAGTTCCCGCCGAAGGCACCGGCGCCGGCCAGTGCGGTGTCCATGTCCTCGACGACGGCCTCGGTCGCTTCCAGCTCGGCCAGGGCCTTCTCCCGGGCCTTGCCTTCCGGCAGTGCTTCGATGACCGCGCGGCGCTTGGCCGAGGCGTCGCGGATCTCGGCGAGTCGGTCGCGGGTCAGTTCCTGCTTCTCGTCGAGCTTGGCCAGCCACACCGGCGAGGTCTCTTTGAAGTAGTCACGCAGGGCCTTGATGACGGGGTCGTTGGCACCCTTGGCGACGAACGGGCCACGCAGCGCGGCGACGTCCTCGGTGGTGGGGGTGATCGACTGGGAGATGCGGCGGGTCATGGAGCGTCCTTTCGAGGGTGACTACTTGGATGGGTCAGGGGTGGAAGAGCATCGCGTCGATGGCAGCAGTGGCGGCCGACGCCGGGCGGTACATGTCGTTTTTCGAGGTGCTCATGCGGGCGCTCCCACGAGGTCGGGTTCGGGCAGGACGACGACGCCGGTGGCGTCGAAGGTGATGCGGGTCTTGACCCGTCCGGTGCCGACGGTCAGGACGGTCGAGGTCACCTCTCCCTTGGGGCTGCGGCGGACATCGACCTCGTCGACGGTGACCGGCACCAGCTCGCCGTCCTCGTCGTCGATCAGCACGGTCTGTCCCGCGGTCACACTCGACGCCGGAATGGCATCGGCGAC
>BBEG01000853.1 GCA_001312645.1 Rhodococcus sp. JCM 9791
GGACACGCCGACAACTCGGGCGACGCACCGCTCGCCCCCGCTCAGCAGCGCATGTGGCTCGTCAACCGGTTCGACGTTGCCGCCGAGACGGACGGCGGCGACCACATCGCGTTCGCCGTCGACCTTCCGCGAGACACCGACCTCGACGCCCTCCGCGGCGCGTTCGCCGACGTCATCACCCGGCACGAGACATTGCGCACCATCTACCCCGACAGCGGCGACGGCCCGCGTCAGCACCTGCTCGACACCGTGGAACTCGACCTCACACCGGTCGACGCACCCGCCGACCTCGACGATCGGATGACCGAGTTCGCGCGCAGACGTTACGATCTCACCTCCGACGCACCCCTCCGTGCCGCGCTCTACCGCACCACCGACGGGTTCACGCTCGCTGTGGTGCTCCACCACATTGCAGTCGACGGTTTGTCGCTGCTCCCACTCGGACGCGACGCCGCGACCGCATATGCTGATCGGCGAGCCGGCGAGACCCCCGACCTCGCCGGCTCGCCGGTATCCTTCCGCGATTACGCGCGGTGGCACACAGCGGTTCTCGGCGACGAGACCGATCCCCGCAGCCTCGCCGCGACACAACTCGCGCATTGGAAGCAGACGCTCGCCGGCGCCCCGCCGCTGCTGGAGCTGCCCACCGACCACCCGCGCAGCAACATCACCACCGGTACCACCGCGCAGGTCGCGTTCACCGTGCCCGCCGAAGTGCACGCCGCCATCGACAAACTCGCC
>BBEG01000854.1 GCA_001312645.1 Rhodococcus sp. JCM 9791
TGACCGCCGGGGCGGCACCGCCGGCACGTTGAGGTGCGCATCGAGCAACGCGAGGGTGTCGACGACCTCCCCGTCGCGTTGCAGTTCGACGCGACCGCGTGGGCGACGATCCCGCCCAGCGACCAGCCCAGCAGATGGTACGGACCGTGTGGCTGCACCCGGCGGATCTCCTCGGCGTAACGCACCGCCAGCGACCGGATGCTGTCGACGGTGCCGGAACCACTCAAAGTGGGCAGCTGCAGCCCGTACACGGCGCGCTCCCCGTCGAGATGCTGGGTGAGCCCGGCGTACCCCCAGGCCAGACCCGCCGCGGGATGCACACAGAACAACGCCGGTGTGGTGCCTTCCCGGAGTGGCACGAGCACCCGCAGGGCGTCGTCGACGGTGCCGCTGTCCGCGTCCCCACTCAGATGTTGCGCCAGGTCGGCGACCGTGGGATGGGTGAACAACGCCGGCAATCCGATCCTCCGGTTGAGGCGTTGCGACAGATCCGGGACGAGGCGGGTCGCGAGCAGCGACGTACCACCGAGTTCGAAGAAGTTGCTGTCCGCGGAGACCGCCGTCAGACCCAGATGGGTGGCGAACACGTCCGCGACGAGACGTTCGAGGTCGGTGTCGGGGGCGCGGCCCTCCGCGGTGCGGGCCGTGAAATCCGGTGCGGGCAGCGCGCGCCGATCCAGTTTCCCGGCCGGGGTCAGCGGGATCGCGTCGAGGACGACGATCGCCGTCGGC
>BBEG01000855.1 GCA_001312645.1 Rhodococcus sp. JCM 9791
CCCGCCCACATGGTGCCGGCGACCGTGGTGGTGCTCGACGAGATCCCCCTGACCCCCGTCGGGAAACTCGATCACCGGGCACTGCCCGTCCCGGACCTGACCGCCACCGGCGGTGACTACCGGCCACCGGCCACGGACCTCGAACGTGTCCTCGCCGACATCCTCGCCGACATCCTCGGCCACGAGCGGGTGTCGGTGGAGGACAACTTCTTCGACATCGGCGGCAACTCCCTGATCGCCACCCGCGTCGTGGCCCGCGTGAACGCCGCACTCGGCACCGACGCCGGGGTGCGAGTCCTGTTCGAGGCCCCCACCGTGCGGAGCCTCGCCGCGCGGGTCCTCGACGATCACGGCGGGCACGCACACACCCCGTTGGTGCCCGCGGTGCGCCCCGAACGGCTCCCACTCGCCCCCGCCCAGCAACGGATGTGGTTCGTCAACCAGTTCGACACCACCTCCGCCGCCTACAACATCCCCCTCGCGATCCGCCTCACCGGCCACCTCGACCCGGCGGCTCTCGACGGTGCCGTGTCGGATCTGCTGGCTCGGCACGAGACGCTGCGCACTTGGTATCCCGGCGACGAGAACGGACCCCGGCAGCTCATCTCGACCGCCGAGAAGGTCCTGACCGCGCTGCGCCCGGAACCTGTCGCGGAGACCGACCTGCCGACCGCGTCGCCGACTGATCGCGCCGGTTTCGATGTGGCCACCGCGGTGCCGGTCCGCGCGGCACT
>BBEG01000856.1 GCA_001312645.1 Rhodococcus sp. JCM 9791
CCTCGATGTCGCCGCAGCGGCAGATGGCCGCCGCCATCCAGTCACAACTGCAAGCTGTCGGGGTCACTGTCAACCTCAACGCGGTCGACTACACCGACGGCGCCGCGCGGTACGCCTCCGGAGCCGTCGATTCTTGGCTCACCGTCCGCCTTCCCAGTGCCGATGTCGCGCAGACCTTGGCGAACAACTTCACCAATCCGCGGCAGTTCCCGGGCACCATACCTCCGGAGTTCATTGCTGCACTGCAGCCGGCATTCAATCCTAACGCGGCGGAGGCCGAGCGGGCAGCAGCGTTGGGGGCCGCGTCCGCGATCGTCAATGAACAAGCACTCGACGTGTTCATCTGCGCTTACCCCGCTAGCTACGCCGCTTCCGACAAGGTAATCGGGCTCAACAACATGGGCACCTCGAACTTCATCGCAGTGCCTGACCTGCGGTACGTGGGACTGACCCACTGACGATTGCCCTGCCCCGTATCGAGCTCGTCAGCAGGTCCGCTCACTCCTGAGAGGTTCCATCGTGAAATCGAGGAAGGCAAGATCAAGATTCGTCGCTGCAGCCATCGCCAGCTGCCTGCTGGTCGGCGCGTGCGGCGCGAACACCGACCCGGCCACTGGAGACGCTCCGGATGGACCGTTGGTGTCCGAAGCCGACCACAACGCACATCTGAGACTCGGTTATCAATCTCCGCCGCCCGCATTGAATCCGCACCAGTTGACATCACCTGCCCTCTCC
>BBEG01000857.1 GCA_001312645.1 Rhodococcus sp. JCM 9791
CTCAGGCGGCAGACCTCGCCGGCGACCGTGCCGCCGCACAGGCCGGTCGATGACGGCGGCACCTGTGGTCGACTTGGACAAGATCTACGCCGCGCGGTTGTATGCCGCTCGTGCCCGGCCCTACCTCGCGACCGCCTTGTACGCGCTGCACATCGTCGCGTCGCTCCGCGTGCCGACCGTCGGCGTGGACCGGCATTGGCGCTGCTACGTCTCACCTGCCTTCCTGACTCAGCGACCGGTGGAGGAACTGGCCTCGGTCCTGGTCCACGAGGTCTCGCATCTGCTGCGCGATCATCACGGCCGCAGTGACCGCTACGCCCTTGCACACGAATTGACCTCCCGCGCCGATCGGCTCCGGATGAATCTCGCCGCCGACGCGGAGATCAACGACGACGCGTTCGGCGACGGACTGCAAACACCTCACGATGCCGTACTGCCGTCCACCCTGGGATTGCCCGGCGGCCGGCTCATGGAGGATTACCTGGGCGAGTTCGGACTCGGTCCGTGGACAGACACGGTGTCGTGGCTCGATTGCGGCAGCGGTGCCGACGGGCTGAGCCGGGAGTGGGAACTGGGTCCAGAGGGCGCCAACGCGCTCAGTGACGAGCAACGAGACGCGGTGCGCTTCAAGGTGGCGCACAGCATCATCGGGCAGCCGGGCAGTAGCCTCGCGGATGGCGGCGGTGGGCAGAGGAGGCTCTGCACCCGCCGCAGCCGTGGCGCGCCTTGCTGGG
>BBEG01000858.1 GCA_001312645.1 Rhodococcus sp. JCM 9791
TTCGCCGATGCCATTCCGGCGTCGAGTGTGACCGCGGGACAGACCGTGCTGATCGACGACGAGGACGGCGAGCTGGTGCCGGTCACCGTCGACGACGTCGAGGTCCGCCGCGGCCGCAAGGGCGAGGTGATCGAAACGGTCCTGATCGTGGGCACCGGCCGGGTGAAAACCCGCATCGTCTTCGACGCGACCGGCGTCGTTGCCCTGCCCGATCCCGATCTCGTAGGAGCCTGCGCATGACGACCTCGGACCACCGCGACGGCGCGCCTGCTGCGGTTGCGACCGCCGCGGGTGATGTGGCCGACGCACAGTTCCGGTCCACGGCCGTGCCCGAACGCGTGCGCGCGATCGTCGCCGCCCGAATCCGTGCCTGGCAGCCCGTTCCGAGGGTTGTCGATCCGATGTTCCCTCGCCCCTGATCCGCACACGTAGTCACCACCGAAAGGAAAATCCATGACCCGCCGTATCTCCCAGTCGATCACCCCCACCACCGAGGACGTCGCCGCGCTGCGTGGCCCGTTCGTCGCCAAGGGCGCCAACGATCCGGTCATCGCCGCGCTACGCGAGTACTTCAAGCGTCGGTGCCGACATGGTTGCCCAAGCTCGACGAGAAGCAGGAACTCACCCGCGAACGCCTCGCCGAGATCCGCGAGGCCGGGGCCAAGCGCCGCGCGGTCATCGAAGCACTGCCCGACGGTAAGGCCCGCGAGAAGGCCCTGGCCCGAGCTGGAG
>BBEG01000859.1 GCA_001312645.1 Rhodococcus sp. JCM 9791
CCACCGCGCCCCTGACCGACGGGGAGCGGCGCCCGGTGCATCCGGATCAGACCGCGTACGTGATCTACACGTCCGGGTCCACCGGCCGCCCCAAAGGTGTGGTGGTGCCGCACCGCACCGTCGTGACCCTGATGACCGACACGCACCCGCAGTTCGGTTTCGACCAGCACGACGTGTGGACGCTGTTCCACTCCTACGCCTTCGACTTCTCGGTGTGGGAACTGTGGGGTGCCCTCGCGCACGGCGGCCGCCTCGTCGTCGTCGACTACCACACCGCCCGCACCCCCGACGAGTTCCTCGCCTTGCTGCGCCGCGAACAGGTCACCGTCCTGAACCAGACCCCGACCGCATTCCAGCAACTCGTCGAAGCCGACCGCGCAGCCGGGGGGCCACCGCTGCCGTTGCGCTGGATCATCTTCGGTGGCGAAGCCCTCGATCTGGCGCAACTCGACCGCTGGTACCGCCGGCACGACGACACCACGCCCACGTTGGTGAACATGTACGGCATCACCGAAACCACCGTGCACGTCACCGCGTTGCCGCTCGATCGCGCGATGGCCGCGGAGGCGAACGCCAGCCTCATCGGTGCACCGCTGCCCTCGCTGCAGCTGCACATCCTCGATACGCGGTTGCATCCCGTCCCCACCGGCACGATCGGCGAACTGTACGTCTCCGGTGGGCAATTGACCCGCGGTTATCTGCACCGTCCCGATCTGACCGCCGCC
>BBEG01000860.1 GCA_001312645.1 Rhodococcus sp. JCM 9791
GTTGTTCGCCGGCTGGGAGGTCGTCGAGTCCGAGGTTCGTCGCGTGATCGTCGCGGCCGACCGTGCTCTCTCCGCCGGTGCGACCGGACACATCTTCAACCTCGGTCACGGTGTGCTTCCCGATACCGATCCGAGCATCCTCACCCGGGTGGTCGAGCTGGTGCATTCGCTGTGAGCAGACCCGTTGTCGCCGTGGTCGGTGGTGGCGTCACCGGGCTCGTCGCGGCATACCGGCTTCGTGCGTCCTTCGGCCCGGACGCCCGCATCGTGCTGCTCGAGCGGTCGGATCGACTCGGTGGCAAGCTTCGGACGGTGGCCTTGGCGGATGGTCCCGTCGATGTCGGTGCCGAGGCATTCATCGCCAGGCGACCCGAAGTGCCCGCGCTGCTCGACGAACTCGGGCTCACCGATCAACTCGTCCATCCGTCAGGGGCACGCCCCCTCGTCTACGCGGGTGCGGCACTGCACCCCCTGCCCACCGGAACTTTGATGGGGATCCCTGCCGACGCGCGATCGCTCGACGGGCTCGTCGACGACGACGCTCTCGCCCGCATCGTGGGGGAGCCCGGGATCCCACTGAACTGGGACAGCGACGGCGACATGTCGGTCGCGGAGTTGGTCGGCTCTCGATTCGGCGAGCAGGTGGTGCGCCGCAGCGTCGACCCGCTGCTCGGTGGCGTCTACTCCGGCCTGTCCGACACAGCCGGGTGCGTGCACGTGC
>BBEG01000861.1 GCA_001312645.1 Rhodococcus sp. JCM 9791
AGAAGGCCCTGTTCGAAGCAGCAACGGCACCAGGTTGAACACCCCGCGAAGGCGGTGAACGCGCCCAACGCCAAGGCGGCCACCAGTGCGAGGAACGCGGGGCTGCGGGCGATCTCCCGGTGACCCAGGGCTGCGCCGTTCGCCGGTGGGGTCGCGGCGGGCCAGGATCCGCGCAGTCCCCACCAGTGTCCGGGGATGGTGATCGCGGCGAGGATCGCCGCGAGGATCAGGTAGGTGGTGCGCCAGTCCGACTGCTGGTCCACTGCGGAGGTCAAGGGGGCGAAGACGGTGCTGGCCAGTCCCGCGGCGAGGGTCAGGATCATCAGGGCGTGGACGGAGAGGTCGCCGTACCAGCGGGTCAGCGCTGCGAACGCCGGTGGGTAGAGCACCGCGCCCATCGCGGTGCCGGCCAGCAGCCACCCGGCGTAGAACACCGGCAGCGTGGGGGCGAGCGCGATCAGGACCAGCGCGGGGACCGCGAGGACCGAGCCGGCGGTCATGATCGTGCGCGGTCCGACCCGGTCGAGGATGCGCCCGACCGGGATACCGGTGGCCGCGGTGGCGAGCTGCCCGAGCGAGAACGCCGCGGTGATCGACGTGGGCGACCAGCCGGTATCGGCGGATATCGAGACCGACAGGACCGGGAACGCGTAGTACAGGATGCCCCAGCTGGTGATCTCGGTCAGGCACAGCACCGCCAGCACCCGCCGCAGCCCGGCGC
>BBEG01000862.1 GCA_001312645.1 Rhodococcus sp. JCM 9791
CCGCGAACAGCGCGCACCCACCGCCAGCAGACCGAGAGTTCCGGCGCTGGTCCAGCCCCACTGCGGCGCCGAGCTCACCGCGACCAGGACGGCCGCGACCGAGCTGCCCAGCAGGAGCGCACCCATTAAGTCGGGACGCGAATCCGAGGACCGCACCGGGGATTCCGGCACCATGAGCAGAGCGGCGCCCGCCAGTACCGCCGTGAGGACGGTGACGAACCAGAAGGCGCCCGAAACACCGTGATTGTCGATGAGCCAGCCCGCGAGGAACGGCTGCAGCACGACGACGATACCGGTACCGGTCACGGTGACACTGACCGCGAACGGCACGATCTTCTCGGGGAAGACGTCTCGGATCAGCGAATAGCAGAGGAACGCGACCGAGAAGATCGCACCCTGCAGCGCGCGGCCGAGCAGGAACATCGGGAAACTCGACGCGACCGCGGACAGCAGGGAGCCGACGACGGTGATCGCGAGCACGACCATCAACAGGCGCTTCTTGCCGTACATGTCGGCGAGTTTGCCCACCAACGGCATCGCGATGCTCGCGGTGAGGAACGCGATCGTCATGGTCCAGCCGGCCTGAGTGGTCGCGTACTCGGCCGAGATGGTAGCAACGCGGTACCCGCGAGGACCGCGGACACCGGATGATCTCACTGACGAGGATCAGGACGATCAGGATCGTGACGAGCCGTGGCGTCCACCGGTGAGGGTCCTCCGCG
>BBEG01000863.1 GCA_001312645.1 Rhodococcus sp. JCM 9791
CCACCGCTGACGGGGTCGTACTCACCGGTGAGGCCGGCGCCGTGATCGCGGCGGAGTCCGGTGTCTCGGTCCTTGTCCGGCTCGACACCGACGGCCCCGAACGCTGGGGGCTGGTCGATCCCGACGCCCCGGGCATGCACCTCGACGTGCTCGACACGATCGACAAGTCGCGTCCGCTCGCGCGGGTGCGGTTCGACGGAACGGTCGTACCTGCGATCGGGTGGTCCAGGTTCCCTCAGGTTCGTCCGCGATCTCACCGTGGCGCTCTCGGTGGCCGAACTCGCCGGTGTCGCAGGCTGGGCGCTGACCACCGCCGTCGAGTACGCCAAGATCCGCGAGCAGTTCGGTAAACCCATCGGCTCGTTCCAGGCCATCAAGCACCTGTGCGCGGAAATGCTCTGCAGGACAGAGAAGATCCGTGCCCTCGCCTGGGACGCAGCCGTCGCCGTGGACACCGATCCGGCCGAACTGCCCGTCGCGGCCGCCGTCGCTGCGGCGGTCTCGCTGGATGCGGCTGTGAAGACCGCCGAAGACGCGATCCAGGTGCTCGGCGGAATCGGCTTCACCTGGGAACACGACGCGCACTTCTACCTTCGGCGCGCGGTTGCCACGCGGCAGGTGCTCGGTGGCTCAACCAAGTGGCGCGCGCGCCTGACCGATCTGACCCGAGCAGGCGCTCGCCGTCACCTCGGTATCGACCTGTCGGAGCCACGCACCGA
>BBEG01000864.1 GCA_001312645.1 Rhodococcus sp. JCM 9791
GGTGACCGGTGCGAGGGTCAAGGCCCGTGCGACGAGTTGGCTGCCCTCGTCCTGCACGGCTGCCATGCCCTCGCGGACGGGTTCGAGCCGTCCGGGATCACCGTGATCGAGGTGCACTGCGTACGGCGACCACTGTCCTTGTTCCCCGCCGGTGATGAGGGCCAGTTCCTCTGCGGTGATGATTCCGGGGCGCGCAACGAGATGCACGATTGGTCGGGCATCGTCGGCGGCGAGCACCTCGGCGAGTTCACCGGCGTCCGCGCCGAGCGCGTGCGCGAAGGCCTGGGCGATCCACACCGGGTGCGCGTACCTGAACGCGAGATGCCCGACGGGATCACGGTCGGCGTCCGGCGCGAGTCGCTCGATCCACTGGTCCTCGGTCTGCTCCCCCACCCTCCGCAGCACTGCGTTGACGAATCCCGCGCGGCCCTGGCCGAATTCGGTGCGCACCAGATCCACACTGGTAGCAACGGCGGCATGGTGCGCGACTCGAGTACGCAGCAGTTGGTAGTACCCAGACGCAACACGTCGAGCAGCGCACCGTCGATCTCGTCGACCGGACGCTGCGCCGCCGATTCGATGACGGCGTCGAGTAGGCCCTGCGCGCGGGCGGCGCCGTAGGTCAGTTCCGTGGCGAGCGCCGCATCGCGAGAATCGAGTTTTCGTTCGCGCAGCAGGGCGGGCAACACCAGGTTTGCGTAGGCGTCGCGCTCACGGAC
>BBEG01000865.1 GCA_001312645.1 Rhodococcus sp. JCM 9791
GTCGAGCGGCACCCGCCAGTCGACACCCACGACATCGGCGCCGACCTCACCCATCGCGCCGAGAAGTTCTCCCGTTCCGACACCGAAGTGGATTCGGGGAACACCGGCAGACTCGAGTTCGGCGAACACCCGCTGCGAATGAGGCATGACGAATTCTCGGTAGTCGGCGAGCGAGAGTGCACCTGCCCACGAGTCGAAGAGTTGGACGGCGTCGACACCTGCTTCGAGCTGCGCGCGCAGAAACACGATGGCGATATCGGTGAGCCGGCCGAGCAGTGTGTGCCAGGTTTTCGGGTCCGCGTGCATGAGCGCTTTGGTGTGTTCGTGATTGCGGCTCGGTCCGCCCTCGACCAGGTACGACGCGAGTGTGAACGGTGCACCGGCGAACCCGATGAGCGGTGTATCGCCCAGTTCGCGGGTCAGCAGGTTCACTGCGCGCGCAACGGCACCGACCTCGTCCTGTTCGAGACGCGGCAGTGCGGCGACATCGGCTGCCGTGCGGAGAGGGTTCGCGACGACGGGGCCGGTTCCGGCAACGATGTCGAGATCGATGCCCGCCGCTTTGAGGGGCACGACGATATCGGAGAACAGGATCGCGGCATCGACCTTGTGTCGGCGCACGGGCTGCATGGTGATCTCGCACACGAGTTCAGGGTCGAAGCAGGATTCGAGCATGCCGATGCCCGCTCGGAGCTCGCGGTATTCGGGCAGCGAGCGG
>BBEG01000866.1 GCA_001312645.1 Rhodococcus sp. JCM 9791
TGCCTGCACGGCGTAGGGGCCGGGACGGCCACCCGTCAACGCCTGCTCGACGAGGTCCCGGCTTCGTCGATCATCGGTCGGTCCCAGTGGGTGCGGTCCTGGTCGGCGAGCAACACCAGCGCACCCGACGGGTCGGTGCGTGCCTCACGACGGGCGTGCACGAGCAGGATCAGGGCGAGAAGTCCGGTCACCTCGCGTTCCGACGGCATCAGCCGGTGCAGGATCCGGGCCAGCCGGAGCGCTTCCTCCGCAAGGTCCAGGCGCTGCAGTGTGTCGCCGGCGCTTGCAGCGTATCCCTCGGTGAAGATCGAGTACACGGCGCTGAGCACCACCGGGATCCGCTCGGGCAGCTCATCGCGTCGCGGCACACGGAACGGGATACGCGCACCGCGAATCTTGTTCTTGGCCCGAACTATCCGCTGGGCCATGGTCCTGTGAGGGACGAGGAAGGCGCGCGCGACCTCGCCGGTGTTCAATCCGGCGAGGCACCGCAGGATCAGCGCGATGCGGTCGTCAGGCGACAACGCGGGATGCGCGCACGCGAAGAACAGTTCGAGCCGGTCATCGGGCAGGTCGTTCCCGACAGGGATCGGGACGGGTTCGGATCTCTCGGATTCCACCGCGAGGATCGCCAGCCGATCGGCGTAGGTGCGATCGCGCGGAGGCGATCGAGTGCGCGCCTCCGCGCGGTGGTGAGCAGCCAC
>BBEG01000867.1 GCA_001312645.1 Rhodococcus sp. JCM 9791
GTGCGCGGACGTCCGGAAGCCGATGGACGTTCGCCGCGCGGATCATCGAGATTCATCCGTGCATTGTCCCCTTGACCCGTCCTGTGCTCACGCCAGGCGTCACTCACCACTGTTTCCTCGCACCTACGTCCGCGTCCGGTCCGGCGGGCTACCGGACGGTATCGAGCCCCATTAGACCATCGGGGCCCGGTTCAGCACGTTACGGACGAGTCGGACACAGCGAGGCGGGGTGATCCGTGTCGCGGACCACCCCGCTGCGGGGATTGTTCAGTTGTTGCTGGTCAGGCGCGTCCCGCCAGCCAACGGCCGAGGACCGGCCCGATGTGGGCCACACCGTCGCGCGACAGCATCCGCCAGTGCGTCTCCCCGATCACCTCGGAGGCCACGACTCCACTCACGTGGCGGTGCCAGGCGTCGCAGCCGATGCGTTCCGGTCCCGACCGGCGACGAAGATCAACAGGTCACCGTCGAACTGTCCGGGTCGGTGCGAGGCCAGCGCACGGTACGACCGACGCACCCGTCGAACATCCGCTCGATGCGCTCGGGGGTGAGATCACCCAGCGGTGCGGGCAGGGAGCCGGCGAGATCGAGCGCGGCCTCGGGGGTGAGTTCCGTGATCGGGGTCGCTGAGACGCCTGTGCCGGTGCCGATGCCGAACATGTCGGCGATCGTCGGCGCCGGCTGTGCCGCGGTGGTGTCGGCATTG
>BBEG01000868.1 GCA_001312645.1 Rhodococcus sp. JCM 9791
CCCAGTCGATGCACCCGTCGCTGTCCTGGTGCAGCCAGAGATTGTCGAGGCCGGGATCCCACACGCGGCCCTCGAGGGCAAGTGGGGCCAGCACCCGGCCGACAACAGCGTGGATGAGTGCAGCGGCGACCTGTTCGGCGGCGACCCTCGGTTCCTCGACATCTTCGAGCGAGCGCCGATACAGCAAGTCGATGCGCTCGGAGCGCTCGGCGCTACCGAGACTCCACCAGCGGCGCTTGGGTTCTTCATCGATACAGGCCACGGCGTAGACGCGGGGCGATCCCGCGGCGAGGGCCCGCAGGCGGGTGCGAGTGTCCTCGAATGCGCGGGCGGTCCGGTCGTCGAACATGGGGACCGGAGCAGTGGTGGTCGGCGGCAGCAGCAGAGTCGTCATCCGACACCTCTCTTGTCGACAGGAACCCAGCGGTTTGCTTAGGTAAGGCTAACCATTACATCCGAGGTGGGGGTAGCGCAACCCGCCGCACCGGAACTCCGACCGTCGACCGCTACCGACCTGCCCCACCCGGTGACAGACCGAAATAGGATTCCGTAACCTAACCTCCAGACCTACCCGAGAACGCCGTCACGAGGAGCGCCCCACGCACGTGCCACCATTCGACCCCCTTCCCCAGACCTCACGGCCACCGAACCGACGACCACCGAGTTGACCGGACCGCCCACCACGGCCCGGCGCGTCGTCGCGGA
>BBEG01000869.1 GCA_001312645.1 Rhodococcus sp. JCM 9791
CGGGCCACGGTGCGCATCCCTCCGCCCACGGCGTAGACGCCGAGCGAAGTGTCCATGTGCGGGATGGCGCCGTACACCGCGAGGGCGCGTGCCGGTGTCACTCCCGCATACAACGACTGGAAAGTGAACACCTTCTGCAACCGAGGGTCGCGGATCCGACGGTTCACCTGCGCGCCGAGCCTGCCGAATCCACCGAGCCGGAGGAGTCTGCACAGATCGCGCACGGCGGCCGGTGAAGAGACCAGGTCGAGCGGCGAATCGAAGTTGGCGTTCATGAACCGATCGAATTCGGCGTCGAAAATGTCTGCCAGCCATCGCCGCAACGTCAGATAACGACGCGCCTCGTCCGCGCCGCACACCCGGGTGATCTCGGCGACCATCGAGGCCGGATCGGAGTGCACGTCGAGCGTGCTGCCATCGGCGAACCGGGCGTGATAAGCGGGGGAGAGGCGGGTGGTGCGCAGAGGCGGGTGCACGGTAGCTGCGTCGGTACCGACGGCGGCGAGCGCGTCGTCGATGAGCTCGGGCATCGTCAGGACGGTCGCCCCGTTGTCGATCTCGTAGCCGGGGCCGGTGTGGACGCCTACGCGGCCACCCACCGAATCGCAGCGTTCGAGCACGGTCACCTCTCGCCCGGCGCCACGCAGGTGCAGGGCCGCGGACAGTCCCGCCAGTCCCGCACCCACCACGACCACCTGCCTGCGC
>BBEG01000870.1 GCA_001312645.1 Rhodococcus sp. JCM 9791
TTCGCTGCACGTCGCTCGACGGCATGGGCACGTTCTTCGTCGTCCTCGGTCGCGGCGTCGGGTGCGGGTTGCGCCGGCGACGGATGTTCCGCCGCTCCACAGACCTCGCAGGGGTCGCCCTCGACCAGCCTCGCGGCCAGTTCGGCGGCCATCCCCGCGATTCGACGTGCACGAATATCGAGCAGCGATTCGTGCGCCAGATTGTGATCCGTATGGCGCTGCGCGGACATCCTCTCCAGCTGTTCGAGTTCTGCACTGCGCGAGCGCAGTTCACGAGCAGCAGCAAGCGCGTCAGCGGCCCGGTCGCGGACACCACGGAGCCCGGGCAGCGACGCTGCAGCCTTCTCCGATTCCGCAACTGCGGCCGTCGCCTCCGCGACGCGGCCTGGAAGCGCAGCGCGTTCCGCGACAACACCTTCGAGTTCTGCGGCGACGGCGTGCCGCTTCTCCCCCAACACTTCACGGCGGGAGGCGATCTCGACGCTTCGTCGCTGCTGGTCGATCAAGGCGTCGAGTGTGGTCACCTCACTCGACCACTGCTCGTAGCGGGGGCGGATCAGCGTGCGGTCGCTGTCGTCGGGAGGTCCGGGCGCCTCGTCGAGCAGCGCGCGACCCTCGGCCGACTTCTCGAGAACTGCTGCGGCGGAGTCGAGTTCGCTGCGCGCAGCCTCCGATTCAGCGGCGGCTCCGGCCGCTTCACGATCG
>BBEG01000871.1 GCA_001312645.1 Rhodococcus sp. JCM 9791
ACCACCACCGGGACCACTGCGCGGCGGCCGGGTCATCGGCGTCCTCGAACGCGGTGCGGTCGCCGCATCGATCCTGGCCGGGTGGCCGGAAGGCATCGCGATCATCATGCCGTCAAAGGCCTGGCCCGGTATCCGGAACTACGCGAACCGCAGGCATCCGAGCAATTCATCATCGGTACATCGACGAGCGTGCTGTGGGCCGCGGCGGCGTGTGGGGTCGGCCACGCTCTGATCACCTGAGACCACGCGTCCGCGACCTTCCTGGCATACTCACGGACGCAATTGAATATGCCATTGAACCGCGGCGGGAGAGTCCCGCATCTGCGGGCGCCGAAGGAGCAACCTCTCCGGGAATCTCTCAGGCCCACAGACCGCCGCATGCGAGGCAACTCTGGAAAGCAGCCCTTCGGGGCTCACCGACGGTGTAGGCGCATCCGAACGGATCCGCGAAAGCTCTCAGGTCCCATGACAGAGCGGGGAACCACCGCCCCCGGTGCGTGATGCACCCTGTCCTGAGGAAGTTCCGTGGCCTCGACCGTCGGCGCGCCCATGCGCGTCCAGCCTGTTCCGTCCCTTGTCACACCGTCGCCTACTCCCCCGCCGTCGCGGCCCAGCCCGAATCGACACCTCGGCATCGCGGCGATCGTGACTCCGCGACCGCGATGGGAGCCGCCGGGTTGTTCGGTCGCATGGCGACTCCG
>BBEG01000872.1 GCA_001312645.1 Rhodococcus sp. JCM 9791
CGCTTCGGCCCGGCCACGTTCGCCCATGCCCGCTCGCGGACCGCTTCGGCGAGGGCAGTGAGATCGTCCTCGTCAGGGGTGGCGGTGCCGAACGCCCCCTCGTATCGGACGAGTTCCCAACCCTTGGGCGCGGTGATTCTCGAGCCGTGCGTGTCGCACAGATCCCACGAGTGCGGCTCCGCGACCGTGGCCAGGGGCCCTACAACGGCGGTCGAGTCCGAATACACGTAGGTCAGCGTCGCAACAGCAGGGTTCTTGCACCCAGGCCGGCAGCATCGACGCAGTGATCTCACGCATCGGAGCGTAGCGTGTCGCCGGCCCCGGGACTATTCGGACACACCGGGGAGCATCCCCCTGATTTCCTCTGTCGTAATGTCCACTGCATGGCCCGAGCACGTCGTACCGCCCCCGTGTCCTCCCGAGCGGTGACACGACGCGGCCGCGGAATCCGCGGACCGCTGTTTCCTCACGACCTGCCGGCGTGGAAATCGCGGGCCGAGAAATTCGACCTCCTCGTGCTCAGCGCGTTCGCACCGATCGATGCTCACTGGCACGACCGCCTGACGAAGCTCGACCTCGCGGTCGACGACGTTCCGAAGATTCGCGCACGCGACCCCGACTCGGTGAATTGGCCGGACGAGGTCGTCGCCGACGGGCCGGTCCCGCTGTCGCGACTCGTCCCCGCAGGCATCGACCGGCGCGG
>BBEG01000873.1 GCA_001312645.1 Rhodococcus sp. JCM 9791
CGCCGCCGGCCCCTGGCGCGCGCGCACCCGTGCTGAGTACGTTGAGGATGACGCCCTTCGATTCCTTCAAATACGGCATGGCCGCGCGGCTTGCACGCACCGCAGCGAGGAACTTCAGGTCGAAGTCGTTGTGCCAGGCGTCGTCGGTGATTTCTTCGAAGTCGCCGCCGCTGTGCACACCGGCGGAGTTCACAAGTCCGTCGAGCCTGCCCCGCTTCGCATACGCCTGTTCGACGAGGCCGTCGAGGTCAGCGGCGACCGTGACGTCTGCCCGCACTCCCTCCACCGATCCACCGCCGAGTGCGCGTAGGGAGCGCACGGCGTCGTCGAGGCGCTCGGTGTTGCGCCCACAGATCGTCACGTCGGCGCCTTCCGCGACCAGAGACGAGGCCGTCGCGAATCCGAGTCCGTCGGACCCCCCCGTGACGAGGAAAGCTTTGCCCTTCAGGCCGAGATCCATTTTGCCTCCCGATATCGTGCGAACTTAGTAAACTATGTGATCTGGGTTATAACACAGTGTACGGGTTCGATGACAGTCCACGGAGGACAACATGAATGTTCTGATTTACGGCGCGGGCGGATTCCTCGGCTCCGCGCTCATCCGGCGGTTCGTCGCAGGTGGACACACCGTGCGCGGACTGGTCCGCAACGAAGACGCCGCCGACGCGCTACGGAAGGCCGGCGCGAGCCGGTGCTCG
>BBEG01000874.1 GCA_001312645.1 Rhodococcus sp. JCM 9791
TCGCGCTTGCGACGAGGCGCCCGCAGCATGTCGAGACTCACGCGCGAAACCACGGTCGTCAGCCATGCTTCGAAGTTGTCGATGCCCGCGGCATCCACTCGCTCGAGGCGAAGCCAGGTCTCCTGCACCGCGTCATCGGCATCTGCGGGCGAGCCGAGCAGCTGCGTGGCGATCGCCCGAAGCCGCGGCCGCTCGGTCTCGAAGCGTCTCGCAAGAATTCTTCGATCGGTCATGTCACATCTCCACGAGTTCGTTCGTCGGTATGTCGACGAGGGAACACCCTCGGATGTGACATGAGAGGAACCCCACCATGAACGCACCTCTGCTCGTAACGGGCGGCACCGGGAACATCGGCAGCCGCGTCGTACCGCTGCTGCGGGAGGCATGCCGCGACATCCGTGTCTTGTCGCGGCATGCCCGCGCCGATGCTCCCGGCATTCATCATGTCGTGGGTGACACTGTGTCCGGCGACGGACTCGCCGCGGCATTCGACGGCGTCGACGTCGTGCTGCATCTGGCTGGCGGCGGGAAAGGTGACGACGTCGCCGCGCGAAACCTCGCAGCCGCGGCTCAGGAGGCCGGCGTGCGTCACCTCGTGTTCATCTCGGTGATCGGCGCCGACCGCATGCCGATCGGCTATTTCCGCGCGAAGGCTGCGGCCGAGCGGGCCATCGCCGAGTCAGGCGTGCCGTGG
>BBEG01000875.1 GCA_001312645.1 Rhodococcus sp. JCM 9791
CGGGATCGGACGGCAGACCACGGGACGTGTCGCCGCCGTCGCGGCACTGAGCCTGTTCGGGCGATCGGGTCGACGCCGATCGCTGCGCGGATGACCGGGCTCGCCCCGGACAATCCCGTCGTCGACGAGATCACCGCCACCTTCGGTATCTTCCGGCCCCGCACGGAGCGACTTCCGGTGTTCGACGACGCTGCGCTGGCCGGCATCGACGTACCGGTGCTGGCGCTCGTCGGTGACCGCGACCTGATGTTCGACTCCGCCGACACCGCGACACGACTCGGACGCGTCCTACCCACCGCCCGGGTGCAGGTCCTGCCCGGCGTCGGGCACGCGATCCTCGGCCAGACCGACACAGTTCTCGGATTCCTCCGCAGCCCGTAGCGGCGCTCAGTTTCCTACTCGGCGGCAGTCGGTACTACCAGAACCACCGACCGAGGAGAGAACATGTCCGAAATGCTCGACCTGTCCCCCGCCACCGACCGGATGACCGGCGTCCTGGACGGAATCGACGACGATCACCTGGACCGGCCCACACCGTGTGACGGGATGCCGGTCCGAGTTCTCGTCGACCACGTGCTGGGTCTATCGCTCGCGTTCGATGCCGCCGCACGCAAGGACCTCGGTGCTCTCACCGACAGTGCCCCCTCGCCCGGCGCAGTCGAGCTACCCGACAACTGGCGTGCGGTCGGCCGCG
>BBEG01000876.1 GCA_001312645.1 Rhodococcus sp. JCM 9791
CGATCGCGAAACGCCCGAGCAGCAGCCAGGCGAGGACGACGAGCACCGTTCCCGTCATGGTCAGGGTCAGTGCGGCGCTGGGCATCCGGGCGGCGAGCCCGAGTGCGCGGACACCTTGCACAGGGTTCTGAAGCACGGGCTGTGCACCGGCACCGAGTGCGCCGACGGCCATGAGGACGGCGCCGGTCGCACCGAACAGTCGGATGCGGTGCAGCTGGACGGTCTCTGTGGCATCGAGCCCGCGTCCTTCTGGTTCGTCGCCGTGCAGGACGGCGGCGACGTCGGGGCGTGCGCCGCGGCCGTCGAGGCCGAGAGCTCTCTGTGCGAGCGTGAGCGCGCGGGTACCGATGCCGGTTCCGCCGGCGGTGCGATCCGAGGGCGAATCGGGTTCGGGTGAAGTCGACGGCACTCAGGAAGCGTAACGGGCGTGTGGAGACCGCCCGGACGTGTCCGGTGTGGGGCTTGTTCCCACGGTGAGGAAGGGCACCCTTGGTGGACCGCCGTGCTGAATTCCGTCACACTGGTGTTGTGAAAAGCCCGTCGGAGTTCGTGGAGCAAGTGGAACGCGCAGGTCAAGCGCCTGCCGCGGGTTCCGCGCGCCCCGCGACCGGACGCGAGCATCAGGAAGGCCAGACCCGCGCTGCGGTCGTACAGCTGCTGGTCGAGAACGGACCGATCACCGCAACCGGCATCG
>BBEG01000877.1 GCA_001312645.1 Rhodococcus sp. JCM 9791
CTGTACCGCGGCGCCCAACGGCACGCCGCTGACAAGCGCACCACCGTCGCCGGAGACCGGTGACCGCGACATCTCGACGAATCCGGAGATCGCCACCGGCTATCGCACGGGCATGACCGCGGTGACCGCCGATTCGTATGCGGTCTCGACCGCGAATCCCGTCTCCACCGAGGTGGCGTGCGCGGTCCTCCGCGATGGTGGCACCGCGGCAGACGCACTGGTGGCGGCGCAGATGGTGCTCGGACTCGTCGAACCCCAATCGTCCGGAATCGGTGGTGGCGCGTTCCTGGTGTACTACGACGCCGAATCCGGCGAGGTCCAGGCCTACGACGGTCGCGAGACGGCCCCCATGTCCGCGACCGAGAACTATCTGCGGTGGATCAGCGACACCGACCGCACGGAACCCAAGCCCGACGCGCGCGCCAGCGGCCGGTCGATCGGTGTGCCGGGCGTGCTGCGCATGCTCGAGATGGTGCACGCCGAACACGGCTCGACGGGCTGGGCGGACCTGTTCGGTCCCGCCATCGAACTCGCCGACCAGGGAGTCGTGATCAGCGATCGCATGGCCGATTCGATCGCCGACTCCGCAGCGCAGCTCGCGGTCGACGACGACGCCCGCGCGTATTTCCTGCTCCCGGACGGGAGCCCCAAACCGGCGGGGGAGACGCTCACCAACCCGGCCATGGCCAA
>BBEG01000878.1 GCA_001312645.1 Rhodococcus sp. JCM 9791
CGATGCGCCGTGGCCCGACCGGCCCAGCGCGTTCTCCCGCACCCGTGCGGCGGAGTGAGCTCGGTGCTGGCGGCACAACTCGACACATATCTCGACCATCTCACCGTCGAACGCGGTGCCGCCGCGAACACCTTGTCCTCCTACCGGCGCGATCTGGTCCGTTACCGCGACTACCTCACGGACTGCGGGATCAGCGATCTCGCCCAGGTCCGTGAGGAGCACGTCGCCGAGTTCGTAGCGGTGTTGCGTCGCGGCGATCCGGACCGGGAGCGTCCGGCGCTCGCCGCCAGTTCGGTCGCGCGTGCCCTGATCGCGGTGCGCGGACTACACCGCTTCACCGCGGCGAGGGACGGACGCCGAGCGACGTGGCGCGTGCTGTCAAACCCCCCACCGCGGGGCGACGTCTCCCGAAGTCGCTCACCGTCGACCAGGTGACGGCAATTCTCGACGCGGTCGGTGGTGAGGCGGACGGGCCCCGTGGCCTCCGGGACCGAGCCCTGTTGGAACTGCTCTACTCGACCGGTGCTCGCATCTCCGAGGCGGTGGGGCTCGATGTCGACGACGTGGACACCGACACCCGCGCGGTGCTCCTGCGGGGCAAGGGCGGCAAACAACGACTCGTGCCCGTCGGGCGTCCCGCGCTCGCGGCGCTCGACGCCTACTTCGTGCGAGGACGGCCCGTCCTCG
>BBEG01000879.1 GCA_001312645.1 Rhodococcus sp. JCM 9791
CTGTTGCTCACCCCGGATCGCGCGCATCCCGCGGGACTCGCAGCACTACGCGCCGTCGGGGGCCGCACGGCATCGGCGATACCAGAGCATCTCGCGATCCCGACCTCGTCCTCGACGGCATCGTCGGAATCTCCGGTCACGGTCCGTTGCGCCCGGCTGCGGCCGCTCTCGTCGACGCGATCACCGCACCGATCGTCGCAATCGACACCCCGAGCGGCGTCGACCCGGACACCGGCGCGATCGACGGTCCGGCAGTGACCGCGGATCTGACAGTCACGTTCGGCGCCCGGAAACCCGTGCACATTCTCGCGCCTGCGCGGTGCGGCCGCGTCGAACTGATCGACATCGGTCTCGATCTACCGCCGGCCGACCTGGTGTCGGCGGAGCCGCCGAATTGGGCGCGATCTGGCCGGTCCCCGGTGCCGACGACGACAAGTACAGCCAGGGCGTGGTCGGCATCGTGGCAGGCAGCGCGCGATATCCGGGAGCCGGGGTGCTGTGCACGGGTGCCGCAGTGACCGCGACTTCCGGCATGGTGCGCTACGTCGGGAGTGCGGCATCGGAGGTGCTCGCGCGCTATCCGGAGGTCGTCGCGGCCCCGACATTCGACGCTGCAGGTCGGGCACAAGCATGGGTGTCGGACCGGGCGGTGGCACCGGCGCGCAGGCCGAGACGACGCTGCGC
>BBEG01000880.1 GCA_001312645.1 Rhodococcus sp. JCM 9791
CGTCCGGCGATCGCACCCGTGACGGAGGCGATCTCCGCCGCCGCACGGAAGTCGGTACCGAGAATGATGCGACGCGTGGATCGTGCTCGCCGAGCCCGGTGAGGAACTCCGGGTCTGCTCCCCGGAAGGAGAACACGCTCTGGTCGGGGTCGCCCGCGATCGTGCTCGTGCGGGTACCCGTGCCGATAACGCGCACAAGGTGCGCGGCCTGCGGATCGAGATGCTGAGCGTCGTCGACGAGAAGGTGCCGGATGCGAGTGCGCTCACCCGCCAACAAGTCCGGATCGGTCGCGAACGCGGCGAGTGCCGCACCGACCAGTTCTGCAGCGTCGAGCGCCGGAGCGGTGGCTTCGGGAGCCTCGAGCCCCACCGCTCCGCGCAGGAGCATCACCTGCTCGTACCGCTGCGCGAACAACCCGGCCGCGACCCATTCTGCGCGCTCACGGCGCCCGCCGAGCTCGATGAGGTCTTCGGGACCCAGACCGCGTTCGTTGGCCCGCAACATCAGGTCCCGCAGTTCCACGGCGAAACCGGTCATGCCGAGCGCGGGCCGGAGACGCTCCGGCCACATCGTCGCGCCGTCGTCGATGTCGCCGCGCAACAGCTCACGCAGCACCGCATCCTGCTCGGCCCCCGTGATCAACCGCGGCGGAGGATTCCCGTGCGCGGACGCCTGCAGACGCA
>BBEG01000881.1 GCA_001312645.1 Rhodococcus sp. JCM 9791
CCCGCCACGTCGACGAGGGCGGCCACGGCCACGGCGACGACGAGCAGCACGACGGTGGTGACGAAATTCTCGGGTGCCGCGATCGTCAGACTGTGAAGTGGCTCGGTGAAGTAGAAGTTGAGCAGTAGACCGGACAGCAGGGCCGCGACGATGGCCGGTCCGATACCACCGAACAAGGCAACGGCAAGCACGGCGACGAAGAACAAAGCTTCTTGGCCCGCGACCCCGACGGTGCGATCGACCAGAACCATCAGTGCGGTCGCCACGGTAGGGATCACGAACGCGGCGATCCATGCCTGGAGGCGCCGTTCGCGGCGACCGAAGAAAGCGATTCTCGGTGTGCGCACGGCATGTTCGTGAGTGACCGTGTGCACATCGATCTTGCCGGATTCTCGCACGACGGCCGCCCCGATGCCCTCGTCGAGGATGCGAGCCCAGCGTGATCGCCGTGATGTACCGATCACGAGTTGCGTGGCGTTGACCTCCCGTGCGAACGCGAGCAGCGTCGACGGCACCTCGTCGCCGACGACCTGGTGTACCCCCGCACCGAGGCTCGCGGCGAGCTGCCGGACCTTTCCCATCTGGCGTTCCGAGACACGGGCGAGGCCGTCACCGCGGACGATATTCACGACCGACAGCTCGGCGCTCGCCTTGGCTGCGATTCGGCTCGCGCGAC
>BBEG01000882.1 GCA_001312645.1 Rhodococcus sp. JCM 9791
GGAGCAGCCACGCCAGTGCGGTCGAGGCACGGTCGAGTTCGCGGTAGGCGATGGTGCGGTCCCCGTCGACGACCGCGACGGCGGTGGGATCGACGGCGACGGCGTCGTCGAGCAGCTCCGGCCACAATCGGCACCGACACTGTCCGGACCCCACGCGGGCACCAGGGTGTCGTGTTCGAGGTCGGTGAGCAGGTCGATGTCACCGACCGGGACATCCGGATCTGCGGTGACGGCGGTGAGCAGCCGGGTCAGGCGCGCCGCGAATCCGGTGACGGTACCGGCGTCGAACAGGTCGGTGGCGTACACGAACGCGGCGTCGAGACCGTTCCCGGACGCTCCGGCGTCGAGGACCCCAGCGGCGTCGGCGACGAGCAGTTCGAGGTCGAAGTTGCACACTGTCGGGTCCAGTGACACACCCTGCACCGTCAGATGCGGCAGCTCCAGCGCGGCACGTTCGGTGTTCTGGAATTCGAGGGAGACCTGGAACAGCGGTGAATGCGCGGTCGAGCGGATCGGGTCGGCGGTCTCGACCACGGTCTCGAACGGAATGTCGGTGTGCGCGAAGGCGTCGAGGTCGCGGTCGGTGACGTCGGTGAGCAGTTCGGTGAAGGTCGCCGCTGCCGACACCGGGGTGCGCAGGACCACGGTGTTGACGAACATGCCGACC
>BBEG01000883.1 GCA_001312645.1 Rhodococcus sp. JCM 9791
GTCGGCGCGGCCCTGCTGACCGCGGTGATGCTCACCGCACATCTGCTCTTCCCGCGTTCGCTGGGTGCCGGCGACGTGAAACTCGCGATCGGACTGGGCGGCGCCGCGGGTGTCGCCGGAGCACAGGCCTGGATGATCGCGCTGTTTCTCCCGCCGCTGCTGACCGCCGTCGTCGGGTCGCTTGTGCTGCTGTGCCGGCGTATCGGACGGGTCTCGTCGGGTGAGCGATCGTCCGGGTCGACGGTGGTGCCACACGGTCCGTCGATGTGTGTCGCGACGGTGCTCGCGGTGCTGGCCGCCGGTTGATCAGGGTGGCGTCACAACTCACCCGGGGACCATGGAAGGATGGACGCGTGCTGCGCTGGATAACTGCCGGAGAATCCCATGGTCCCGCCCTCGTTGCGATGCTCGAGGGCATGGTTGCTGGTGTCGAGGTGACGTCGAACGACATCTCGGAGCAGCTCGCCCGCCGGCGACTCGGCTACGGACGCGGCGCGCGCATGAAGTTCGAGGCCGACAAGGTCACCATCATCGGCGGCGTGCGCCACGGACTCACCCTCGGTGGTCCCGTCGCCATCGAGGTCGGCAACACCGAATGGCCCAAGTGGGAAACCATCATGGCTGCCGACCCGGTCGACCCCGAACTGCTCGCCGGGCAGGCGCGCA
>BBEG01000884.1 GCA_001312645.1 Rhodococcus sp. JCM 9791
CGCGACCGCCCCACCCACGACCATGCCGGCGGCGGCGCCGATCGCGGTCAGCCCGCGCCACCAGATTCCCAGTACGAGCAGCGGGCACAGTGTCGACGCGGCAATCGCGAACACCTGCCCACCGACCTGGACAGATCCAGCGAGGTCACCGACACGGCCAGCAGTAGTGGAACGGCGCCGGCGAGGACCGCCGCCACCCGGAAGTCGCGGACCCTGCCCCGCAGTACGTCGGTGGACAGCACCCCCGCGACACTCACCAACAGCCCCGACGATGTCGACAGGAACGCGGCGATCGCACCCGATGCGACGAGCGCCGCGAGAAGTTGCCCGCCCCACCCCGACAGCACCGAGTTGGGTAGCAGTAACACCGCGGCGTCGGATCGGCCCGTGATGAGCAACTGCGGCACATACAAGCGCGCGAATACTCCGAGGACGGTGGGAAACAGATAGAACAA
Source organism: Rhodococcus sp. JCM 9791 (assembly GCA_001312645.1). Classification (GTDB taxonomy): domain Bacteria; phylum Actinomycetota; class Actinomycetes; order Mycobacteriales; family Mycobacteriaceae; genus Rhodococcus. The sequence goes on from BBEG01000884.1 coordinate 456, forward strand.
CCCGAGGAGGCCGATCACGGCGAACGACGTCATGCGTGCGGCCCGGCCGTCCGTGTTGGTGTAGAAGCGCACGAGGACGTGGGGCAGGCCCATCGTTCCGAGGAACGTGGCGATCATGAGCGAATACACCTGGAACAGGTGGTGTTCGCCGCCGGCGCCGATCCCCGCGCCGGGCGAGGCCCACGCGTCGTTGTCGGAGGGCGCCCCTG
>BBEG01000885.1 GCA_001312645.1 Rhodococcus sp. JCM 9791
GTCGCCGCTCCGCCGACGTGACTCGCGACCACCGCGATCGGTTTCCGCGGATGGATCGGTGCGGCGGACGGCTGGGGGCTCGCGGACGATCTGTCGCGGGCACTGAGCGCGAGCCGCATCCTCGCGAGGGGGCCGAAGGTGACGGGGGCGATTCGGGCCGCGGAACTGCGAGAGGAATGGTCGCCGGAGTCCGAATCCTCGAGCGAGGTCCTGGAGCACCTTCTTGCGGAAGGTGTCGAGGGAAAGCGGATCGCCGTGCAACTCCACGGGGAGCGGACCGAGTGGGAACCCGGCGAAGACCTGTGCGATGTGCTGCGCGCCGCCGGGGCCGATGTCGTACCGGTGCCCGTGTACCGCTGGACTCCGCCCGAGGATTCGACGTCGCTCGACCGGATGATCGAGCAGATCAGCGATCGCGCACTCGACGCCGTGACCTACACCAGTGCACCGGCGGTCGCGTCGATGTTGATGCGGGCCAAGGCAACCGGAATGCTCGAACCGATGCTGCAGGGGTTGCGTACCGGAGTGACCGCTGTGTGTGTCGGTCCGGTGACCGCCGCGCCGTTCCTCGAACTCGATGTGCCCGTGACGATGCCGACGCGGGCGAGGCTCGGATCGCTCGCACGCCACATCGCGGAGGATCTGCCCCGGCGGG
>BBEG01000886.1 GCA_001312645.1 Rhodococcus sp. JCM 9791
CCGGGCGGCGACCCGCAGCGGAGGTGCGCGGCTCGAGGCGCTGTTCGGCGTGTCCTATGACGACGACCCGCAGCTGTACCGCGACGCATCGCCCCTCCATCGGGTGCCGACCGGGGTGCCGACAGTGTGTATCCACGGTGACGAGGACGTCCAGGTGTCGGCCACGGCGAGTCGCGCCTATGTCGACGCTGCGGGCGCGGCCGGCGACCGGGTCGTGCTGTGGGAGGTGCCGGGGGAAGGGCACAATGCGTTTCTCGACCGCACGACCCGCAGCTGGGACCTGACGCTCCAGGCGGTGCTGGGCGACGACCCGTGGGGCGATCGTGGGTAGCGCTACACCAGGAACAATGTTCCCAGGCCGAGCGGATCGTGACGCGGGGCCATGATCAGGCCGATGCGGTCGTACCGATTTGCACATGCGTGTGCAACTAGACTGGAATATGAATCCACAGGTGCGGTGAAACGAGGATGAACAGCGTGGTGGAACCGGCCCCCGGCCCGCGGAAGCGTGCGAACGCGAACCGTTCACGGATCCTCGACGCGGCGATACGCTGCTTCGCGGCGGACACCGACGCGAGCATGGACGACGTCGCGAAAGCCGCGGGCGTGGTGCGACGTACCGTGTACGCGCACTTTCCCAGCCGGG
>BBEG01000887.1 GCA_001312645.1 Rhodococcus sp. JCM 9791
CGTAGCGAGTCGGCCTTTCCACGCAGCGATTCTGCGCGTTCCTCCGCGGTACGCGCGGCGAGCCTGGCCTCCATCTCGACGGCACGGACCTCGGTGAGAGCTGCCGCGGCCATCTCCCGCTCGGCAGCGTCGATTCGGTGCCTGAACCGTCGCCGCCGTCTTGCTCGTCCTCCGCGAGCCGTAACCGCTCCTCGAGTTCGACAAGCTTCTCCCGGGCCGCGTCGCGTTCTTTCTCCGCTGCCGCGCGCTGTGTGACGAGACGTTCGGATTCGGCGTGGGCGTTGCGAGCGGCCTGGCCCAGACGCCCGAGTTGTTCGTAGACCGCCGACATCGCCGCGTCGGATTCGTTCAGTGCCGCGAGTGTCTGTTCGGCGTATTCGGCGCGCGCCTTCTGTTCCGCGTCGGCCCCGGTCAGCGCTGCGGCGAGCTCTTCCGAGCGGCGCTCTGCTGCCTCGAGCCCCACCCTCGAGGAATCGATCGCCGCCTGGATCTCGAGCGTGCTCGGCGCACGATCGGAGCCTCCGACGACCCATCCGGAGCCTGTGAGATCACCGCGGCGGGTGACGGCACGCAGATCCGGTCGCTGCGCGCAGACCATTGCGGCAGCCGCGAGGTCGTCGACCACCACGATTCCGGCGAGG
>BBEG01000888.1 GCA_001312645.1 Rhodococcus sp. JCM 9791
GAGGTGTCCTCGGTGCCGCTTCAGCAGACGCTGCGCCACCAGCACACCGCGTTCCAATCGTTCTTCAAGGGCACCGCCAAGTACCCACGGTTCAAGAACCGGCATTCTCGCCAGTCCGCGCACTACACACGCTCCGCGTTCCGCATCAGAACGGACGGGCTGTGGCTGGCGAAGACCACCGCGCCGCTGAAGGTGGCGTGGTCCTGGCCGGACATCGACCTTGCCACGCTCGACCCGACAATGGTGATCGTCTCCCGCGAGGCGGACGGGCGGTGGTTCGTGACGTTCGCCGTCGACACGTCCGATCCCGCTCCGCTTCCGGATACTGGCGAGTCGGTCGGTGTGGACCTCGGGATCAAGGACTTCGCGGTCCTCTCGACCGGGGAGAAGATCGGGAACCCGAAGCACATGGCCCGGCACGAACGCGGCCTGCGCCGCCACCAGAGGCGCCTGGCGCGGATGCAGAAGGCTCGAACAACCGCGCCAAGCAACGCCGGAAGGTGGCCCGCAAGCACTCCCGTGTCCTCGACGCTCGACGCGACTTCCTCCACAAGACCAGCACGGATCTCGTGGCGCGGTTCGACACCATCGCCGTCGAAGATCTCGCCCCGCGCAATATGGTCCGCAACCGCAGCCTGG
>BBEG01000889.1 GCA_001312645.1 Rhodococcus sp. JCM 9791
CCCGCACGCCGGAGAGTTCGCGCGGCTCACCGGCACCGATCCGCAGCCCGACCGGGTCGCTGCCGTACGGGCCTCGCCGCGGACTGGCAGGTGCATGTGCTGCTCAAAGGCCGCGTAACGCTGACTCGCCCGCCCCGACGGACACACGTTCGCCAACGACGCGGGTGGATCGTGGGCGTCGACTGCGGCGCGGTGACCTACTGGCCGGGATCGTGGGGGCGTTGATGTCGTCGGGCATGCCGATCGGCCTTGCTGCGGCGGTCGGTGCACGCGCCCACGCACTTGCGGCGAATCTCGCAGCACGCGGCGAGGACGGCGAGAGTGCCGGGACCGCACCGGTATCGGCGAGCATCATCGCCGGATATCTCCGTGCCGCGGTGCGCATTCTGCGGACCCACGCATCCGAATCGTGATCGGACACACCCGGCTCCCTGACAGCACCGATCGCCGCGGTGGCAGGATCAATCCATGTGACCGCCCTACAACGCACCCCGTCCACCGGCCGCCGATCGATTCCCCAAGCGGAAGCGATCATCGATCTGGACGCGGTCGCTCACAACGTCAGGCGCCTTCGGGAGTACGCCGGCGACGCCGCGGTCATGGCGGTTGTCAAGGCCGACGCTACAACCACGGTGC
>BBEG01000890.1 GCA_001312645.1 Rhodococcus sp. JCM 9791
ACTGCCCGTTCAGCACTCGTCGAACTGCGACCGTGGAGTCCTCGCGAGATCGCCGGTCGCGCCTCCGCACTCGGAGACAGCCGGCCGCCCGACATCATCCAGGCGGTGCACCGTCTCACCGGTGGTGTGCCCGATCTCACCGAGGCGGCGTTGTCGGCATTGCAGTCGGGGGCAGATCCCCGGCAGGCGGTCGCGGAGCGGGTCCGTGAACGTATCGCGACGACCCGAAACTCGCTGCAGTACTCGCGCTCGCCGACCTCGGAATTGCACTCGATGCCACCGAACTCGCCGCCGTCCTCGCGACCGAACCCGAGCAGGCCCGCGACACAGTCGATGCGGCACATGCCAGCGGTCTTCTCGTCGGCCACGACGCCCTCCTTCCCGGTGCTGCCGGTGCGCCCGCCGCCGTACTGGGAGCTCACGCGGTTCGTGCACTCGCCCGGGCACTGCTCGCTGTACGCGCACGCGACAGCACGCTCACCGTCGATCTCGCCGTGCGACTCACCTCCACGGGCATCACCGAATCCGCGCTCGCCGACTATCTGGTTGCGCAGTCGAACTCTGCCGATGCCACCGCCGCCGCGGTGCTGCTCGACACTGCGGTCGAGGCGGGCGCAGACCCCGACACACTCG
>BBEG01000891.1 GCA_001312645.1 Rhodococcus sp. JCM 9791
TCGACGAGGAACGCGGCCGGGCGCATCGCGAACAGGCGGGTGCGTCCTGCGGCGTCCTCGAGGCGAACGAAATCACCGTCGTAGGTGCGCTCGAACCCGACGACCGCACCGCACCACCCGGACGCACGTCCTCGACCACGAGGTTCTTTTCGGCTGCCAGTTCCGGAACCGGCTTCTTCTTGGTCCGGCCGTGGCCGGAATAGATGTCGGCGCCGTACATGTCTCGTGAGCTCACGCCCGACCACGTTAGGACAGAGCATCACCAACGCGGTCGCGCCACGCCGAATGCTGCGGCGCGACCGGAGTCCGGCCGACGACCGACCTTATGCTCGTCCGATGAGTTCCCCCAGTCTGAGTCTGACTCTGTGGCAGGTTCGTGGTTGTCCGGCCACGCCGCCTCCGACGACGTGATCGACGCGCTGCACATGTGGGCACCGATGCATCTCGTGGCCCCTCAGGGCGAGGATGCCGCGGCGGCCGCAGGGTTACGCGGAACGCGACCGGTGGACGGTGCGGCGGTGTTGCTCACTGCGATCCGCCGTGCCGATCCTGTTGGTCGTTCCGGGATCCGACTGGTGCTCCCGGCGCCGGGCGACGTGCAGGGGCTGCCTCCGGGCACCGCGTTCGGGGCG
>BBEG01000892.1 GCA_001312645.1 Rhodococcus sp. JCM 9791
CCGCGACATCGACCGAGTTGGTCGGTGGCAGCGCGACGGTCGCGCTGTCGCCGCGGAACGTCACGAGCCCGACCGTGTCGCGGCGGCGGTACGCATCGAGCAGCAGCGACAGGATCGCGGTCTTGACCTGCGTCATCCGCTTCTTCGCGGCCATGGAGCCGGATGCGTCGACGCACAGCAGCACGAGATTCGCCTCCCTGCCCTCGACGACCTTGCGTCGCACCTGCCACCCGTCCGAACCGAGGCGCTGGCGCGGATGGTGGCAGGTAGGTGGATCGGGCCTGTATCGCCCGCACGATCGCCGACGGTGCGCCCGATCGTGGTCGCCGCCTTCGATCGGCGACCCGCGACACCGCGGCCGGTGCGGTCGATGGAGAACAGTCGTGCCCGGTACGGATCAGCGGGAGCATCCACCGAGGTCGGGGCGCTGTCACTCGACCCGGACAGCGAGTCCGCGGGGTCGGGTGCGCCGCCACCGTCCGGATCGTCGTCGGGGTCGTCGTCGGGGTCCGACTGTGTATCGGGGGTCGGGGGTCCGACTGTGTATCGGGCCGGTTCAGCAATTCGTCGAGCAGATCATCGTCGGTGTCGGGATTGTCGAACGGGTTGCGGCGTCGCCGATGCGGCAACGCGAG
>BBEG01000893.1 GCA_001312645.1 Rhodococcus sp. JCM 9791
ACGACGCGCACCCTGAAGGAGCTGCTGCGCGCCACCGCGGCCGCGCACCCCGATCGCGAGGCACTGCACGGCGACGGGATCTCACTCACCTATCGTGAACTCGACGCACAGTCCGACGCGCTGGCCGACGAACTGCGTTCCGCCGGTGCAGGACCGGGCCGGGTCGTGCCCATCGACCTGCCCCGCAGCGTCGACTACATCCGCATGCTGTGGGCCGTCACGAAGACCGGCGCGGCGTTCACGTCGTCTGCCGGCATGGAATTCTCCGGCATGGAGGCGCAGTGCCCGCCCGACGTCGCTACGTCGTCGCGACGTCCGGTTCCACCGCGCCCCCAAGCGTGTCGCCGTCACACATCGCGGACTCGCACCGCTCGCCGCCGAGGTCGCCAGGCGCTACCGGGTGCACCCCGGAGACCGTGTATTGCACGGCTATTCACCCGCATTCGACGCCGCGCTGCTCGAACTACTCCTCGCGCACACGACCGGGGCGACACTGGTGGTCGCACCTCCCGACGTGTATGCGGGAGCGGATCTGCACCACCTGCTCGTCGACGAGCACATCACCCACTACCTGTCGACGCCCACCGTGCTCGGCACCCTCGATCCCGACGGGTTGCCTGCCCTGCGGG
>BBEG01000894.1 GCA_001312645.1 Rhodococcus sp. JCM 9791
ATCGTCGAGGCCTCGAACACGGTGCGCACCGCGACACGTGTCTCGAGGGCTGCACCGAGCCGGGCGGACAGCTGCGTCGCGAGCAGCGAGTTGCCGCCCAGTTCGAAGAAGTCGTCGTCCAGACCGACTCGTTCGATACCGAGCAGTTCCGCCACGGTCGCCGCGACGATCTCCTCGACCGGCGTGGTGGGCGACCGGAAGCTCCTGCCTCGAGTTCCGGTTCGGGTAGTGCCGCGCGATCGAGCTTGCCGTTGGTGTTGAGCGGCAGCGCGTCGAGGACGACGAACGCGGACGGCACCATGTACGACGGCAGGCGCGCCCCGAGACGCACCCTGAGCGCATCGACGTCGACCTCCTCGCCTGACGGCACGACGTACCCGACGAGACGATCGCCGATGTGGCGTCGCTGCGGACGAGCACCGCGACGTCGCGCACCGTGTCGAGGTCGCGGAGGACCGCTTCGATCTCGCCGAGCTCGATGCGGTAGCCACGGACCTTGACCTGGAAGCGGCGCGCTCGAGGTAGTCGAGGTGGCCTTCGCGGTTCCAGCGCACGATGTCGCCGGTGCGGTACATGCGGCCTCGACCGAACGGGTCGGCGACGAACCGGTCCGCGGTGAGGTCGGCG
>BBEG01000895.1 GCA_001312645.1 Rhodococcus sp. JCM 9791
GTCGCGCCCGCCACTTCGATGCATGCCGCCAGGACCCGGTCGAGATCGCGCTGATCGGGTACGACGAGGACTGCGGCGCGGTCGGTGGACGAGACGACCGCAGCGAGTTCGGCGAGTCGACGCGGCCAGTCGTCCCCAGGGAGTACCTGCCACGCGGCGCGGGCAGCGCGACCGGCGCCGAGTGCTTCCAGGAAGTTTGCGCCGTGTCGGTAACGGGCCCATGCGGCGTGATCGATCTCGGGTGCCGGTGGCACCTCGGTGACGCGGGAGTCTTCGGCTTCGACGCGGGCGTGTCGCGGCGGCACCGCGAGCCGCAGGACATCAGCGCGGGTCCCGGCGTAGCGGGTGGCGACCTCGTCGGCGAGTTCGACGATCTCCTCGGTGAGGACCACCTCCGCAGACACCACACGGTCGAGCCAGCCCAGTTTGCCTGGATGGTCACTCGTGGCGACTCGGGCCAGGAGGAATCCGTCGACGAGGCGACCTGCGAACCGCACACGGACGCGGACGCCCGGTCGGGCGTCCGCGTCGAGGTCGTGCGGGATCAGGTAGTCGAATTCGCGGTCGAGATGCGGCAGCGGAAGCAGCGGAAGTATCCGCGCGACCGGGTCGGTCTCGGCAGCGCGGC
>BBEG01000896.1 GCA_001312645.1 Rhodococcus sp. JCM 9791
GGGAACGGGGCGCAGGCGCGCATCGAGCACCATCGCGCCGGTGCCGATCACGGGCCGGCCGATCCGTACGGGCTCGTCGGTCGTCATCGGGCCGAAGTGGGTCGCCATGATGGTCGACTCGGTCGGGCCGTAGGCGTTGAACATCTCGCGGCCCGGCGACCAGCGTGCGACGAGCGAGGGCTCACATGCCTCACCGCCGACGACGACCACTCTGATCTGTTCGAGCCGTTCGGGGTTCAGGGTCGCGAGGGCAGCCGGGGTGAGGAACAGGTGTGTCACCGACGCGAGGTGTTCCTCGAGTTCGGCGCCGCCGTACACATCGGTCGGGACGAGCTGGAGTGTGGCTCGCCCGCCGACGGCATGAAGATCTCGAGCAGCGACGCATCGAAACTCGGCGACGCGAACGCCGCGACCCGGTCGCCGGGCTGTAGCCGGTAGTGGCGCTGCTGTTCGGCGACGAATGCGGCGAGTCCGCGGTGTGTGACGACGACGCCCTTGGGGACGCCCGTCGACCCGGAAGTGTAGATGAGGTAGGCGGCCTCGTCCGGGCACGGCACGCGACCGGTGATCGGCCGATCCTCGCCACCGGAAGGCGGCGACACCCAGGTGACGTCGCCGGGC
>BBEG01000897.1 GCA_001312645.1 Rhodococcus sp. JCM 9791
GCCGGCGAGCCGGGTGTGCCAGAAGTCGAGTTGCTCGGTGGCGCGGGAGGTGGGGTCGCCGACGGTGCCGAGGCTCTCGTCGAACCACAGGTGTAGTCGGCGTACTGCACGGGCAGCGCGTCCCACTGCGGGTTCTGCCCGTCGCGGCGGGCGAGATAGGCGGTCATCAGTCGCGGGCCAGCGAGGCCAGCGAGGCACCGTCCGCGGCGATGTGGTGCACGACCACGGCGACGACATGCTGCTCGTCGTGCACGCGTAGCAGCCGCAACCGCACCGGCGGGTCGACGGTGACGTCGAATCCGGCGGTGACGACCTCGGCGACCACCCGGTCGAGGTCGGTCTCGGCGACGGTGGTCGGGATCGGGTCGAGGTCGATCGCCGTCGCCGGCAGGATCTGTTGGATCGGGCCGTCGGCGGTCGCGGGGAACAGGGTGCGCAGCGCCTCGTGCCGGTCGAGTAGATCGTGCACCGCGGTGGTGAGCGCGGCGACGTCCAATCTGCCGGTCAAGGTGATGGCGACGGGAATGTTGTAGGCGGCGGAGGTGGTGTCGAGCTGGTTGACGAACCACAGTCGCCGTTGGGCGGCGGACACCGGTACCCGCTCGGGTCGGGGGCGTGCCG
>BBEG01000898.1 GCA_001312645.1 Rhodococcus sp. JCM 9791
CTCGCGGTGGCATCGGTCGCGGTCGGATCGGGTTCGGGCGCGGAGTTGTCGTTCATTCAATTCCCGGAATCGGAGGGTGAGCGGGTAGGAAGGTAGCGTTCGACGACGCTAGCAGGGCATGTACTCCGCCCGACCACAGCCGATCGAGAAAGAGGCGCCAGTCACCGTGTCGGATCCGATCGGTTCGTCCAGCAGCCCCGGGCGGGAACCCACCGTTGCGAGGTGGGGGAGTTCCCCACGATCGCCCGGGCGGTCGCCGGTCGGCGGCAGCCCGCCACGACTTTGGTGGGGCCGGGGCACGACGCCGCGATCGTGGCAGCTGCGGACTGCCGGGTCGCGGTCTCCACCGACATGCTCGTCGAAGGCCGCCATTTCCGGCTGGATTGGTCGTCACCGCAGGATGTCGGGCGCAAGGCGGTCGCGCAGAACGGTGCGGACGTCGCCGCGATGGGAGCGCGACCCACCGCATTCCTCGTGGGACTCGGTTGCCCACCGACACCCCGGTCTCGGTGCTCGACGGGATTTCCGCGGGTATCGGAGAGGCCGCCGAAGCGATCGGCGCCGGTGTGGTCGGGGGAGACCTCGTTCAGGCCGAACAGGTGATCGTCGCCGTGACCGTCCT
>BBEG01000899.1 GCA_001312645.1 Rhodococcus sp. JCM 9791
AGCGACTCGCGGCGGTCCAGCAGCGCACGTTGACTGCGTCCACTGCGGCCGAGGATGCGGCCCTGACGGTGCTCACCCGGGCCTATACCACGATCTGGCGGACCCATAGTTGATTCCGGCTTCGAATAGGGCATGATGTCGGACGACACGGTGTGTTCGTAAGGGGGTTCGTTGTCCGGCTGGATGCTGTCGATCGATTTCGGTGCGTCGAATACGGTTGCTGCGCACACTAATCCGGTGCGCGGAACGGTCGAGTCGCTGATCGTCGATGATGCGGTCCGGCCTATCGAGCGGTGTACGAACGGACACTCGCCACGCATGACGGGCAACGTCCGAAGGTCGTGGTCCTCACACATCCGGACTCCTGGTCGGAGCGACAGGTCCGGACGCTCGCCGACGCGGGGCGCGGGCAGGAATCGATGCGCGCACGATCGTGACGGTCTCCGAGGCGCGGGCCACCGTCGAGTACTGCACCCAGGGGAGGGCGCTACGGTGCGGGACGGTGTTCGCGGTCTGCGACTTCGGCGGCACCTCGCTAGATACGGCAGTCGTCGTCGTGACGGAGACCGGGGGATTCGACGTGGTCGCGACCCGCGGCGACGACAACCTCGGCGGCCGCGCC
>BBEG01000900.1 GCA_001312645.1 Rhodococcus sp. JCM 9791
GCCCCACGGCGCGGGCACCCTCACCGGCGAGCCAGCGTGCGCACGGTGCCGATCCGCAACCGAGCTCGAGGATGTCCTTTCCGCGGACGTCACCGAGGAGACGGACGTCGTCTTCGTGCAGGCCCTCCGGACACCAGACGAATTCGCCCGCGACCGAATCAACTCCGAGGAATTCACCGTGGGTGCGGTGGTAGTCGCCGGCGTCGGCGTCCCACCACGTGCGGCTGGCATGTTCACTGTCGCGGCTGCCCACTCGGGCCCGGCCGGCCTTCGACGTGCCGAGCAGGGCATTTGCGGTGGCGTGACGAGGATCGGGCGGCAGCGACGCGTCGGACATGGAATCAGCGTAGGACGTGCGGTACAAGCGGTTCTCGGCCGGGACACGCAGACGGAAGGCGTTGACGCGAATGTGTGATCTCGAACATACTCACCGCGGGGGCTGGGCATCGATGTCCGGTGGCAGAGGGGGAATGTCATGTGGGGGACTGTGTCGACTCGCGGTGGCTACGCGGTGGTTGTCGCGGCGGTGGCAATTCTGGTGACGACGGGGATCGCGACGGCGGGTCCGCCGCCGCAGGACTCGTCCGGCGTGGTCCACGAAGCCGGTGAGGTCGGGCGGCA
>BBEG01000901.1 GCA_001312645.1 Rhodococcus sp. JCM 9791
ACCTCGCGGTCCGCACAGTCCCCGGGCCCGCGCCGCGCGCTCGGCCTGGCGGTTCGTCCGCTGACCCGCAACCCCGACCTTCTGACCTGCACCACATCATCGAGAAAGGACGGACCGCTCATGTCCGCACTGACCATCACCCACACCCACTGACGGGACTCTCGTCGACGGCACCGCCCGCGGCGACGGTTCCGGCGAGATCCTCAAGGCCCATCGCTGGCGCTGGTCCCGCAATCTCGGGTCCTGGTACATCCCGCAGTCCCGCGACCGCCGCGCGAAGCTGGCCCAGATCAACACCACCGCCGCCGCGCTGCGCGCCGCAGGCTTCACCGTCGAGGTCGATATCGACGACGACTACCGCACCACCGCGCAGGTCGAAGCCGATAAGATCGCGCGTCAGGCCGGCCGCGTCGACGCTCTGGGTGCCAAGCCGAGCGCAAGGCCGGTGCCGCCGAATCCGCCTGGGCCGCTGACCAGGCAGCGCATGACGCGTTGCCCGAAGGCGGAGAACCGATCAAGGTCGGTCACAGCAGCGAGGCGCGGCATCGCCGGGCGGTGGAGAAGTCCTGGAGCACGCTCGGTAAGGCCGTTGCCTCCGAGCGTGAGGCCGCC
>BBEG01000902.1 GCA_001312645.1 Rhodococcus sp. JCM 9791
GGTCGGTGAATCCGGCGGCAGTGTCGGCGTCGAACAGGTCGGTGGCGTACGACAGGCGCCGTGCAGCGAGTCGATGCTCCCGTCGGAGCCCGGGATCTCCGTGACCGTCAAGTGCAGATCGAATTTGGTGGTGGCGGTGTCGATTTCCGCGATGTCGATGGTCAGGTCCGGCAGTTCCAGGTGGGCGGTGTCGTTGTTCTGGAACGCGAGCATCACCTGGAACAGCGGCGAATGCGCCGCCGACCGGTACCCGGCGAGGAGGTCGACGAGCGCATCGAACGGCAGGTCGGCGTGCGCGAACGCTTCGAGGTCGCCGTCGCGGACCGCTTGCAGATAGGTGCCGAAGGGCATCGCCGACGGCACCGCGGTGCGCAGCGCGACGGTGTTGACGAACATGCCGACCAGGTCGTCGAGCTCGGGTTCCCCGCGCCCCGAGACGGGGGTGCCGATGGTGACGTCGTCGCTGCCGGACAGGCGCGCGATCAGCAGACTCAGCGCGGCGTGCACCACCATGAATTCGGTGGCGCCGTGCGAGTGCGCGACCGCGGTGATCTTCCGGTACAGGGCGGGTTCGATGTCGAATTCGACGGTGGCGCCGCGGAACGACT
>BBEG01000903.1 GCA_001312645.1 Rhodococcus sp. JCM 9791
CCGACATCGCGGCCGCGCTCCCGCGCACCGTCGAACTTCCGGATGGAACGTTCGGGTGGGTGTCGCGGGTCGAGGCAGTCCTCGAAGGTCAGGCGCGCAGCGCAGTCGTCGACGATGCACGCACCCACCTGCATACTGCCGACGCAGCGGCGACGACGAACTCGCGCGGCTTGCCGCGACCACAGTTCCCACCACGGCGACCGCGCTCGACCCGACGGTGACCGTGATGGTCACCGCCGATCGTGGTCTGCGTGATCGGTTACCTCAGGACACCGTCTTGTTGTCCCCGTCGACCGTGCTCGGCTGGCTGTAGCGTCAGGCGGGTAGCGCGGCTTTGAGCGCCGCCGCAGCAGCACGCGGGTCGGAGGCCTTCGTGATCGCCCGCACCACTGCGATGCGCCGCGCGCCTGCGTCGAGCACCTGCGGGAGACGTTCGTGATCCACACCCCCGATCGCGAACCACGGTCGTTGCGGATGCGATGCGTGCACCTCGCGGATCACATCGAGTCCCGCTGCCGAGCGTCCCGGCTTCGTCGGGGTGTCCCACACCGGACCGGACGCGAAGTAGTCCACGCCGTCCTCACCGTCGGCGAGGACGGCCTGCGCGCG
>BBEG01000904.1 GCA_001312645.1 Rhodococcus sp. JCM 9791
CGTCGATGCCGGCGGCGTCGGCCCACAACACTTGGGAGGAGTCTCGTGGCCGGAGGTGAACCGGTCACGACGGGTCAGGACGGAGGGGGTGTCGACGTGGTCGGCGGTGACGTGCTGCTGCACGCCGGGCATGTGCGCGGCGGTGGCGAGGACCTGGGTGGGGCGCAGCAGGGCCTTACTGGGCATGCATGCCCAATAGGAGCATTCACCGCCGACCAGTTCGTGTTCGACGAGGGCGGCGGTGCGATCGGATCCGGTGATGGCGTACTGCGCGGCGTTCTCGCCGGCAGGGCCCGCGCCGAGCACGATCACGTCGAAGGTGTCGGGGTCTGTGGGGGAGGTGGAGTCGGCCGGTTCGGAACTCACCTGTCCCACGGTAGGCCGGTCCGGTGTGAGGCGGGGGCGGTTCGGTGGGTTACCGCAAATGCGGTGACTGTGCGTCGAAGATCAATCCCATGGGGGCGAGGACGCGCACGACCTGTTCGGCGATGTGTTCGGGGAGGTCGCACAGCAGCACCGAGCGCCAGGGGGTGACGACGAGCGGGTGTTCGACGGCGGCGAGGAATTCGGCGAGGCGGGCCGGGAGCACACCGCCGGGGAGGCCT
>BBEG01000905.1 GCA_001312645.1 Rhodococcus sp. JCM 9791
GCCCAGCCCGGCACCGCCGATACCACCGACCGTGGCCAACGCCAGAGCGGTGGGCACGCCCCGCCGCGGTGCATCCGGTCACGAAACCGACGCCCGTGCCGACCGCTGTTCCGGCGACCTGCGCGGAGGCGAGCTTCTCGGCCTCGTCGGAGTCCATGGTGCCGGTCGACTTGTGGAGGTCGGTCACCATCGCCTCGATGACCGCGGTGGTGCGGTTGGTGCGTTCGGCGTCGATGTCGGAGACCCAGGCCGGCTGATCGAAGATCACGCGGCCGAAACGCATCTTGTCGGCCGGAGCTTCGATGGGCAGGGTCGGCCCGGCGACCACAGCCGGGGCCGGGGCCTGCGGAGTCGGCTCCGCGTTCCAGGTGCCACCGCCGGAGTAGTCGGTCGAGTAGCCGCCGGAGTAGTCGGTGTAGTCGGTGTAGTCGGTGTAGTCCGTGGAGTAGTCCACGACGGTGACACCGCCACCGGTCTGCGGATCATAGGCACGCGTGCCCTGGTTGTACTGCGCCGGCGGCGCCACCCAGAAACTGCTCTCGGCTTTCGGCTCCGAGACGGTCGGTGCCGGGGTCGTAGTGGTGGTGCCGCCGGTCTGCGCCCC
>BBEG01000906.1 GCA_001312645.1 Rhodococcus sp. JCM 9791
GCTCGGCAGCGCGCCCACCCGGCGTCGGTCAGCTCGTGCGTGAACGGGCGGACCGAGGTATCGGTGGCGACGAGACCGAGCCGGTTGAGTTTCCGGCGGCCCTCCGCGCGCAGTTCCGGGCCGAGCGTCTTCAGTGCGGTGTTGGAGACGGGCTGTGCTTCGGCGAGCAGGGTCAGCAGGACCAGCGTCTCGCTGGGGGTGAGGGATTCGGCGCTCACTGCGGTCTGCCTTCTGAAGTCGGGACGGGGGTGCGGGTGGCGAGACATCGGGCGATCAGGTCGGTGACAGCGGTGACGTCGCCGAGGACATGGTCGTTGGTGAACCGTAATACTGCGAACCCGGCGAGCTGAAGGTGCACATCGCGTCGACGGTCGGCGGCGAACTTCTCGGGCCGCCGATGGTCGTCACCGTCGATCTCGACGACGCAGCGTGCTTCGGAAAACATCAGGTCCACTCGGATCGGAGCGTCGAGCGGGCCGGCGGACCACGTCCGGTTCCACTGTCGGTCTCCGGCCCAGTCGCACGTGCTCAGGACGGACTCGAGCAATTGCTCGGCGTCGCTGGCGGGGTGTGGCCGACCGAGTGGGGCGGGCAGCCGCAGACG
>BBEG01000907.1 GCA_001312645.1 Rhodococcus sp. JCM 9791
ACGGCTCCGCGGTCCGCAGCAGCCGGATCACCGCGGCGCCCGCCGGTGTCGTGGGCGGCGACGATCTGGGCCCACCGCATCCACGCACACGGCGGACAACTCGCATGCTCGTGTGTGAACGGCAGGGCGCGGATGGTGCCGCGGCCCTCCTGATCGGTCTTCGACTTGCGCAAGGTGATGTGCAGCCCGTCGAGCCGGTGCAGGCTGATGTCCCCGCAGCTCAAGCCGACGAGTTCGCTGCGGCGGAAGGCCCCGGCGAACCCGAGCAGCAGGATCGCCGTGTCGCGGCGTTCGGCCACTTCTGCGGCCCAGCCGTCGCAGTCTGTCCGGGCTTTGTCGACGATGGCGATCACGTCGGTGGTGAGCAGCGGTTCACGCGGGGTGCGGGGCCGGTCCCCGGCTGTGGCGTAGGTACGGCGGATCCCGGACATCGTCTGCCGCACGAGGTCCTCGCCGGTAGGACTCGAATGTCCGGCCTGGCGGTGGTGGTGGGCGATCGCGGCGAGGCGATGCGCCAGTGTGGCGGGGGAGTAGGCGCGGGTGCGTCGTCGGTGACGGTGTCGGCGCAGGCGATGAGGAAGGCGGCGACGGTGACCGGATGC
>BBEG01000908.1 GCA_001312645.1 Rhodococcus sp. JCM 9791
ATGCCGGCGCGCGGCCGGTGGACGCTGATCCTGTTCGTCGGTGTCGCGGGTCTCGGTGCCGGGTACGTCGGCGAGCTGAGTTCCCCGCTCGCCGAACAGGTGCGCCTGTTCCTCGATTCCACAGGCGCGCCGCTGCGCAACGTGCACAAACTCGAGCCGCTCGTGCGGCTCCCGCTCGTCCTCGGACTGGCGCATCTGCTGCGGTGGGTGCCGTTGCCCGGTTCGGTGCCGTGGCGCCGCGCCCGCACCGCATTCGCGCATCCCGAACGCAATCCGATGGTCGCCTTCTCCACCCTGGTCCTCGTCGCCGTGACCCTCGCGACGTCGCTCGCGTGGACCGGGAAACTCGCACCTCGCGGTGCATACGACGAGGTGCCCGAGTACTGGCACGAAACCGCGCAGTGGCTCGACGAGCACACCGAGGAGCGCGGTGAACGTGCTCTGCTCCTTCCCGGAGCACCGTTCGGAAGTCAGATCTGGGGCCTGACCCGCGACGAGCCGATCCAGGCTCTCGCGTCCACACCGTGGGCCTCACGCGACGCGGTGCCGTTGGTGCCGCCGGGCGCGATCCGGGCCCTCGACTCGGTGCAGCGGCTCATCG
>BBEG01000909.1 GCA_001312645.1 Rhodococcus sp. JCM 9791
GCTGCACGCCGCACTCGCGACCCTGCTTCAGCGACACGGCGCCGGACGCGACATCCCCATCGGTACCGTCGTCTCCGGTCGCGGCGAACCCCAGCTCGACGACCTCGTCGGCATGTTCGTCGGCACGCACGTGCTGCGCACCGACGTGAACCCCGATGCGACGTTCACCGAGTTCCTCGAGCAGGTACGCGTCCGTGACGTCGCCGCCTACATGCATCCCGATGCGCCGTTCGAGACGCTCGTCGAGCACCTCAACCCCGTACGCAGCGCGGCGCGTCACCCGCTGTTCCAGGTGTCGCTGTCGCTGAACAGGCCCGCCCCAGGCACCGCAGAACTGCCGGGCGTGGATGTGTCGGTGCTGCCCGTCGACACCCGCTACACCCAGCTCGATCTACAGGTCACCGCCACTCCCACCGACACCGGACTCGAGCTCGAATTCTTCTACAGCACAGACCTGTACGACGAGGCGACCATCGCCGCTGCCGCCGGCCGGTACGCCGCGATCCTGCGTGCAGCCGTCACCGACCCGCAGATCCGCCTCGGCGACATCGACCTCATCGCCGGACAGAACCCCGTCGTGGAAGGCCGCTTCGCCGCGTC
>BBEG01000910.1 GCA_001312645.1 Rhodococcus sp. JCM 9791
GGCGACCATGCTGACGGCGATCAGTACCGCGGCGGCGAGCGCGCACGCCACGGATGCTGCCGCGGGGCCGGTCATGGTCGATCGCGGTCGGTCAGGCTTGGACTTCGCTGTGGTCGCCGCTCCACAGGGTGTGGAACTTGCCGGGCTTGTCGGTGCGCTCGTAGGTGTGTGCTCCGAAGTAGTCGCGCTGGCCCTGGGTGAGTGCGGCGGGGAGGCGTTCGGCGCGTAGTCCGTCGTAGTACGACAGGGACGAGCCGAAGGCGGGGATGGGGATGCCGAGGGTGGTGGCGGTGACGACGACGCGTCGCCAGCTGTCGATGCCTGCTTCGATGGCGTCACGGAAGTACGGGGCGAGGATCAGGCTGGGCAGTTCGGGGTCCGCGTCGTAGGCCTCTTTGATGCGATTGAGGAACTGGGCGCGGATGATGCAGCCGCCGCGCCAGATGGTGGCCATCGCGGCGCGGTCGACGTTCCAGCCGTATTCGGCGCTGCCGGCGGCGATCTGGTCGAATCCTTGGGCGTAGGCGACGATTTTCGATGCGTAGAGGGCGGCGCGGATGTCCTCGGTGAACTGGGCGGCGTCGGTGGGGGCGGCGCGAGG
>BBEG01000911.1 GCA_001312645.1 Rhodococcus sp. JCM 9791
CGCCGGTTCGTCGATCACCTACTCTCGACGGTATGCAGCGGATCATCGGTATCGAGGTCGAATACGGGATTTCGTCGCCCAGTGACCCCACAGCAAACCCCATCCTCACGTCCACCCAGGCGGTCCTCGCGTACGCGGCGGCGGCGGGGGTGCCGCGCGCGAAGCGGACCCGCTGGGATTACGAGGTGGAGTCACCGCTGCGGGACGCCCGCGGGTTCGATCTCGGTCGTTTCAACGGCCCGGCTCCGGTGATCGACGCCGACGAGGTCGGTGCAGCCAACATGATCCTCACCAACGGGGCGCGGCTGTATGTCGATCATGCGCATCCCGAATTCTCGCGCCGGAAGTCACCGACCCACTCGACGCGGTGATCTGGGACAAGGCCGGCGAGCGGGTGATGGAGGCCGCGGCCAGGCATGCGTCGAGTGTGCCCGGGGCGCCGCGTCTGCAGTTGTACAAGAACAATGTCGACGGCAAGGGTGCCTCCTACGGCACGCACGAGAACTATCTGATGGCGCGGGACACCCCGTTCTCGGCGGTGGTGGCGGGTCTGACCCCGTTCTTCGCGTCGCGGCAGGTGATCTGCGGGTCCGGG
>BBEG01000912.1 GCA_001312645.1 Rhodococcus sp. JCM 9791
ATCCGCTTCCTCGGCGAGCGTGCGCGTCTACAACAACAGCAACATCGCCGGACTCGCCTCGCAGACCGCCACTCTTCTCGAAGACGAAGGCTTCATGATCGCCGAGACCGGGAACTACAGCGAAGGTCTCCTGGCGCAGACCTCCGTGTACTACGGCACCGCCTCCGGCGAGCAGGAAACCGCGGAGTCCGTGGCCGACGCCTCGGAGTCACCGCGCAGCCGCGTTTCGAGGGGATCGCCGATTCGGCGCCGGGTGTGATCGTCATCGTCGCGGAGCCGTGAAACCGGCCGAGACGGACGACATGGCCATCACGACAGGGCACGCAAAACGGGCCCGGCTATGATCAGGTGACTTTTCGGTACTTCGAAGGAGCGGTTTGATGGCCCCCAGTTCCACTCGTCGCATGACCTGGCGTGCCCTTGCCCCGATCGTCGCGATCGCCGCGGTGGGCCTGAGCGCATGCTCGAACAGCGAGGAAGCCACCAGCGTGCCGGGCACCACGCCGCCGGTGTGGACGGGGTCGCCTGCGCCGGAAGGCGAATCGCACGGCAGTGATTCGCACGGCAGTGAGGCCGAGGCCAACGCCTCCGACGG
>BBEG01000913.1 GCA_001312645.1 Rhodococcus sp. JCM 9791
GACGGTGCGCACTCCGCGGTCGAGCAGCCACCGGCACGCGTCCGCGCTCAGCGCCGGATGTCGGAAGTACTCATCGGTGCCGAAATGCTCCGACCAACCGGTGTGCACGAGGGCGATGTCGCCCGAGCGGAATTCGGCCTCACCCCACAGGTCCGGACCGATCAGCTCGCCCGGTCCGACGCGGCCACGTGCGTCGAAAACCACTCCCCTTCCTACGAATGTTGTGGCCGGGAGCAGTTCGACGGAGTCTCCGTCGTCGCGGATGTGTCGCGGTGCGTCGACGTGGGTGCCGGTCTGCGATCCCATCGCGACGTGCAGCAGGTTGTAGCCGTCGCCTGCGATGGTCGCGTGCGGAGTGAACACGGGCGCCGGGTCGCCGGGTACACCTGTGTGCTCGGTGACACCGGGTGGCTGAGGTCGACGATCCGCACTACTCGCATGGCGCACATGCTAGTGGCTCGACACAGATCGTTGACCGGGTAATCTCCGGCTGACCGACACGTCCACGGCAGACTGTCTCCGAGTCGAGACAAGGAGGTGGTCGTGGCACGCAAACCGAGCGTGTTCGTCCGATCGTTGAGCATGGAAG
>BBEG01000914.1 GCA_001312645.1 Rhodococcus sp. JCM 9791
GCCCGTGCCCCGCACCCAGCCGATCAGGGCGTGCGCGAGGGTGACGCGCTCGGCCCACGTGCGCTCGGCACTCCAGCGGGTGACGATCGCATCGAGCGCGGCCTTCGACTCGCCGTACGCACCGTCGCCACCGAACAGGCCGCGGTTGGGCGAGCCGGAAGCACCACATGCAGGTGGGTATCGACGTCGTGGTCGGCTCCGATGCCGGACAGCCCGGCGATCAGCCGCTCGACCGACCAGAGCAGAACCCGCATCTCCATCTCGGCGCGAGCACCGGCGTCGGCAAGCGAACCGGCCACCCGAGGCGCCGCGAACGGGAACAGCAGCGTCGGGGTCAGCGCATCCTTGATGAGCTTCTTGGCGCCGCCCGCGTTCTCCACGGTCTCGGTGCCGAGCCACTCGATGAGGCATCGACGTCGGAGTAGGACGCCATGTTCGCGGGCACGACCCACAGGGCTGCACCGGCGCGAGCGTGGCTCGCGTACAGGTCCTTGTAGAACCCGAGGCGCTTCGAATCGAGACGCGAGGTCGTGACGACCACCGTCGCGCCGCCTGCGAGCAGCTTGCCCGCGACCGCGGCACCGA
>BBEG01000915.1 GCA_001312645.1 Rhodococcus sp. JCM 9791
GTCGATTTGCCGAGCCTGCCTCCCCGGTGACGAGCGCGACGCGTGCCCCATCGACGACGGCCTCCCCGGCGGCTGCGATCAGCGCCGAAAGCTCGCCCTCCCGCCCGACGAACGTCGGTGTGCCGGGCTCGATGCTCGTGGCCTGGGGCGGGGGAATATCTGCAGCGGGGGAAGGAACGGCCGCACGGAGGATGTCCGTGCGCTGGGTGAGAATCGCCTCTTCCAGCGCCACCAAGTCCGGGCCGGGGTCGAGTCCCAGCTCGTCGGCGAAGATGACGCGGGCGCGGCGGAGCGCGGTCAGAGCATCGGCCTGACGGCCGCTGCTCCACAGTGCGAGGGCGTGCAAGCGCCAGCCTTCCTCGTGCAGGGGATTGTCGCGAGTGAGGCTCTCCGTCTCGGGCACCACCGTGGCGGGATGGCCGAGCTGTAGTCCTGCCGCGATGTGCAGTTCGCGGGCGACCAGACGCAGCTCATTCAGCCGGGCGGTCTCGGCCACGGCCCATGGCTCGTCGGCGACCTCGGCGAACACGGTCCCCCGCCACAGCGCCAGTGCTTCGTCCAGCCGGACGCGAGCGGCACGGGGAT
>BBEG01000916.1 GCA_001312645.1 Rhodococcus sp. JCM 9791
ATCGCGTCGCCGAGTGCGCGGTCGGCGCCACTCATCGGCATCCGCATTCTCGAAGGACCGCGGCCACCGCATCGAGTGCGGGCCGGGCCTCCCCGGGGGAGCGATCGTTGGACAGCAGCGCAAACGAGAGCACGCGACCGTCGACGTCGACTACATATCCCGAAAGTCCGCTCACCAGATTCAGTGTGCCCGTCTTGGCGCGAACCCACCCGGCTCCGGCGCGATTCACCGCGCCGTAGCGATCCGCGAGGGTGCCGGTACCACCGGCGACAGGCAGGTAGTCGAGTATCGGGCGCAGTTCCTCACGGTCCGGTGCCGCTGCGGCCGCCATGATGGAGTCGAGCAGGCCGGCGGGGATCCGGTCGTCGACCGACAGGCCGCTGAGGTCTGCGAGCGTCACACCGGAGGTGTCGAAGCCTGCGCCCTGCAGCACGCGCAGGACGGCGCCGGTGGCGTCGGAGAAGGATGCCCCTGCCCCTGCGTCGATGGCGACCTCGCGGCCGATGGCCTCGGCGAGCACATTGTCGGAGTGACTCACCATCTGGCCGAGGCGGTCGCGCAGGGGTGCCGATTGCACCGAGG
>BBEG01000917.1 GCA_001312645.1 Rhodococcus sp. JCM 9791
GCAGCGCCTCCAGGACGTAGGCGGCGCTCATCCGGCTGGTCGCGCGGGCGTCGGCATGCAGGGGAAGCATTTCCGCGAGCGTCAGTCGCAGCACGTCGCGAGGGTGCGGACCGTCACCGAGCTTTTCGAGCCCCTGCTGTATGCGCACCGAGGTCTGCTCGGACGCGAAGTCCATGGCGAAGGAGAGCATCGCGGTCCGGGAAGCGAAGTAGTGCTGCAGCTGTCCGAGTGACATGCCCGCCTCCTGCGCCACCACGCGCATCGTCAGCTGTGTGACGCCGCGCTGCTCCACCACCCGCCACAGTGCGCGGGCGATCGTTTCGCGGCGTCCGCGGTGGTCCACCTGTTTCGGCATCGCCGGCCCCCCTCGTATCCCAGGAACTTTCCAATACGATTGACATAATACACCCGACCCATAATCCTGGGGTTCACGCGAGGGAAGGAAGCGTCATGTCCGAACAGCCAAAGGTACGGACCAGCGAAGGCATGGTGCAGGGGCGGCGGCTGCAGAGGCACGCGGTGTTCCGTGGTATCCCCTACGCCCAACCCCCGGTCGGAGCGCTCCGCTTCGCCGCGCCCGCG
>BBEG01000918.1 GCA_001312645.1 Rhodococcus sp. JCM 9791
AGGATGACCTCGTCGGCGCGCTCGAGGTGATCCGGCCGCTGTCTCGCTCCGGATCCGAGGAACTGGCGATCGGCAGCGTCAGCCTCGACGACGTGGGCGACATGGTCGAGACGAAGCAGGCACTGACCGAGGCCGTGCTGTGGCCACTGCAGCATCCCGACTCGTTCGCGCGCCTGGGTGTCGATCCGCCTCGCGGGGTGCTGCTGTACGGCCCGCCCGGCTGCGGCAAGACGTTCCTCGTGCGCGCACTGGCCAGTACCGGACGGCTGAGCGTGCACGCCGTCAAGGGCGCCGAACTGATGGACAAATGGGTCGGGGCATCGGAGAAGGCGGTGCGAGAACTGTTCCAGCGCGCGCGGGATTCTGCGCCCTCGCTCGTGTTCCTCGACGAGATCGACGCCCTCGCGCCACGCCGCGGGCAGAGTTCGGACTCCGGAGTATCTGATCGGGTCGTGGCGTCGTTGCTGACCGAACTCGACGGCGTCGAGCCCCTGCGCGACGTCGTGGTGTCGGTGCGACCAACCGCCCGGACCTGATCGATCCGGCGCTGCTGCGCCCCGGGCGGCTCGAGCGGCTGG
>BBEG01000919.1 GCA_001312645.1 Rhodococcus sp. JCM 9791
ATGAAATCGTTCGCAGCGCCACCCACCGCCCGCCACCTCGTCCCAGCCTTCAGTGGACTCGACCTGGGCGGCGGCGCACTCGATCTGTCGCGGCGATTCCTCACCTCGGGCGACGCCCTGCTCGACGAATACTTCGACGACGAACCGCTCAAGGCCGCGCTCGCCTGGTTCGGTGCACAGTCCGGGCCACCGATGTCCGAGCCCGGCACCGCACCCATGGTCGGGTTCGCCGCACTGATGCACACGCTGCCCCCGGGTCGCGCCGTCGGTGGCAGTGGCGCACTCACACAAGCCCTCGCGTCCCGACTCGCCTCCGACGGAGGTTTCGTGACCTGCAGCGACGCCGCGGTGGAGATTCGTCGTACAGGCGAGAGTTGGACTGTCCACACCGAGTCCGGACGGATCATCTCCGCCCGTACCGTCATCGCCGGATGCCACATCCTCACCACACTCGACATGCTCGAGCGCGGCGGATTCGACGCTTCTCGGATCGAGGGGTGGCGACGACGCATCCGGGTCGGCCCGGGCATCGGCATGGCGCTCCGGCTCGGAACCAGCTCGCTCCCCGCTACCGCG
>BBEG01000920.1 GCA_001312645.1 Rhodococcus sp. JCM 9791
CGCGAGCCGGGTGTGCAGGGTCGCCGACAGGTTCGCCAGGCCGCGGTGCGGCACGAGCACCCCTTTGGGGCGGCCGGTGGATCCGGAGGTGTAGATCAGGTAGGCGGCGTGATCGAAGTGCAGATCGCAGGGCCGGTCGGCGTCGGTGACGGGAGCACCGGAGGTGTGCTCGATGCGGTCGCGCAAGTCCGGGGCGTCGAGTTCGAGCAGGGCACGAGGTCGGTAGGTGTGGCCGGTGTGTGCCGGTGGTCAGGCCGAGCACGGCACCGGAATCGGTGAGCATGTATTCGATGCGGTCGAGCGGATAGCCGGGTCGATCGGCACGAACGCCGCACCGGCTTGGCGACCGCCCACAGCGCGGCGACCGATTCGATGGACCGCGCGATTCCCAGTGCGACGATGCGTTCCGGTCCGGCACCCTCCTCGAGGAGGACGCGGGCGAATCGGTTGGACCACAGGTCGAGTTCGCCGTAGGTCACCGATCGGTCACCGTAGACGAGGGCGGGGCTGTCGGGGACGATCGCGGCGACCGCGGAGAGCAGTTCGGGCCACAGCTGCGGGGGACATCGCCGG
>BBEG01000921.1 GCA_001312645.1 Rhodococcus sp. JCM 9791
CTCGAATTCCACGGCCGCAGCGACAGCCAGTTCAAGCTGCGCGGTGTGCGCATCGAACCCGGCGAGATCGACGCGGCGCTGGCGGCGTTGGGCGAGGTCGATCGTTCTGTCACGTTGCCGCGCAACGGGGTTCTCACGTCGTATGTGACGCCGTCGTCTGTCGATGTCGAGCCGGTGCGATCCCGGTTGCGGGCTCTGCTGCCCGCGCATCTCGTGCCCGCTCACATCGTGCCTCTCGAGACGATCCCGCTCACCGCACACGGCAAGATCGATGTGGCGGCGCTGCCGGCCGCGTCGACGGGTGGGTCGTCGGGTTCGTCGGAGCCGCTGACCGTCACCGAGATCACGGTCGCGCGGATCCTGGCGGAACTGCTCGGCCGCGACACGGTGGGGCACGAAGGGTGGGAAACAACACGGTGGGGCGCGACGATGACTTCTTCGGCATCGGCGGCAACTCCCTGCTCGCGACCGTGCTCGTCGGACGGCTGCGCGACGAGACCGGTGTGAGTGTGTCGCTGCGGACGCTGTTCACCCACCCGACCGTCGAGGCGCTCGCCGCGGTGATCGACGCCG
>BBEG01000922.1 GCA_001312645.1 Rhodococcus sp. JCM 9791
GGGTCGGGCACCCGCGACGGCAGTACCACGCATGCGGCGGCGCGCTCGCGGATACCGATCAGGCCGTGACCTCCAGCGGGTCGTGCGGTGTCCGCACCGCGTCCATCGTCGGTGATCGTGATCTCCAGTGCGTCGTCGTGCCAGCGGATGTGGACCTCCGCGTGTTCTGCTTCGGCGTGCTTGACGATGTTCGTCAACGACTCCTGGACGATCCGATACACCGCGACACCGCAATCGGCGGGGACTGCGCGTGGTTCACCTTCGACACGATAGACCGCGGCCGGGCCGGTTCCGCCGACCTGCCGGACGAGAACGGGCAGGTCTTCGATGGTCGGTTGCGGTGCGCGGGAGACGTCTTCCTCTTTCAGGATCGCAAGTAGCCGGCGGAGTTGGGAGAGGGCGTCACGGCCGGCCTCCGCGATGGCATCGAACGCGTCGGCCGCACGCCGGGGTGAATGCTCCACGACGACAGGGCCTGCCTCCGCCTGCACCACCATCAGGGTGATGGAGTGAGCAAGAATGTCGTGCATGTCGCGCGCGATGCGAGCTCGCTCGCGTTCGGCGGCCCGCTCC
>BBEG01000923.1 GCA_001312645.1 Rhodococcus sp. JCM 9791
ATCCGGTGACGTCCCCGATCCGCGCCCACGTCACCGACGAATCGTGGTCACTGCGCGGCGGCAACCGGCGGTGGAGCGTCGAGATCGAGGGGAACTCCCCACTCGGGCGTGCGCATGTGCTGCCGGTGCCGATTCCCGCGGAACGCCGCAACGTGGCCGGGTCGATCGAGCACCTGGCCGGGACACTGCGCGTGACAGTCCGGGCGCGGGGCACCGTGGTGTGGGAGGACGAATCCGCGCTCGCCGCACTCGAACACGGAGGCCTCGATCGAGCGCAGGCCGAACTTCGCCGCCGCGGTTCGAAACCGGACGCAACGGACGCATCCCCCTTGCAGCAGTAACGAATCCGT
Source organism: Rhodococcus sp. JCM 9791 (assembly GCA_001312645.1). GTDB lineage: Bacteria > Actinomycetota > Actinomycetes > Mycobacteriales > Mycobacteriaceae > Rhodococcus. Next base: position 351 of record BBEG01000923.1, read on the forward strand.
AACTGTCGCTAACGGATACATGCGCGGCGACGACGATCTCCATGAACCCACGACACCGTGTCGTTCAAGGAAGGTGAGATGTTGACGAACCGCCGAATCGGCGCATCGATCGCTCTCGTTGCCGCCGCAGCCCTGCTCACCGCGTGCGGTGGCAGCGACACCACGACGACCGCCCCCACGACGACTGCCGCCACCGATCACGACTCCCGCCGATGCCGACCA
>BBEG01000924.1 GCA_001312645.1 Rhodococcus sp. JCM 9791
GCCGCGGGCGGCCAGCCGCGTCGCGAGCCTGCGCTGCAACTCGGCGAGAGGAAGTGCGGGCCGTCCTACCAGGCACGTCTCTTCGAGAAGAACCCGTTCGTCGTCCAACGGCACGGCATACAGGAACGACGGTGTGTCCGTCGCGGTGGCGCCGTTGTCCTGCCGCCAATCCATGAACCACGCCGCATGATCCTCGAGGGCAGGCGCCGCGGTGTGCGCGTCGGTCACCACACCGAATGCCGTTTGCTGCGCGGAATCGGAGGTCGCCTGGATCCCGCGGGCATCGAAGACATGAACGGCGCGCAGTCGCTGACCGTCGTCGAGGACCACTTCACCGGGACCTACCGAGCGGACGCGGGCCCGTGTCACTGTCACCGATTCGAGCGACAGCGACTCCTGCAGCGCCGCGGTGTCGAGCACGACATAAGGACGGTCGAGGACATGGGGACGGGTGGTCCACGCACCCGGAGAGGGGACCCGGGCCGCGAGGACATTGTCCGGTAGCCACGCCGGAACTTCGTCCTCCCATGCGCCGTAGGTGGCGGTCCATGCCCGGTGCGGTGACGGGTCG
>BBEG01000925.1 GCA_001312645.1 Rhodococcus sp. JCM 9791
TCGGTGTGTCTGTGGTCGGTCGGATCTGTCGGTTCCGTGGGGTCGGTCGGACTTGTGGGGTCCGTCGTGACTGTGGGATCGGTCGGGTCCGTGGGGGTCGGCGTCGGAGACGTCGTCGAGTGCCATCTGTCGGTGGTTTCGTCCGGCGACGCCTCGAGCGTCTGCACCTGATCGATCGGGGTCGGGGTGGCCGTGGGGCCGCCGTTCGATACCGGGATGTCCGTCGGCTGAACGGTCGACGGTGGCGGAGCCGGAAGTGGCGTTCCGTCGAGGTCGCGTCAGTGGTCTCCGTCGGAGACAGCGACGGGTCGGGATCGGACGACGGGATGTCGGTCTCGCTCGGGTTCACCGGCTGGGCCGGGTCTTCCGTGACGACGACGCCGTTGGTTCCGGCAGGAGACACCGGTGTACTGGCGGACCGGTCGGTGAACTTGTCGGTGGCGAATCCCGCGACAACCGCGGCAAGCACGAGTGCCGCCGCCACGGCACCCGACATGCGCGCTCCGGCCGACCCCGTGGACGCGTTCGCGGAGCCGACGACGTCGTAGCCGCCGAACTGCGCGG
>BBEG01000926.1 GCA_001312645.1 Rhodococcus sp. JCM 9791
CGCCTCACCGACACCCTGGGGTCCCTGGCCCGCACCGCACCGCTCCGGCTGGATCTGCCCGGGTTGACTGGCGAGGCCGTCGCGGAACTCGTACGCACCGAGTGCGCGGTCGACGACGTGACCGCAGCCGGGATCGCTGAGCGGACCGGCGGCAACCCGTTCTATGTGCGGGAGAGCGCGCGGCTGCTCAACGGCGAGGGCGCGTTGATCGCGCTCTCCGAGGTCCCCGAGGCGTACGGGACGTGCTGCGACGCCGGTTCGCACGACTGCCCGAGAGTGGTGTGTCCGTCCTGCGGCTGGCGGCGGTGGCAGGCCGGGAAAGCTCGGTGGAGGTGCTCGTGCGGGCCGCCGACACAGACGAGGACGGCGTGCTCGACGCGCTCGACGCGGGTGTCATCGCGGGACTGCTCGACGAGCCGGGGCCCGGGCGCATCCGGTTCGTGCACGCGTTGGTCAGAGACACACTGATCACCGATGTCAGTCGAGTGCGGATCACCAGGATGCACACCCGGATCGCGGCGGCCTCGAGGACACGGCGACGTCGCGGCCCTCGCCCA
>BBEG01000927.1 GCA_001312645.1 Rhodococcus sp. JCM 9791
CCCTGCCCGACACCGCCCGCCCTGCCCGATGCCATGGACGAAGCGCTCGCCCGGGCCGGCGTCTCACCGGCGGCGCTGGTCTTCCTCGACCTGCGCCCCGGCGACGTGGTGTCCGCCCGGGAACTCTCCACGATCCTCGGTGTCCCGTTCGTGACGCCGCACGGTGTGCCATGGCACCGCCCTACCGGGGCGGCCCTGGTCGCATCACGACGTCTTCCATTGCAGCCTGCTGCTGCGGCGGGTGCGGCATCGACTCGCCGAAACCTGGCTCTCATGGCCGTCGTCGTCGCTCTCGTTGCGATGCTCGGCGGGGGTCTGGCGCTCGCGATGGGCGGTTCCGGCGGTGGGGCCGAAGGTTCGAGCGGTGTCGAGGGGCCTGGCAGTTCCGCTGGACAGAGCGAGAGATCCGGCACCACCGAGTTCGCGCCCGAAACGGACACCCCGGAACTGTGGGATCGTCTCGCCCCGCATCCTGTTCCCCGCGACGCGGAAACTCCGGGCGATGCCGACACATCACAGAACCCGGCACCCGAGGCAGTGATCCGTGCGGCGCCGCGCA
>BBEG01000928.1 GCA_001312645.1 Rhodococcus sp. JCM 9791
CGAGCGCTCCCGCCTGGGCGATGACGCGACTCGGCCGCACCGGGCAGTCCCCTGCCCTGCTACCCACAGCGCGAGTTGGCACCCGCAGAATGACCGACGATCCGAACATCACCGGTATCGAGCGGAACAGGCGAGGCGTCGGGCAACAATGTGGTGGTCGCGACCAGCGCCGTCTCGATGTCGGCACTCGTCTCCGGCCACCCTCCGCCCGCCCCGACCCGCCGGTACTCGACGTTCCACGCGGCCACCCCGCGACGAGCGCACTCGGACGCCAGCGTCGTTGCGAGGTTCAGGTGGAAGTCGGCACTCCAGTACCCGCCGTGGATCAGCATCACCACGGGAACCGGAACGTCGGATCCGGTCGGGGTGTACAGGTGCCCGAACTGGGCCGGCTCGGAACCGTAGTCGATGCGGATGCGTGGCATGCGCACCATTATCGATCTGCAGGTGACGATCAGTGCAGGGGCTGTTGGCTCCAGCGGTCGGTCATCACGCCCACCGCACCGAGCGCGACCGCCGCGGCCGACGAAGTACGCAGCACCGTCGGGCCGAGCG
>BBEG01000929.1 GCA_001312645.1 Rhodococcus sp. JCM 9791
TGGCCGGAGCGCAGGGCGTTCATTCTTGCGTTGTCATCGGGGAGCCCGGTGATGGTGATGGTTTTCGCCATCTGTGCTGATTCGTCCCAGTACCCTTCGCGGCGTTCGTATGTCACCGAGTCACCGAGTCTGACGTCGGTGGCGATGTACGGCCCGGAACCGACAGGGTTGCGATCCAGGTCCGGGTTGTCGAGAGCGTTTGCTGATCAGCGATCCCTCGGACGCGGACAGGGCGTACGGCAGGTCCGCCGCCGGCCGGTTGGTGTGGATTTTCACGTGCGTGGGATCGAGGGCCTCGACCGAGTCGATCATCGAGAATGCTGGTGCAGCAGTGGATCCGGGTGTGTTCTTGGCGTGATCGAGGTTTGCTTTGACTGCGACCGAGTCCAGGACGGCACCGTCGGAGAAAGTCACGCCCTCGCGCAGGGTGAATGTCGCAGACATTCCGTCGGGGGCGAAGGTCCACTCGGTGGCCACCATCGGCGCGAGCTCGTGAGTGCCGTCTGCCATCACGATCTGCGTCAACCGGTCGTACACGGGAGACACATACACATA
>BBEG01000930.1 GCA_001312645.1 Rhodococcus sp. JCM 9791
GGCTCGCGGCCGATGCGGTGGTGCTGTCGGCGGTGGAGGCCGAGGCCCTGACCGATCGGGCATTCGAGGTGCGGTGCGCCGCGGAAGATGTGGCGACCGCCGTCGACGAAGGTGCCGATCCGAGGGAACTGCGCCGGTTGTGTGCCGAATTGGTGGAGTTGGCGCGGGCGGCCGAACGACTGCGCTGAGCATCGTCCGGTCACCGCGGTGGGGTCAGACGAAGAATCCGCCCATGGTGTACACGACCTGGCAGAATGCACCGTTGACGTACTGGACCGACCCGAACAGCGCCGCCATGACGGGTCCGGGTCCGGGTGCGATGGTGGTGGACAGTTGCGGGACCCCACCGATCCGGTCGTCGAGCGTGGCGACACCGGCCCGGAAGTTCTCCATGTTCATCCACACGAACTTCAGATCGGCGGCGGCGGGTTGGACGGGGATGGTCGGTTGCACATACACCTTCATCTCCCCGAACCCGATATCCGGATCGGTGTGCGGACCGGGGTGCGCCCATCCGGAGGTCATCGCGAACGGGGTGAACCCGCCGCCG
>BBEG01000931.1 GCA_001312645.1 Rhodococcus sp. JCM 9791
GGGACCGCTGTTCATCGTGGTCGTCGTCGTGATCTCGACCGCCGCGCACCTGGTGATCCAGTCGCGTTCGGCACGGTCTGCGGTGCTCATCCCCGTGGTCGTGGCGCTCGCACCCACCGTCGGCGTCGATCCGCTCGCGGCAGCATTCCTCTCGACCGCCGCAGCCGGCTTCTGTCATACATTGCCCAGTTCCGCGAAACCGGTGACGCTGTTCTCGTCGGTGCCGGACGTTCCCACCTACACGAGCAAGGACCTGCTGCGGTTGTCCGCGGTGCTCGGCCCGCTCAGCGCGGCCTGGTGCTTCTGTTCGCCTGGTTCGTGTGGCCGCTGCTCGGCATGCCGCTGTTCCCATGATTCCACCCGTGGTCACCCACTGAATTGTTCTCCCCTCATCGATAGGAGTGGCGTAATGGCACTGAAGGTTCCGCACCGAATTCTTGTCGCACCCAGCGGATTCAAGGAGAGTCTCGACGCGCCCTCCGTTGCGTCGGCGATCGCCATAGGGGTCCGGAGGGCGCTGCCCGGCGTCGCCGTCGACGCGTCC
>BBEG01000932.1 GCA_001312645.1 Rhodococcus sp. JCM 9791
CGCCGCGCGATCTCGGCGGGCACCTTGCCGTGCGGTGTCTGGAAGTCGATGCTTCCCTCCGCGGTGATGATCAGGTCGCGCGGGCGACGAGAACGTCGAGGTCGATGCCGGACAGTCCGCTGTCGAGCAGCACGTCGAAACGGGACGCGATACGTGCCCCGGCGAGCGCTGCGAGTCCCGCGCCGAGCCCACCGGACGCCCCGGTTCCGGGACCGGTCCGGATATCGAATCCGGTAGTAGTGCAGTGTTGTTCGAGCATCTCCGCCCACCTGTCCAGCGCGGCGGAGAGTTCGTCGACCTGCGTGGGAGTCGCGCCCTTCTGGGGACCGAACACCCGGGCGACCCCCCGCGGCCCGCACAGCACGTTGTGGGTGTTGCCGGCCAGGACGATCTCGGCGTCGGCGAGGGCCGGGTGCAGGGCATCGAGGTCGAGTCGATCGGCTCGCACGAGGTGGCGGCCGCCGTCGGGAAGATCATGTCCGTCCCGGTCGAGGATCCGAACGCCGAGCGCGCGCAGGGCGCCGGCGCCGCCGTCGCT
>BBEG01000933.1 GCA_001312645.1 Rhodococcus sp. JCM 9791
TTATTGCGGTCACCTCGCTCCAAACCCGGAATCGGTCGGCCATCTCTTCGCGCCATTGGGTCGCCGATAACAGGTGTCGGCGAGGCCGGAAATGCGGTGAGATTCCGCTGAACGCAGCCAGGAATCGCTGCGCGTGCCGGACCGATGTGAAGCGTTTCATCGCACGCTCGCGTTGCCGGGTCGGTTGATGCGAGTTCTCGGCGCGGTTGTTCAGGTATTTCGATCGACGGTGCTCGACCGACGGCATCGTCTCGCGGTGCGCCACCTGGTAGCTGGTCAGCTTGTCGGTCACGATCACCCGCGGTACGTACCGCAGGCCCTTGAGTAGCTTGCGGAAGAACCGTGTGGCCGCCTTCGCGTTCCGGCGGGACTGGACCAGTATGTCGAGGACGTTGCCGTCTTGATCGACCGCCCGCCACAGATAGTGCTGCGTGCCGTTGATGCGGATGAACACTTCATCGAGATACCATTTGTCGCCGGGCCGAGGCCGGCGGCGCAGTAACTCGTTCGCGTAGGCCTGCCCGAATTTGTGACACCAGC
>BBEG01000934.1 GCA_001312645.1 Rhodococcus sp. JCM 9791
CGCCCGCGATCGCCTTTCGGCTCGGCGCGAGCGGCGCGAAGGTTGTCGTTGCGGACGGTGATCAGGTGGGCAAGCTCGCCCCCGGCGACGACATCCCTCACGATGCGCCGTGGCAGGTGATCGTCGTAGGCGATGGGGACGGTGTCGGATTGGATTTCGCGGAGCTCGTCGAATCCCATTCCGCTGACGATCCGCGAGGAGTTGCGGTGTCGGTGGGCGGCGACGGAGGTCTCGTCCAGCTCTTCACCTCGGGTACCACCGGCACCCCCAAGGGCGTCCCGGTTCCGGTCAAGGCCTTGGCCTCGTTCCACGCCTACCTCGAATTCGGTCTCGACGTCCGTGAGGACGACGTGTTCTGGAACGCGGCGGATCCGGGTTGGGCGTACGGGTTGTACTACGCGCTGCTCGGACCTCTCGCCGCCGGTCGCCGGAGCCTGCTGCTGCACGCCGGGTTCTCCCCCGGCGCTCACCTGGCAGGTGCTCGACACCTTCGGCGTCACCAACTTCGCGGCAGCACCGACGGTGTACCGG
>BBEG01000935.1 GCA_001312645.1 Rhodococcus sp. JCM 9791
TGAGCACGCATGAATCGTCTCGAGGGCGGGTACCGGATCCCGACGACCCGGAGGAGCCGGTACCGGACGTGACCCCCGCGGGACCGGACACGCCGTCGGTGCCCGACGTGCCGCCCGGCCCGTCGATACCCGACGTCCCTCCGATCGATCCGGAGCCGGTGCCCGATCCGGACATCACACCGACCGGGACTCGGGCGCGACGATCGAGGAGATCACCGGATACACCGAAGGTGGAGTGCCGACCTTCGCTTCGGTGCGCGACAAGATCGAGCGGCGAGCCGGGATGGCGACCGGCATGGAGGAGTTGGCCCATGAGAGCGCGGCCGGCAGGACACTCGACGAGCAGTACGAGGATCGTAGGAAGCCGCGGCCGACAAACTGGACGAGATCCGGCGGTCGATGAAGAACAGCTGATCCGGGGTCCGCCCCGGTGATGAAATAATTTGCACAGCAGTGCATAATCAACCGCATGGGTAACTCACCGGCATTCACAGCGACACCGCAGTCGCCTCTCCGGGTCCGCGGTCGCG
>BBEG01000936.1 GCA_001312645.1 Rhodococcus sp. JCM 9791
CACCGTTCAGCGCGGCGGTCAGGTCCGCCCGTCGACCCGGCGAACAGTCCGGTGTCGGCGACGAGGGGCGCGACCGCGACGATGTCGGCGTGGCAGACGTCGATCAGTCCTGCCTCGCGAGCACAGCCTCCGGGTTCGCGCAGTAACGAGCGAGTTCGTCCTTGTCGCGGAACAGATCGAGGATGAAGTCGAGCACTGCATTGGACATCGCATCTCTCCTGGGTTGTCGAAACTGCCTTCGACGCTACGAACCCCCGCCCCCGGCTCCCAAGGGGTCTTCGCCCCCCACCTTCGGCGATCGGGCGGTTAGGGGATGGGGGGCATTAGGGGATTCGCCCCCGCTCTGTGGGGACGCCGCTAACGACATCGGCGCGGCGAACGACATAGGAGCCGAGAGACGTGCAGGTCCCCTGCACCCACGTCGGAGGAAGCATCCGCCCGGATCAGGAGTATGTGCATGGCATCAGGACTCGGCGTCACGGTGGGGTCGGCGAACTCGGTGGCGCTCACCGCGCACGGGCGGCCGGA
>BBEG01000937.1 GCA_001312645.1 Rhodococcus sp. JCM 9791
CACCGCCGACGATCTCGCCGACCGGCTGCCGCACGCCGCATCGCCGAACTTCGAACCCGACACCGACCTCGACAGATGCTCGAGCAGCTCGTCGCCACCGAACGACCGCAGGCGCTGGGCGTGTGCGGCGGGGACGGCACCGTGCAGACCGTTGCCGCGGTCGCCCACCGTCACGATCTGCCGCTTGCGGTGTTCCCCGGCGGCACCCTCAACCATTTCGCGCTCGCGCCGGCGCGGGAGCCCTCGACGACACGGTGCAGGCCGTCACCGGCGGGCAGGCGGCACGTGTCGACATGGGAGCGGTCACCGTCCACGGACCAGACGGGCGCAGCGACCAGGTCTTCGTCAACACCGCCAGCCTCGGCGGCTACCCGGATTCGGTGCGGCTACGAGACAAATGGCAGCCGCGGATCGGGAAATGGCCCGCGGCCGCCGCCGCGATGATCGCGGTGCTCGCCACCGCCGAACCGATCCGTGCGCGGGTCGACGGCACCGAGATGGCACTGTGGTGCTGTTCGTC
>BBEG01000938.1 GCA_001312645.1 Rhodococcus sp. JCM 9791
GCAGCGCTCGGGTCCGACGGCGCCGGTTCGGTTCGGATCCCGGCAGCGTGGACCAACCTGGTAGGCATCAAGCCACAACGTGGTCGGATCTCGATGTGGCCCGATCCCGAGGCCTTCTACGGACTGACCACACACGGGCCGCTCGCCCGCACGGTCGCCGATGCTGCGCTCCTCTTCGACGCGGTCAGCGGTAATCGACCCGGCGATCTCCATCGCCGCGATCCGATGACGGTCTCCGACGCGGTGGGACGCGATCCGGGGCGGCTGCGAATCGCCTTGTCCCTGAAGCCTCCGTTCACCGCCACACCGAGCGGCTCGATCCCCGAGTACGCTCCCGCATCACCGCGCTCGCCACGACGCTCCGCGATCTGGGACACGAGGTGATCCTCGCCGACCCTGATTACGGAATCATGTTCGGTCTGGACTTCCTTCCGCGATCGATGGCCGGCATCGACGACTGGGTGCGCACGCTTCCCGACCCCTCGCTCACCGATTCCCGCACCCGCGCCAACGCGCATACCGG
>BBEG01000939.1 GCA_001312645.1 Rhodococcus sp. JCM 9791
CTCTCGCCGTCACAGGCTTGGCCGACGAACAGGCGCTGTGACGGCGCGGCCAGCGCAGTTCCCTCCCCGGGAGTTCGATGGACGGGCGAATACCGTTGATGGACAGATAGTGCCGGATGTCGGCATCGGAAAGGAAGACGCTGCCGTTCCGCCGGTCGGCCGCACCCGGATGCGCTCCGCCATCTCGCGGTGACAGCAGGAATTGCATCGTGGCCAGCACGAGGTTGTGCTCACGAACGGCCTCGATCACGACGGCGATTCCCGACGGTGCCAGCACTTCACTCAGGGCTGCGATCGACGATCCCGCATCGGTCGCACAATGGAGAACGTTCGCGGCCAGAACCACGTCGAATGCACGTGCCGGTAGATTCTGCTCGGTCAGTCGGACGTCGATATCTGCTGTCGCGGTGCGAAATCCGGAGCGGGCACCGAATCGCTCCGCGGCCGAAGTGGTGAAGAAACGGGAGATGTCGGTGAAGAGGTAGTCGACCTTCTGGCCGCCGAGCGCCGCGAGCGCGG
>BBEG01000940.1 GCA_001312645.1 Rhodococcus sp. JCM 9791
ACGCCCGGCAGATGCACCTGCGCCGGATCGATCTCACCCGGCTCGACGAGCTCCTCGACCTGCACGATGCACACCTTGCCGGCCATCGCCGCGAGCGGGTTGAAGTTCATCGCAGCCTTGTTGAACACCAGATTGCCCTCGGTGTCGCCCTTGAGCGCATGCACCAACGAATAGTCCGCGTTGATGGACTCCTCGAGCACGTACCGCTTGCCACGGAACTCACGGATCTCCTTCGCCGGAGACGCGATCTCCACCGAACCATCGGCGGCATACCGCCACGCAGACCACCCTCGGAGATCGGGGTACCGACACCGGCCGGGGTGAAGAACGCCGGGATACCGGCACCACCGGCACGGAGCTTCTCCGCCAACGTGCCCTGCGGCGTCAACTCCACCTCGAGCTCACCGGAGAGATACTGCCGCGCGAACTCCTTGTTCTCACCGACGTACGACGCAGTGACGCGGCGGATCCGCTTCTCACCGAGAAGGATCCCGAGTCCGTGCCCGTCGACGCCGCA
>BBEG01000941.1 GCA_001312645.1 Rhodococcus sp. JCM 9791
CGAGCCAGTCCGCGGCGCGCTGGTCGTGAGCGCGGTGCCGATCGACAGGGTCGCGGCCATGAACAGCAACAGTGTCCACGGCACGGTCTTCAGCGCGGCTCCGAGCTTCACGGATCCGTAGCGCGGCGACGTCGCGACGAGCGCACCGAGCAGCGCCACCACAGCGGGATGGATGCCGTGCAGCGGTTCGGTGCACCACAGCACGGTCACGACGGCGAGCAACAGCGCCGACCGGGACTCGGCGACGGTCAGTGGACCGGTCACCGGGGTCGAGGATTGCGCGCCGACGTCCTCGGCGGTGATCGAAAGGTGCCGGCGACGGTCGTCGGCGTCGGTGAACATCCACAGCACCAGTTCCGCCGCAGCGTGCGACGACACGATCGCGAGTGCAGTCCCAGCAGCATCCACGTCGCGAAATCGAATCCGCTACCGATGGCGGTGGTGACGATCTGGCTGGTGATCAGGTGTGCGCCGGCACCGAGCAGCGATGCCACGGCCGACAGCAGGATCACGG
>BBEG01000942.1 GCA_001312645.1 Rhodococcus sp. JCM 9791
GCGACACGGCGAGCACGGTGATCCGTCGGCGAGTTCGAGCCCGGAACGACGCGCGACGGACGCGGCATCCTGGCCGCTGAGAAGTGCAGCGATGAGTTCCTGTGCGGCAACGTCGCGCTCGCGGCGGATGACCTCGAGTTCCGAGACGAATCCGGTCGTGGCGGTCACGGTGACCCGTTCGAGCAGTGCCATCCACAGCCGCGAGGCGTCGGCGACCGACAGGACGTCGCCTTCGCGAGCCCGGTCGCTGACGAGCTCCCAGCCCAGGCGAATCCCTTCGTGATAGATCCGCAGCATGTATTCGAGGCGGAATCCCGCCCGCGCCCACTGCGCTGCGCTGCTGCGCAGATCTGCGAGATCGGCGTCCGTCGGGAGTTCACCGGAGTCGAGCAGGTGGATCGCGATGCGCAGGCACCGGACGGTGACCTCGGTGACGTCGCCGCGCAGCGACTCGCCGGGACGCAGCGAGCACGGCGCGACGTTGTCGGCGAAGTGCGCGACCAGCT
>BBEG01000943.1 GCA_001312645.1 Rhodococcus sp. JCM 9791
GTCGAACACTCCGGCGCGCCGCACACTCCCGTCTCGGGCAGGGTCAGCTCGACGCGGGCGGCGGCATCATGATCACCGGCCAGGGCGGCGGCGATGCTGCGGACCTGCTCGTAGCCGGTCATCGCCAGGAACGTCGGGGCCCGCCCGTAGCTCTTCATCCCGACCACATAGAAGCCCGGTTCGGGGTGGGTGAGCTCGGCGGCCCCGTGCGGGTAGACGGTCCCGCACGAGTGCACGTTCGGGTCGATCAACGGGGCGAGCGCGGTCGGGGCCTGCAGCACCGGGTCGAGGTCGAGGCGGATTTCCGAGAGCCACGACAGGTCCGGCCGGAAGCCGGTGGAGGCGATGATCTCGTCGACTGCTCGATGCGGGCGCCGGTATCGGAGACCAATGCGACCTGACCGTCGGTGGCGGGTTCGACGGCGGCGGTGCGGAACCCGGTGACCACGGTGAGCAACCCGTCGTCGACGGCCTTTTTTGGCGCGCAGTCCCAGGGCGCCGCGG
>BBEG01000944.1 GCA_001312645.1 Rhodococcus sp. JCM 9791
CGGCGCAGCGCTGGGCCTCGGCGCAGTGATCCGGGGACGGCGAGCATGAACGGCACAGCAGGCATGAAGCGTCTCGGCACCGTACTCCTCGCTCTTGTCGGCGCACTGATGCTCGCGGCAGGCCCCGCCGCGGCGCACTCGGTCGTCCTCAGCAGCACTCCCGAACAGGGCGTGGAGATCGCGGAGGCACCCGAGCAGGTCAGCGTGACGTTCAACGAGGCGCTGCAGGAGCAGTTCGCAGCGCTCACTGTGGTCGGCCCCGACGGCAATCTGTGGTCCAAGGGCGACCCGATCGTCGACGGCCCCACCGTCAGTGTCGAAATCGACGGGCTCGGCCCGGTCGGCGAGTACACGATCGCCTACCGCGTGACGTCGGCCGACGGGCATCCCGTCAGCGGGACGCGCACCTTCACCCTCACGCAGGAAGGCACCGGTACTCCCGGTGAGGCTGCGGCGGGCGACGCCGCGCCGGCATCCGATGTCGCCACCGACGACGGCGGGGGGCCCG
>BBEG01000945.1 GCA_001312645.1 Rhodococcus sp. JCM 9791
ATCAGCGGCGTTGCCGAGCCGATCGCGGTGCCAGCGGGCGTAGTCGCGGTACTGCAGTGGTAGCGGCGCCCACGCGGGAGTCTGCCCTTCGACGCGCGCGGCGTACGCGGTGGCGACGTCGGTGGTGAGCGGCACGAACGACGCACCGTCGAGTGCGATGTGGTGGGCGACCACGGCGAGCACGTGCCGATCGTCGGCCACGCGGAACAGTCGCACACGGAACGGGATGTCTTCGGTGAGGTCGAACGGTGCGGCAGCCCACTGTCCGATCAGCGTGTCGACGTCGTCCTCGCCGACAACCTCGACGTCGAACGTATCCACAGCGCTGTCGATTTCGAGCACCTGCTGCACGGGCCCGTCGCTCGTCGTCAGGAAGACGCTGCGGAGGATGTCGTGGCGACCGAGCACATCGGTGAGCGCGGCCTGCAGCGCCGGCACGTCGAGTGCGCCGTCGAGATGCAGGGCGAACGGCAGGTGGTAGCGGCGGGGTCGCCGTGCGCGCGGG
>BBEG01000946.1 GCA_001312645.1 Rhodococcus sp. JCM 9791
GGGTTCGGGCCATTCGTTTCCGGTGCGGTCGTGGCCTCGGTGTGCTCGGCCTCGGCGGTCGGCGTGTAGTCGCCGAGATGCCGCAGGAACATCCGGCGCACCGGGGTGGGGAGGAAGTCGTGGCCTGTGCGGGTGCGGCTGCCGATCCCGGCCAAAGGTACGACACGGCCGAGCCGCCAGATCTCGGTGGCGCTGTCGAGAAACACCTTGTCGACCTCGGTGGTGTCGTCGAGATCGTCGAGGAAGACGTGGGCCGCGGTGAGGGTGTCGGGATCATCGGTGGCCAGGGCGGTTTCGTCCGCCACCGTGGAGCTGTGCGAGGCGCTGGCGGGTCCGACGATCACCTGGTCGGGGGTGATGATCAGGCCGGTGTGCAGGTTCGGGGTGGACAGCACCCGCACCCCGGCGTCGAGGAAGTGGGCGAGGGCGGTGGGGAGGTGGCGTGCGCGCGTACGGTGGGTCGGGCGGCGTTGACGATCAGCTGGTCTCCGGCGCGTAGCGGCA
>BBEG01000947.1 GCA_001312645.1 Rhodococcus sp. JCM 9791
GGTTGCGTATCCGTGTTCTGGGGAGTTCGCGAAGAGTTCTTTGACGGCGGTGTTCTTGGTCAGATCCGTGATCGACGCGGTGACCGTCACGTGCGGCTTCACACCGCCTTCGACGGGGACGAGCCCGGCGGCTTCGACGCACTGCAAGAGTTGCTCGAACGCATCGGCGGTGCGTTTGGAGGCCGGCCGGTCGTCGGTGATGCCGTTCGTTTCGGGCCTCGGTGCCGACAACGGGGAGAGCAGGTGCCGGAGGCGGGCGCCGGTGACGGCATCGAAGTCGCCTGTGATGACGACCCTGCCGTGCAGGGTGGTGGAGACGAACAGTTCGTTGCGTGTGGAATCCTCACCGGGTGGTGGTCCGTCGCCGGTGCCGTAGAGGTGTTCGAGGCGGCGGATCAGGGCGCGGACGGTGGCTTTGGTGGCGACGGTCTTGCTGGCGTGGTCGATGAGGATGGTGCGGGCTTTCTCGAAGTCGCAGGGGTTCATGGTGCGTGGGTAGTG